>DDTL01000147.1 GCA_002344345.1 Saprospiraceae bacterium UBA2365
GATCAATATCTTATTTTGCATATTAAATTATTTGAAAGGCACAAGATATATATTTAGCCTGATACATTACAAATATTAATATACTTAATAAGACCAAAAGTACTTGATCCCTGCAATAATGGGATCTGCAACACCCATTCATGAGGCTGATCATTTGAAAAGCAGGTTTAAAATATAATTTTTATAAAAAACAACCCGTTCATCCAATAATCCAAACACCATAATCCATTGACCAACGCTTTCTCTTTAGCCTAAAAACCAAGACAAATAAGCTATGTTGACAAAGAATAAAAAGTGTCGGACATTCGTATAATACCCGTTTTAAATTCAAAAAAGACAAAAAACAAGTCCTGATTTGCTCATTTTCAGGCAAATATTAAATTTTCCTAAAGATTTAAACGAAAAATATTTTTTTATCCGTAATAAAATTACGACATTTGCTCCCTGTTTTTAAAATAAAGATTCAGAATAGCTAAATAACTATAAACCAAGTATTAACAATGAGAAAAGCAGATTTAGTAAATGCTATCGCAGAAAAAACAGGGGTAGCCAAAGTTGATGTTCTTGTCAGTCTTGAAACATTTTTCAGCGAAATAAAAGACTCATTAGCAGAAGGGGAAAATGTTTATGTCAGGGGCTTCGGTTCATTTGTATTGAAGAAAAGAGCAAAGAAAATCGGAAGACACATCAAAGAAAACAAACCGATTGAAATTCCTGAACATTTCATTCCTTCTTTTAAACCTTCAAAAGTTTTTACTGATCAGGTAAAAAGCCAACTGACAAAGAAAGGTAAATAATTATAAGTTGATCATATAATATAGTGAAGATATGCCTAGTGGTAAGAAAAGAAAAAGACATAAAATAGCAACGCACAAAAGGAAAAAACGTCTGAGAAAAAACAGACATAAGAAAAAGAATAGGTAAATAAATTTTGGTAGTGTTGGAGGAAGATATCATTTATTCTTTTCTGCCGGTTGTTTGATTTTAGCCAATTTAAACAGTTTACCATTTCCTGCAAAATCAAAAACAGGCTTGAAGTAAATCATTCTTCTTGGTTACCACTTAATACAGGCTTCGGTTTCGACCTCTGGATATTACCGCAAAAGACATTTTGTAGTGGAAAGGGAATTAATTATTAATTCAACCCCTACTGAAGTTGAAATTGCCTTAATGGAAAAATCAAAACTGGTTGAATTGCATATGCAGGAGACCAGTAATAATTTTACCGTTGGTGATATCTTTTTAGGTTCAATTAAAAAATTGATACCGGGGTTAAATGCTGCTTTTGTAGAGATCGGGTATAAAAAGGAAGCTTTTCTGCACTATACAGATCTGGGTCCGCAATTCCGGTCTCTTCAAAAATTTGTGAATGCTGCTGTTTCCGAAGGAAATCAGTATGCTATGCTGGATAAATTTGTCCTCGCTGATGATATTAATAAGCTGGGCAAAATAGATGAAGTTCTGGAAAAGAAAAAACCGCTTCTGGTCCAGATCCTCAAAGAACCCATCTCAACCAAAGGACCTCGCCTTACCTGCGAAATCACTATTCCGGGCAGGTTTTTGGTTATGACACCCTTCACCAAAGGGGTTTCAGTTTCCAAAAAGATACTCAACGCAGAAGAACGCAACAGACTTAAATTTCTTATACAAAGTATTAAGCCTCACAATTTTGGAATCATCGTGCGAACAGCCGCCGAAGGTAAAAAAGTGGCCGATCTTCACGAAGAGATCAATTCACTCACCGAAAAATGGAAAATGCTCCATGAACAGCTCCGACAGGCAGATCCACCCAAAAAGCTGATGAGCGAACTGGATAAACCGGCTTCCATTTTGAGGGATATCCTCAACGATTCCTTTAGTCAGATCATTGTCAATGATAAAAACGTTTACGAAAACGTAAAAGATTACATTGAGTCCATAGATGCCGAGAAAAAGAAAATAGTAAAATTCTATAATTCAAGTACTCCCATTTTTCAGAAATATGGCATCACCAAGCAGATCAAATCATCTTTTGGTAAAACTTCCACACTACCCAGTGGCGCATATCTGATCATAGAACAAACTGAAGCGCTCCACGTGGTCGACGTTAACAGTGGCCCAAAAATGAGAAAAAAGGGGCAGGAAGACTCTGCTTTGGCTGTCAACCTTGAATGCGCCGAAGAAATCGCCCGCCAACTCAGACTCAGGGATCTGGGCGGTATCATCATCATCGATTTTATCGATATGAAAAATCCTGAAAACAAAAAGATCCTCTTCAATGAAATGAAGAAATTCATGGAAGAAGACAGGGCGCAACACACAATATTGCCTTTAAGTAAATTCGGCTTGATGCAAATCACCCGTCAACGGGTGAAACCATCTATCGAGATCAAAACCGCTGAGGTTTGTCCCGTTTGTAACGGAACCGGAGAAGTTACTCCGAATATCCTCATGACCGACAATATCGAACGGGATCTGAGCTATATACTTCAGTCCAATCCGGGTTCCAAACTTTCACTTCATGCACACCCATTTATCATTGCTTACCTGAAACAAGGCTTCCCTTCCATCAGAGCCAAATGGTTCTTTCAATACTCCAAATGGGTCAGTCTGCATGAAAGCATAGACCTTCAGATCAACGAATACAGATTTTTCGATAAGAATAACGACGAGATAAGACTGAACTGATCCCTCGTGTACAAAAAAGCGATCATAGCACCTCTCAACTGGGGATTGGGACATGCCACAAGATGTATTCCAATCATTCAATCATTACTACATCATCACGTCAAAGTGGTCATCGCCTCAGATGGCCAGGCATTGGACTTGCTCAGAATGGAATTTCCACAAATCCCATGTTATGAACTGACTTCCTATCATATCCATTACCGCTTTACCCATCCAGTGATGAATATGTTATGGCATAGCCGAAACTTTATCAGGGCGATGAACCGTGAAAAAAAAGAAATGACCCGTTTAATACAAAAAGAAAACCCGGACCTGATCATATCAGACAATCGTTATGGTGTTCATTCCAAAAAAATCACTTCAGTTTTTATCAGCCATCAGATCAAACTTCAAACCGGACATGCCTTTCTTGATCCCCTGGCATCAGCCATCAACCAAAGGCTGATGAAACCATTCGATCATATCTGGATCCCGGATTTTCCTCCTCCACACCAGCTTGCACCCCAACTGTCATCTCCTCCCCAAAAATCCCATACCTATCTGGGTATACTGAGCAGATTGGAACCAAAAAAAACCAGGGAAACCTATGACCTTTGCGGTATAATTTCAGGACCTGAACCCCAAAGAACCAAGCTTGAATACATTTTAACAGAACAAATGCAACAAGTTCCGGGAAATCATATATTGATTCTAGGTAAAACACCGGAAAGAATTGAACATAACTTAGGAAATGTAAAATTAGTCAGTTATATGACCTCAACCCAACTCAATGAAGTCATTAATTCGAGTAAAATCATTGTGGCAAGGACTGGATACACCACGATCATGGATCTGATTAAGACCGGGAAAAAAGCTATACTCATTCCGACACCGGGGCAGCCCGAACAGATCTATCTGGCAAAATCACTTAAAAATCATCCGAATTTCGAGATACAACAACAGCAGAATCTGAATTTGATGAACACTGTGGAATCAATATTTTCAAAGGAAGGCAAAATGATAAATTTGGAAACCTTTGACATGCTCCCATTTTTGGAAAAACTGGAGACCTTTCACTTTAAAATATAATTCAAACTGCAGAATAAAGAGATCAGAGTTAAACTTGATCAGGCCTGGGCATGCAACGTACTGGTTACATTGTTATAAAAGTTCATTCATTAAAAAACATCTGAAATTCATTTACAAGCAGACTTCATAGCAGAAAAAATCCTGACAACATCTTTTGCTTCTTTAACATCGTGAACCCGTAGTATACTGGCACCTTTTTGAAGTGCCACCATATGTACAGAAGCGGTTGCGCTTAATGCTTCTTCAGGACCATGACCAATAGTTTTATATAGCATTGATTTTCTGGATAACCCTGCCAAAACAGGTTTTTCCAGGATTGAAAACACTTCCAGTTGGTTTAGTATCTCAAAATTATGCACGATGGTTTTTCCAAAACCAAACCCCGGATCGATGACCACTTCTTCTATTCCAAAACTTTTTAACTGCCTGATTTTATTGACAAAATAATGAAATATTTCACTGACAACCTGGTCATAAGCAGGATCAAGTTGCATGTTCCCTGGTGTACCTTGCATATGCATCAGAATATATGGAACTTTCCTTTCGGCGATAAAAGAAAACATCCTTTTGTCCAATTCACCTCCACTAATGTCATTGACTATGTCAGCTCCGGCATCCAGTGCAATCTCGGCAACTTCCGTACGAAAAGTATCAACCGAAATAAAAATTCCGGGAAATTCCCGCCGCAAAGCATCTATTACAGGTTCAATCCTTCCGATCTCCTCATTTGAACTGACCGGTTCTGCTCCGGGTCGCGAACTCATACCTCCTACGTCGATGATTTCTGCACCCTCGGTCAACATTTTTTCTGCATGCTTAAGGGCAACCGATCTGCTGAAAAATTTGCCACCATCAAAAAATGAATCCGGTGTACAATTGAGAATACCCATTACCCTGGGCGTACCAAAATCAAGGATTTTTCCGTTAAAATGGATGGAATTCATTAAATTACAATTTATTATAACCTATATACTATTGAAAAGTATGTATTTAAATATTAGAAAAAGAAAATTACATCGTTTAAAATATTATTTTTAGATTTGGAGGCGATTTTTACATTCCAAAACTAATTGATTAACTATGCAAAGATCAAAAATTAAAAAATTTCTCGTTGAAGCCGGAGTATATGTTCTGATTGTAAATGTAGCATTTTTCTCTTTTCTGGGTTTCAAAAATTATTTTAACCCTGACCGAAAACAAACAGATGACTCCAGTACAACCGAGAAATTTGGTTTCACAGAAGAAGACCATGTTTTTATCGAAGCAAAAGTTCAGCCCAATCAAATATTAGCCAACCTCCTGATGGATGAAGGGATCAGTTATGAGATCATCAAACAATTGTTCGAAAAATCCAAAGGGGTTTTTAATGTGAATAATATTGTTGCCGGGCTCAATTATACCCTGATCAAAAAGGATAGCTGTGGCGAATTACTCAGTTTTGTGTACGAACCGGATCCATTTAATTACGTAGTATATGATTTCAGAGATTCAGTTTCCGTTAAAAAAGTTGAACGGGATTATGAGGTGAAAATTGAAACTGCACAAGGTTTTATTGAATCTTCATTGTGGAATTCAATGACAGATATCGGTCTGGAATATGCCGTCATCGGAAAAATGGAGGAAGCGCTCGGCGCACAGGTAGACTTTCACAGGGTGCAGCAGGGCGACTTTTATAAACTGCTTTTTGAACGTAAATATATAGATGGACAACCTGTAGGTATCGGCAATATTATCGGAGCATATTATGAAAATGACAGACCTCATTATACAATCTATTGGGAGTCTGGAGAAGATACAGGCTACTACGATGAGCTGGGCAATTCAAGTAAAAAATCATTCCTCAAAGCGCCTGTAAAATTCATCAAAATATCCTCCAAATTCAGTTACAACCGCCTTCATCCGATCCACAAAAGACATAAACCCCATTACGGAACAGATTATGCAGCTCCACACGGTACACCCATTCATTCAGTTGCAGATGGCGTTGTCGTGGAAAAAGGATATGGTTCAGGCAATGGAAATTACGTAAAAGTCAAACATGATAAAAGTTATGCCACGACTTATCTGCATATGTCCCGCTTTGCCAAAGGTTTAAGGAAAGGTACAAGGGTTTCGCAGGGGCAAACCATAGGATATGTGGGCTCAACCGGTTTGGCTACCGGCCCGCACGTATGCTTCCGTATGACAAAAAACAACAGACCTGTCAACCACCTGAAAGAAAGACTTCCCAGTATGAAAGCCTTACC
Source organism: Saprospiraceae bacterium UBA2365 (assembly GCA_002344345.1). Lineage (GTDB taxonomy): Bacteria > Bacteroidota > Bacteroidia > Chitinophagales > Saprospiraceae > UBA2365. Next base: position 5,982 of record DDTL01000147.1, read on the forward strand.
ACATGCCAAGTTGCAACACTTCTTCATTCACAGGGACAGTATCATGCAAAAAATCGATGAGATCGGAACACCGGCTACATTGGCCCTGAATGAAGGTATGATGCCCTGATACTCCATCAAAAAAATTGTGGATATAAAAAAGCGCTGATGAGCAAATTCGTCAGCGCTTTTTTTATTCAAAGACCAAGGTCAAACAAATAACCCGAAAAACTTTTCATTTTCATTGTTTCAGCATGTCCACACTCATGTGAACAAACTCAGACATTTCTTCTCCTGTCAGCATGTTTTGATTGAGCAAAGCAAGCTTTTGAAGGTATTTAGCAAAGTGAACCTTTTTCTCTTCATTTCTCATATTGATCAGTTTATCTGCGATCAATGGATGATTGGTATTGACCACAATCTGATACATTTCAGGAAAATCAGCAAATTGTCCTCCCTGCATAGCCTGCATTTCCATCATTCTTCTCATGAATTCAGGTTTGGTGATCACAACAGGCATATCTTCAGGAGACATCGCCTTCAACTCAATCTTTTCTTTATGATCTCCCAGCGCATTCCGGAATATTTCCTTGACCTTCTCCTGGTTCTTTTCTGACAACACAGATTCACGCTCCGTATCCTTTTCCACCAATTTGTCAATCGTTTCCGAGTCTACCCTGACAAAAGTGATCTTGTCAACTTTCATCTCGAGATGCTGCATAAAATGGTTGTCCAGGATATTATCCATCACCAAAACATCGTATCCCTCTTTTTTGGCTGACTGAACATAAGCATGCTGGGCTTTTTCATTGCTGGTATAAATGATGATCTTCCTGTCATGCTTATTGGTTTGGATATCCTTTATCTTTTCTAAATATTCATCAATCGTAAAGAATCCGCCTTCAACATTTTGAAATAAGGCAAACTTTTCAGCTTTGGTATAAAATTTCTCTTCGGAAATCATACCATACTTGATAAAAGTACTGAGATCCTTCCACTTTTCTTCAAAATCCTTACGGTTTTCCTTGAAAATATCTGCCAACTTTTCCCCGACCTTTTTGGTGATATAGGATGTGATCTTCTTGACATTGGAATCACTTTGCAAATGACTCCTGGATACATTCAGCGGTATGTCCGGAGAATCGATCACCCCATGCAACAATGTCAAAAATTCGGGTACTATAGTTTTTACATCATCCGTTACAAAAACCTGATTGCTGTATAGCTGAATTTTATTCTTCTGGATTTCAACCGAATTGTTCAGCTTTGGAAAATACAAGATACCTGTCAGATTGAAAGGATAATCCATATTCAGATGAATCCAAAACACCGGTTCCGGGCTATATGGATACAACTCCTGATAAAACGCTTTATAATCATCATCAGTCAGATCTGCTGGCGCTTTTTTCCATGCAGGATATGGATTATTGATGATATTTTCTACTTCCTTCTCTACCTGCTTGGAGTCTTTACCTTCACCTTCAGTAATATATTCCGTTTTGGTGCCAAAGCGGATCAATACAGGCAAAAACTTGCTGTATTTATCCAACAATTCCTGTATCCTCGCTTTCTTCAGATATTCTTTGCCTTCTTCACCAATGTGTAGGATCACATCAGTGCCACGATCAACTTTTTCAACATCCTCAAGGGTAAAATCTGGCTGGCCTTCACATGTCCATTTAACTGCCTGAGAACCATCCTTGTAAGATTTGGTGACAACCTCTACTTTTTCAGCCACCATAAAAGCTGAATAAAATCCTAATCCGAAATGACCGATGATATCATCACTTTTATATTTTTCCATAAATTCCTGAGCCGATGAAAAAGCTACCTGGTTAAGATACCTGATCACTTCGTCTCCTGTCATACCGACCCCTCTGTCACTGATGGTCAGCGTTTTTGCTTCTTCATCCAGCCTGATATCGATTGTCAAATCTCCCAATTCTTCTTTGAACTCATCCTTGGAAGCCAATACCTTCAGCTTGGTAGTCGCATCAATTCCATTACTGATCAATTCCCTCAAAAATATTTCCTGATCAGAATACAAAAACTTCTTGATCAATGGGAAAATATCATGTGCTTTAACGTCTATCTGTCCTTTTTGCATAAATACTCAATTTTTTTGATACCTGATCAAATCGCATACCATTCAGCATAACTGACAAATTGACCTGATGAACTGTCCTGTATCTACAAAAGAATCTGACCTTTTTGGACAGTTTCAATTTTTCAGACATTTTGCAGGTTGAATATCCGGTTTCTGATCATATTCCCTGGAAAGCCCTTTCTTTCAGCTGCTTTAAAAATGGGGATGCAAAAATAAAATCACTCAGGTACTGATTCTGACTGGCCAGGATCTCATCCTTATGGCCTGTCCATTCCATTTTCCCTTTATTCAATAATAGGATATTGTCTCCGATCTCCATTACACTGTTCATATCGTGCGTATTGATCACAGTGGTCATATCTTCTTCAATGGTAATATCTTTGATGAGATCATCTATCACAATGGCTGTCTTTGGATCCAGTCCGGAATTGGGCTCGTCGCAAAATAAGTATTTTGGCTTCAAAACAATGGCCCTCGCAATTCCAACTCTTTTTTGCATACCTCCGCTAAGTTCTGAAGGATATTTCTTGTTGACTCCTTTCAGTTCAACCCTATTGAGACAATAATCAATCCTTAGCCGTTTCTCACCGTCTGTAAAATTCGTAAACATATCCAGAGGGAACCGGATATTTTCTTCAACAGACATTGAATCAAATAATGCTGATCCCTGGAAAAGCATCCCAACCGACATACTCAGCTGACGTCTTTCCTTTTTATTGAGACCCATGCAATTGATCTGATCATACCAGACTTCTCCTGAACTGGGTTCCAGCAGCCCTACAAGGATCTTAAGTAAAACGGTCTTGCCCGCTCCGCTCTGTCCAATGATCAGATTGGTCTTCCTCTTTTCAAAGGTAAAATCTATGCCATCCAGGATTTTCAGGTCTCCGAACGATTTATATATTTTTTTTGCTCTAATCATTTGAATTCTTTATCTTAATCTATACTAAAGGGACTTTTGGCAATTTGGACATTATCCAAACATTTATTAACCGGTCATGACGGTTGCGATGATGTAGTCTGAAACCAAAATCAGGATGTTGCTATATACCACCGCATCTGTCCCTGCCCTGCCCAGGGCAATGCTTCCTGGTTTAACAAAATAACCATGGTAAGCAGAAACAGATGTAAAAATATAGCCGTAAACAAGCGATTTGATGATCATGATGAAGACATTATATGCATCATAATATGTGGTAAGCCCTTGCAAAAATTCAGCAGCTGTAAAATATCCTCCTATGATCGCTATCAGATATCCACTACCTATGCCAAGTCCGGCAGCGAGTATGACCAATAAAGGTGTCGTAAAAAGTCCTGCAATTATTTTGGGCAATACCAGATAAGATGTTGTATTTACTCCCATCACTTCCATGGCATCAATATGTTCCTTCTGCCTCATGCCTCCTATCTCTGCAGCAATGTTGGATCCAACTTTGCCCGCCAATACCAGACAAGTGATGGTGGGCGCCATATCGATGATCACCATATCTCTGAGAATGTAACCAACATACCATTTCGGAACAAGCGTTTCTCCCAATTGATAAGATAGTTGGACCGCCACAACAGCACCAATGAAAATTGAAATAATTAAAACAATTTTTAAAGAACCAATGCCAATGTCATCCATTTGCCTCATGGTTTCTTTGTAATACATGAAAAATTTCTCTGGTTTGCTGAGTATGCTCCTCAACCAAATCATGTATCTGCCAAAATGGAATATCATTTTCCTGATCATATCGGATGTTTCAATTTCACAAAGGTACTACCATGATCGAACTTTGCAAGAAAATACCGAAATTCACTCCGAAGTATATCAAATCTTTTAATGAAAGCATATACTTTCAACATTCCTGAAGGAAACATTCATTTTTAACAATAATTGGTCAATCAACACCTAACTTTCAATGTAAACAATATACATTCTTTCCTTATGGTGAATTATTTTGTAATTATTTAGTGTCTTGAAAATTGAATTCGTGCATTTTTTGGATGAACTTTTAAGAAAGTTGATGAAAAATTAATGCTCACAGAATATTTACCCCGTAGGATATGTATCCTACGGGGTGAACCCCGTAGGATGTAAATCCAACGAGGTTCTTCTATCAAATTCCTCTTTGGTTCTGGCTCGTCCAGGTTAGGGAGAACAGTGTTACATCCCTTTTTCTACAATTCAAAATGGTAACCAAAA
>DDTL01000070.1 GCA_002344345.1 Saprospiraceae bacterium UBA2365
TGTTAAAACCTTTTAATGTAAAAACTGAAGTTTTTGCAATGCAACATTTTTTTTGGATGATTCCAGACAAACAAAAACTCCGTTTTTTATCTATAAAAATCATTATTCGATAAAAAATCAGTGGAATTTTTCCTTACTTTCACCTGATATATGTCCAAAAAAACTCTGTTGCTTCCCGTCTTCATCAATCCTTTCATTACAAACACTTTCTAATAAATAAGAATTGAGGACAATTACCATCCTCATGGACAAACCAGCATAAAAGTGCAAAATGATATTAGAAAGTGGATTTTGCCTTGATTTGAGATGTATGATACAGCTGAAGTCTTCATTCTTGCATATTCTCCTTCCCTTCTTTGCTAAGTGTATCTGAGTTCGCAATATTGCCGTTAATGAAACGTGAAGTCGGCGTTTTATATAAAATGCTAAGAATCTATTTTATTTGCAAAACAATAATTGTCAATGAATTTGAATTCAAAAACAATCATTTGCAACTTTGCTATTTTTCAAATAATTAAACATTTTATAATATACTGATAATTGTCGGAATTTATCCAATATAAAATGCGTATAGCTGCATTTTTGGAATTTTTCCAGGTTTCAATGATAATGGAGTTTTGAGTTTCCTCCGAAAAGTCTTTGCCCCTAAANNCTAAATCCCCACTGACGTTTTCAGTCAGTACAAGCCTAAAAGGGAACTTTTAATTTGGTGTTTTTCAATCGTTTAACTTTAGTCTTATGCTGATCAATGACGTAAGTAGATTGGGGCAAGAAACGATTGAAAATCAACAAATTGGACTTTTCGAAGTACACTCAATATTTTTTAGGTAGAGAAGTCTGAAAACTATTTCATTTGATCCAAATTTATTGTCCCTGGTTTAATGTATGCTCTTTAATACGGGAGCATTAAAAAAAAACCGGTCTTCAATTAAAAGAATACATGCATTCTCCAAAAAAATAGTATGCTTTCAATTGCTTGGATAAATTAAATTGATCTTTATATTTGTGCATAACATGGAAAAATATATTGTATCTGCCAGAAAATACAGACCAACTACTTTTGATGAAGTGGTTGGACAACAACATGTTGCCAATACTTTAAAAAACGCTTTATCAACCAATCACGTAGCTCATGCCTACCTTTTTACCGGACCCAGAGGTGTCGGCAAAACCACCTGCGCAAGAATCCTGGCTAAAGTGCTCAACTGTCAATCCCCGTTAGACAAGCATACGGCGTGCAATGAGTGCGAGTCCTGCAAATCCTTCAATGGAAATGCTACGTTCAACATCCTCGAACTGGATGCAGCGTCCAACAACAGCGTGGATCATATCCGGGCATTGACTGATCAGGTAAGATTTCTGCCCCAGAGTGGAAAATATAAAGTTTTCATCATTGATGAGGTTCACATGCTCTCACAGGCAGCATTCAATGCATTTTTGAAAACACTGGAAGAACCTCCGGCGCATGCCATTTTTATTTTGGCAACAACGGAAAAACACAAACTTTTGCCGACTATCTTGTCCAGATGCCAGATTTTCGACTTTAAAAGAATCACTCAACAGGACATCGCCCTAAATCTGGAATCAATTTGCCGGAAGGAAAGTATCTCATATGACAAAGATGCCCTATTTGTCATTGCAGAAAAAGCTGACGGCGCCATGAGAGATGCACTTTCCATACTGGACAAAGTAATAAGTTCTGTTGACAATCAAACCATCACATACAAAGATGTCGTTAAAAACCTCAACCTTCTGGACTATGACTACTTCTTTCGCATAGTGGATTCAATGCTCATTGAAGATCTCTCTGCTGTATTATTATTGTTCAATGAAATCTCACGCAACGGTTTCGAAGGTTCTGTTTTTATCAACGGTCTTTCAGAACACCTCAGACAACTCATGCTGGCAAAAGACATCGAAACCATCCAATTGCTTGAAGCCAGTGAACATTTAAAAAACAGATATGCTGATCAGGCCAAACTCACAAGACTGGATTTTATTCTCAGCGCGTTAAGCATTGCCAATCAGTGTGATATCAATTATCAAAAAGCAAATAACAAACAACTTCACATAGAGATCTCACTCAGTAAAATGTGTTATCTGGGTAGATTGCTTGATCTGAGCCAAATTGGTGATCCAAAAAAAAAAGTGAACACCGAAGCTGACCTGGCTTCTTTACAAAAAAAAATGCCACAAACAAGTACAAAAAGTACTGAAAATCTTTCCACTACAGATTCACCCGTCAGTTTAAATAAGGAAAAAATTGAATCTTCAGACCCTTCAAAAGGACAAAAGCCTCCATCTGAACATGTTCTTCAAAAAACACCAAACCCTATAACCATTCCTGAAATTCCAGGGTTTATTCCAAAAATAAAAAGTTTGAATGAACTGAAAGCTGAAGTCGTCACTGAAATCAAAACGCAAAAAGAAAATGTACGGGAAATCAGCATTGAACTTGTCATCAATATTTTATCAACTTATACCGAAAACCACACTTCACCTTTTATTTCCAGTAGGTTAAAGCTAATCAAACCTGTTTTGGAAACCAATAAACTTTCTCTTTTCGTCCCAACCGAAGGACATGAAGAAACCGTCCGCCAGGAATTAGCTCTGATTGAACAAATCCGAGGGTTATCATCCAAAGATAATTTTGAGATTCAAATAATATCCGATAAAAATTTGTTCCCTGACTATGAAGAAGCTCAGCCTGTAAAAATTCTTACGAACAAAGAGAAATTTGATTTGTTTCATGAAAAGAATCCTCTCGTAAACAAATTGGTAGATATTTTAAGTCTGAAACTTGACGCTGAATAAAAAAACCTATGGCAGTAAAACAATTATCCGATTTGCAGCACGTGATTGAAGAGATCTTTAATCATTCGAATTACCTGAAAGCATCCTCTGATCTATATAAATTGCATCTGAAAAAGGGTGCATTTATATACTCGCCGGACAACATCGCTGACAAGATCTATTTCCTTCATAAAGGCCATGTCAAAATCGGATGCTACGGAGAAACCCAAAAAGAAATCACCAAATATGTCCTCACGGAAGGTCAGGTTTTTGGAGAACTTGCTTTGATCGGAATGGAATACAGGAGAGATTTCGCATATGCGACAGAAGACTCGATATTGGGTGTCTGTTCGGTCACAAAAATGCTTTCTTTGATGGACAACAGCATTGATTTGACCCGGTACTTCATGACACTTGTCGCCCAAAAAGAACTTGCTTTGGAAGAAAGACTGGAAGCCATGATCTTTAAAGATTCCAGAACCAGGATCGTTGATTATCTGGTCAATCTGGCTGAAACTGTGGGAGAAAGGATTGGTTTTGAGATCGTAGTGCGCAATTTCAATACCCATCGGGAAATCGCTAACATAACAGCAACTTCCAGACAAACAGTTACTACAGTTTTAAATGTTTTGAAAAGCAATGAAGTGATCACTTTCGACAGACATCGATTGTTGGTGAGGGATTTTAATAAATTGAAAGACGGTGGTATCTGCGATGTATAATTTCATAATTAAACCCTTACTTTTCAAATTTTCTCCGGAAAAAGCTCATGCGATCATCGTTGCAATCATCCGTTTGCCTTTTGTAAAGATGATACTTGGTGCTCTTTTCAATTTCAGAGATGAAAGACTTGGTACAGAAGTTGCCGGCCTTCATTTCAAAAACAGGATCGGCCTCGCTGCAGGATTTGACAAAAATGCATCGTTGATCAGAGAAATGGCAAGCCTGGGTTTTGGTTTTATCGAAATCGGTACCATTACCCCTTTGGGTCAACCCGGGAATCCAAAGCCCCGTATTTTCAGATTACCGGAAGATCAGGCATTAGTCAACCGGATGGGTTTCAATAACCTTGGTGTTGATGCTGCTATCAGTAAATTAAAAAAAATAAAGAAAAAAAATCTGATCATCGGTGGCAATATCGGCAAAAACAAGATCACTCCTCTTGAAAATGCCAAAGAAGACTACCTCATTTGCTTTACAAAACTATTCCCTTACGTGGATTATTTTACGGTGAATGTCAGTTCGCCAAATACCCCGAACCTGCGGGAATTGCAGGACAAAAAACCATTGACCGACATACTTGGTTCACTTCAAAAATTAAACCTTACGAAAGAAAAACCCAAACCAATATTTTTGAAAATAGCGCCTGATGTGAGTTTCGAACAACTGGATGATATCATTGACATCGTGCAGCAAACAGGAATTTCAGGAATTGTGGCCACAAATACGACCATTTCCAGAGAAGGATTGGTCACATCCGCACACACCGTGGAAATGATCGGTTCAGGAGGATTGAGCGGACTTCCATTAAAACATCGATCTACAGAGATCATCCGGTATATTGTTCAACGTTCAAACGGTTCCATTCCTGTTATTGGAATAGGCGGCATTCAAAGCGCTGAAGATGCGATCGAAAAACTCGAAGCCGGAGCCAGTCTGCTACAGATCTATACAGGATTCATTTATGAAGGTCCTGCGCTGGTAAAAAGGATCAATAAAGTGCTCGTAAAATTCCAAACTTGATTTTAATGCAACTTTTAAGGAATTTTCCTCGTTGCTTGCAGGGTAAATTCCATTTCCCGAGGATTTTTCCTATCACTCAGCTACATCCAAAATCCTACTTGCCTTGAAAGATACCAGTCCCAAGCCATTTTCCACATTGGTGTAGATACCGATGGGTTCGGCAAAAAAGCCAAAATTACTCGAACGTTGATACTTTTGTAGGGATTTTGAATACTGATAATGATCCCTGGATACGCAATTCCACTCTACTTTTAGTTTGTCAACCGGAATGTCCTCCACCTTTTGACCTGTCATCACTATATAAAATACCCTTTCTTTACCATTGAAACTATCATCGGGAATAAGCAAGCCACTCGTTCCTCTTTCAATGATCGGATCATCACTGAAATAATTGTCAGGATAATAGGTCTCCACATAAAAAGTGTCAGTACCAAATATCAGTTCTTCCTGATCAATGACTACCGTCAACAAACGCACTTCATAATAATTCTCCTGATCTCCCGGATCATCAATGGTTATTTCAATGGCATTCGCTTCCTCAAATGAGCCTACACCTCCAAAATTATAACCTTCAATAAAACGAACTGACTTCGGAAAGACCATCCTTGGCATAACGGTATTCACAACTGCTTTATCATAATCGGGATGTGTCACTTCAATCCTCCAGTCTTCACCCGCTCCTCCTAGCATGGAACTCAACTTTTTCAAATATTTTCCCTGTGGATCCTGCTCGATCTCATATTTGAGATTCCCGCTCTGAAAAATTGAAATTTTAGCCTGATTGATTTTTGATTCAGCTTCATCCAATTCTTCATCTACCGACCAGTTTTTGCCGATAACCATTTCGATCGAATCATCGGTATCATTCACAAATCCATGAATAACCAATTGGTTGTCAACATCCTGCCTTGGAATATCCAATTCCTGAATGAAAAAATCAGTGCAACCGGTCAGTAAGCTCGCAACAATAAGAAATGGAAATATTTTCATCCTGCTTAATCTGCTCATTATATTTTATTTTCTTTTGATAGTTTATTAAAACTCAATCTTGTATGCAATTGATGGTATAATGGGAAACAAACTATACTGAATCAATGCCCTTCTGTCTTCATACTCTCCTGTAACGGGATTATAATCATACTTCGTCTCAACGTTCAAAAAGAAAGGATTCGATCTGTTATATGCGTTATATGCCCCGATTGACCATGTATTGGTGGTTTTTTTATACTTATATTTATAATCCAGACCTACGTCCAATCTGTGATATGCCGGCATCCTGAATTCATTACGTGACCGGAAACTTTCTGACTGCCAAAAACTGAGATAATTCTGAAAGTTTTGACTGTTGAGGTATTTATAATAATCCGGAGCATAACTGTAAAACCTCGAATTGGCCAGTGTATATGCATTACCGGTTCCATATACCCAGGTTAGGCTGAATTCAAACTTTTCAGAAATTTTGTAACTCGCAACAATGGAGATGTCATGCCTGCGATCATATTTATAGGGATACCACTTTCCTCCGTTTTTCTCGTCAAAACGACGGCTGGTCCAGGATAATGTATAACCCACCCAACCGGTAAATCTGCCTGTTTTTTTCTGTACAAAAAATTCTCCCCCATAAGATTTCCCTTCACCCTGAGTCACTAATTCTTCCCATGGCTTCAGATCAAATTGTCCTGCTCCTTCTTTAAACGCAGTGACATTATCCATTTCTTTGTAATACCCCTCTAAACTGATCTCATATTCATCCCCGAATGTTTTTGCCAGTCCGATCGCTGCCTGCCATGATTTCTGTGGCTTGACAATTGAGGTTGTAGGCAACCATTGATCCCATGGAAGACCGATACTTTCACTCGTCAGTAATTGGAGGTATTGTTGCATGGTCACAAAAGAACCTTTCAATGCAATATCCCACGGTAAACGCAAATTCGCGCTGATCCGTGGTTGCAGAGACTGATATGTCTGTTGTTGTAAAATATACAATGAATAATGCATACCGGCATTGATCATGAAGTTTTTGCTGACTTTAAAATCATCTTCGATATAAAATCCGGCTTCATGCGCTGCAATGTCCGGCTGACCCAAGGTAGTATCTATAACAAATGTTCCTACATCAAATACAAGATTTGTTTGTCCGGGTTTAAATGAATGGTGAATGATATTCGCCCCAAAGCGGATGTAATGATTGGGTACAGGCACATAGTCAAAATCAAGCTTGGCTCCAAAATCTTCAATTCCGGAATCATAACTTACACCGGCATCAAAATTGAAATCATCCTGATAATCAATGATCTCAGTTTTCACACCGGTTCCAAAATTATATTTGCTGTAGGTCAAATGGGCATTGCTGAATAATTTGGGCGCCCAGACATGGTTCCATCTCAATGCACCTATAACATTCCCCCAACTTAAATCCGTACTTATATTGTTTTTATTGACATCCTTGATCTCATCTCCGAATTCAAAGTAAAAAGGATCTCTGCCAGAATACATGCTCAGGTAAAGCCTGTCCTTTTCTGATAGCTTGTAATTGACTTTGGCATTCAGATCATAGAAAAAATATCCAACTGAACCGCTTTGCCCATCTACCGATTTAAATGCATTTTCAATGAATGGCCTTGCAAGAAAATCAATGTATGTCCTTCTCCCGGAAACGATGAATGAACTTTTGTCTTTGATGATCGGCCCTTCAAACATTAACCTGGATGAAATGATCCCTATGGAAGCAGCGCCATGATAACTTTTCATATTTCCTTCTTTCATCGAAATATCGATCACTGAAGATAAACGACCACCGTAACGGGCAGGGAATCCACCCTTCATCAAGGTAACATTCTTGATAGCATCTGCATTAAAAACTGAAAAAAAACCAAATAAATGCGACACATTATACAATGGCACACCATCCAGCAAAATTAAATTCTGATCAGGACTTCCACCACGTACATACAATCCATTCTGTCCTTCACCTCCGGATTGAACACCCGGAAGCAATTGCAGCGCCTTCAAAACATCCGTTTCTCCAAGCAAAGCAGGAATTTTTTTGATCTGTTGGATCGGAACTTCCACTACACTCATCTGCGATTGCTCTTCGATCCTTTTGCTTCTTTCTGCCTTGATCTCGACCTGTTCAAGAGTAACTGAGGGCGACAATTCGACATTCAGCTGAATGTTTTTATTCAGGTACAGATCTATCGTTTTGGATTGGTAGCCAATATAGGAAATCTCCAGTCTGATAGAGTCCTTTTTGAGTGACAAAGAATAAAATCCGTATGTGTTCGACACTGTTCCTGACAATGACTTCAGATCAAAAACATTGGCAGAAATGAGTTTTTCACCACTTTCTGAGTCCTCAACATAACCGCTGATCGTAAACTGCTGCCCATTCAATGTCAGACCCAGAGTCATTAAACATATCAATAAGACGTATTTGTGTATATTCATTATCCCGATTTAATTGGATTTTTAAGTTGTTTGCCAAACGAGTTTTTCAATTTTCAGTCAACAACTTTTGTGATAACATTTCTTTGAAACTTCTTTTTGGTCAAAGTTCAAGTCATAAACGAATTATCATCAAATTAGTTGCAGGAAGTGGTTGTTTTTATACTGACAAAAAAATCATAAGGTAGCATCTAAAATTAATGCTGTCAACATCAAGGAAATTCTGACAGCACATGCCATGCTGAAAAATAAAAAAAAGTAAACTCATTTCCTTTCCATATTAAATGTAACTTCCTTCCAGGTCTCTTCAATTTTTTTTCCTTTTGCCTGCTGCGGCAAGTCCTGAAAATTACCAAAAACAGGTGTCTCTACTATCATGACACCCTGATCAGTTAGCTTGACAACATAATCCAACGGTTCCAACAGCTTTCTCATACCAAAATTACTCTCCACGACATGATACCTCAATTTTTTAATGCCACACCTCAGACTTTCCATATTCAATATGGCCAGCAACAAAGTGCCCAACCCGTTTTTCTGATATACATCTACAATGGTCAAACCTACTTCTGCTGTTTCAGGTTCATCTTTCACCCTCACAAATCTTCCGATGCCAGCCGGTTTTGAAACACCTCCCGTTACTTCCAGAATTCCCCAGGCAACATGATTGGTATTATCCACCTCTGTGTAAAATGTCAATTGTTCTTCGGTCAATCCTTTCAGAAAACTTAAAAACCTGTTGAACCTGGACCTCAGAGACAATAATTTAAAACCATCTTTCAAAAAAACTTTATCAGAAGAAATGATTGGTCTGGTATAAAAAACTTTATCCTTTCTGTTGAAATAAAAGCCTCTGGCTGTTTCCATGTCCTGTTTTTAAAAATATTCTGATCAGATCGATTATTAGAATTCCGGCAAACTAACTCATTGCCCTGCCAATTGTTCAAAATATCCGGCAATATACGACTATTCGGTCTGCCGTAACCCAATATGCATCATAAGAAAAAAAGAAAATTACTGTGTTCATACAAAAAAATGGAACACAATGACAAAAACAGGGCGCTTTCAGACTCATTCCGGGGTTTCACAGCGAATCCCACTCGATTTTCAGCTATAAAAGAACCAAAGTTTCATTTACAACAAGGAAGAAATTAACTTTACAGGTTAATTTTTATCAGCTAAAAACAACATGATGCTTCATAAATTTTATTGTGTTCTCCTGACATGCATTTTTCTGACTTCAAAATTGTCCGCTCAGGATCCATTCCCAACAAAAGGAGAGGTATTCAACGATGACATCATCCCGAAGATAGAGATCACTATCAACCCAACCTTTTTGCAGTGGATCCTTGACCCTGCAAATGCTGAAAGTGATGAACACTATCCAGCCACGTTTATTTTCAATGATGGACAAAACCGTGATACGATAGAAAACATCGGCTTCAGACTCAGGGGAAATACTTCAAGAAACTCCCAAAAAAAATCCTTCAAAATATCTTTCAACACTTTCGAATCAGGAAGAAAATATGAAGGATTTGAAAAACTGAATTTAAATGGTGAACACAATGACCCTGCTGTCATACGAGCAAAAGTTTGCTGGGATTTACTCAGGGAAATGAAAATTCCTGCACCGAGGGCAAACCATATCGAACTGTTTATCAACGGCATTTATTTTGGCTTGTATATCAATGTTGAACATATCGATGAGAACTTTGTCAAAAGCCGGTTTGGTAACAATGATGGAAATCTGTACAAATGCACCTGGCCGGCAGATCTGGCATATCGTGGTTCAAATCCTGACAATTACAAACACCTGAACGGCGATACGAGAGTTTATGAATTGACTACCAATACAGAGACGGATGATTATTCTGATCTGGCCGAATTCATCGATGTGATCAATAATACACCTATTGCAGATCTGCCTTGTAAACTGGAAAAAATCCTGAATATCGATGGTATGATCAGGGCCATTGCTTTTGATATCCTTTCAGGAAACTGGGATGGACCACATTACAACAAAAACAACTTTTATCTGTATAAAAACAGTTTTACAGGTAAATTTGAATACATTCCTTATGATCTGGACAATACACTTGGCATTGACTGGCTCAACCGTGACTGGGGAACGAGAAATATTTATTCCTGGGCCAAAAACGACGAACCCAGACCGTTATATAAAAATATATTGCAGGTGCCGGAATACAAAAACAGGTTGAGTTATTATCTCGAATTGTTTATGGAAAATTCCTTTGAAGAAAACCATCTTTTCCCTTATCTGGATGCCTTTCGTTCAAAAATAACCGCCTCCGCCTCAGCAGATCCATACCGCCCGCTGGATTATGGTTTTACAATGACCGATTTTTTGAATTCTTATAACACGGACATCGATGAAAACCATGTTCAATACGGTATCAAACCCTATATTACTGCCCGCCGGAATTCGGCATTTGCTCAGCTTCAATCAGCCAATATCAGCCCGGTGATCAAGGATGTCAAAACTTTTTATCAGGTAAAAAGCAATGAATTGAGGATGGACGCTGTGATTTATGATGACGAAGCCATCAGTGAAGTGACTTTTTGTTACCATTATGGAAATGGCAATTATACCTGTATCATTTTAAAGGACGATGGTCAGTATCCAGACACCAAATCTTCTGATAGCCTGTATACATTGATCTTACAACCGAATTTGAGCGCTGAAAAACTGCATTTTTACCTTTCAGCTAAGGATCATACTTCCAAAACCTATCAATATCCCTTTTGTGGCACTGAAATTGTCCAGTTAGGAAGCAGACTTTCTGACCTGTATATCAATGAGTTCATGGCAGAAAATAACAACACGATCAAGGATGAAGGCGGAGATTACGACGATTGGGTGGAGTTGTACAATGATGGCTCGTCTCCTGTTTTTTTAGGCGGTCTTTACATGACTGACAAGCACAATAGTCCTGGAAAATGGGCATTGCCCGAAATCTGGATCGATCCCAAAGCATTCCTGATATTCTGGGCAGATGAGGAATCCTCAGAAGGTCAGACACACATGAATTTTAAACTGGCAAAAGAAGGCGAGATCATCGCTTTGTTTTACAAAAATGACCAAAACTTTAATCTGGTCGACAGTATACACTTCGGAGAACAACAAAAAGATCGTTCTTTTGGAAGGATAACAGACGGGAATGAACAATGGGATTTTTTAATGGCCACACCAGCTTATTCAAATAATTCAGTCAATACGATCAACCCGGACTTCACAAACATTTCCCTTTTTCCAAATCCCGCCGACGACAAAGTCCATGTCACATTCGAAATCCTGCAATCCGCTGAGACAATAGCAGAAATTCTGGATATTTACGGCAGGTCAAAATTTACTAAAAATAACGGTTTTACCACAGGAATCAACCAACTGGAAATTCCTGTCAATCATTTCCCGAACGGTATCTATTTGGTTAGAATCCATAAAGGTGATCAAACTCTTATCGGTAAGATGGTTATCAATCGTTGACAGGAAAAAATAACTACCTAAAAATGAACACCTGAATTTTTATCCATTTTACTAAACCCTTGATCCGGGTGGTTGTTCATTTGTTTGATCATGATTTAATAAAGTTACTACTTTTGCATTAAAACTACTGCGCTTGAAAACAGAAGAACAAAAAAAAATCGTTTTGACAGACGCTTCCATGATCATCACGGAAGCCTGTGTTCAATCCGGAGCTGATGTATTCATTGGTTATCCCATCACTCCATCCAACAGGTTTTATCAGTATGGAGGCAACCGGTTTCCGCTTTTTTTAGCCGGCCCGGACGAAATCACGGTCATGCAATGGATGGCTGGATTGTCCACTGCCGGAAGATTCCCTGTCACTGCAACAGCCTTTCCCGGCCTTGCGCTCATGATGGAAGGATTGAATATGTCTTATATGATGGAATTACCCATGTTATTGATCATCACACAACGATTGGGTCCAAGCACAGGTTCAGCGACTACCGGAGCACAGGGTGACCTGGGAGTATTGCACGGCGCCATCTCGGGTGGATATCCTTTACCGGTGTTTTGTCCATCCGATTTTGAAGACAGTTGGTACCTGACACATGAAGCGATCAAAACATCCATTGCACTCAGAACGCCCGTGGTGTTGCTGACCTCCAAAGAAATGGTCATGACCAGCAAAAGTTTTGACATTTCAGACTTAAAACCGCTTGAGAGATTAAGCATGAATTTTGATTCGGATCCGATAGAATTGCCTTACCAGACATATCGCAGCGGGCAAAAAATGGTTCCTCCTTTTGTTCCGGCAGGAAATGACGAATATCAGGTTCGGTTCAACTCATCCACGCATGATAATGAAGGGATGATCCGCAAAAACAACCCCGAATCACTGAACAATACCAGAAGATTAAAGGAAAAGATCGAAAAACGACTGAATGAATATACCTTCTTCGAGTATGACCAACAGGATGATAGTAAAGACCTGATCGTTTCTTACGGCATTTCGGCTGAAGCTTCCAGGGATGCTTGTGCTGAATGGAGAAAAAGCGGACATAAAGCTTCCCTTTTGATTGTCAAAACCTTATTACCTGTTGCTCCGGATATCCTGGGCATCATCAGACAATTTGAAAGGGTACATTTTGTTGAAGAGAACATCACCGGATTATATAGAGAGATCATTTTCGGCAAAATGCATGCAGACAGCGTTTTCAGCGTTGAAAAGATCGGCAGCATGATCACTCCTGAAGAAATAATTAAAAGCCTGCAATCATGACCACAAATATGTTAACTGACGTGAAAATGCCATTTTGCCCTGGTTGCGGACATGGTATCATAGTGAAAAGCATTTCTAAAAGCCTTGAAGATATCGGCTATCAACCCAACGATGTGGTCATAGTGACGGATATTGGTTGCGCCGGCCTGGTGGACCCCTTGTTTAACACCCACACCGTACATGGCTTGCACGGACGCGCTCCGGCTCTGGGCGTTGGTGTGGCGATGGGATTGAACAATAAAAATAAAAAAGTGATCGTCATTCAGGGAGATGGTGGTGCAACCATCGGTCTGCAACATATACTGGAAGCTGCGCGCCGCAACATCAACCTGACTTTGATCGTGTTCAACAATTTATTGTATGGTATGACCGGAGGTCAGATCAGCGGTTTATCCACGGACAAATTCAAATCTGACCGCGATCTGGAACCGGGAATTCCTCCTTTTGACATCGTCCGGCTGGCGCATGAAGCAGGAGCTGTCAGCAGTGCCCGCGTGGTTTCACCGCGCAATTTCAATGAATACCTCAAAAAAGCTTTGGATGCGCCTGGATTTTCTTTGATAGAAATGGCGAGTATGTGTACGTCTTATGCTGTCAGCAAATTGAAAGAACTCGAAGAATATTCGGAAGAAGAAAATGCACTGACCAACAGAAGAGCGCCTGTTGAGGCAACATTCCGTCAGACCAGTTCATTATTTGACCGTTTGCAGGGAATACCACGGATGTTTGGTTCGAAGATCCATCAAAGACTCGGAATTGTTTTGGCGGGTTCAGCCGGAGGTGGCGTGCAATCTGCTGCAATGTTGCTGGCAAAAGCCGGTACTTTGTCCGGTTTGCACAGCACAATGAAGGGCGAATACCCTGTGACCGTAGGAACAGGATTCTCCATAGCGGAGGTGATTTTGTCAACTGAACCCGTACATTACACCGGTTTGAACAAACCCGATGTATTGATCATCGTCTCTGAAGATGGTCTCTCTGTTGCAAAGCACCTGATCAACAAAAATGTCCTGGTATTGGCAGATGACAAACTGGATGTCAGTCAATATCCGGAGGTGATTAGCATGCCTTTTGTGCAGGAAGCGGGCAAAAGAGGTGCAGCTTTGAGCGGATTGAGCGAGTGGATCAGACGTTCCGGTATGCTGGAACTGCAGAGCCTGGTGGAAGCCATAGGTAAGCACAAGCATGGTGAGAGTTTGTTGAAAGCATTGTTTGCTTTGGAAAAGAAATCTTAAACTAGAGTCATGAAAATCCTTTGTGTAGGCAGAAATTATGCGGAACACGCCAAAGAGCTGAACAATGCCGTTCCGGCTGACCCTATCATTTTTATGAAACCGCCATCAGCTGTACTGCGTGAATCCAAACCCTTCTATATACCGGAATTTACCAATGAAGTCCATTACGAACTGGAACTCATCGTCAAGATCTGCAAAAACGGAAAATACATCGATCCCGCATTTGCCCGGAATTATTATGACGAAGTCAGTGTCGGTATTGATTTTACGGCAAGGGACATCCAACAAAAGCTTAAAAATCAGGGACATCCCTGGGAAATTGCAAAAGCATTCGATCATTCTGCGGTCATTGGCACATGGTTACCCTATACAGAGGAAAAGAAGCATAGCGATCTGACATTTCAACTGTTGAAAAATGGCGAACCGGTTCAGTCCGGGGTTCAGAGCGATATGATCTTCGGGATAGACCAGTTGATCGCATATATGTCCCGGTTTTTCAAACTGCAGTTCGGTGATATCATCTTCACCGGCACGCCTGCAGGAGTCGGACCTGTGAAGATCGGTGATCATCTGGAGGGTTTTCTGGGTAAGGAAAAGCTGCTTCATTGCGATGTGAAATAGATTATCACTGACCAAATTTCTTTGAACATTTCAACTCCAAAACCCCGAAGGGGTAAAAGGATTATTGCATCATGATTATTTCCAACCTTTTTAATCAAAAAAGTATTAATATAAAACCAAATTATCTTTTAAACCCAATCAAATAAATATTTTTCATTAAATTCAATGGCCATTTTGCGTAGTAATTCGATATATTCATCTTTAAATGGAATCTTCCGGTGGTGGATTTCCTGTTTGGCGATGTATTTATATACGTTTTCGATTTGAGAATGAGAATATGAAAATGCACCAAATCCTTCCTGCCAGGAAAACTTATCTTCGATCCACTTTTGATCATTAATAAAATTTGATGAATTGTTTTTGATATCCCTTACCAGTTCAGAAATACTTATCGAAGGTTTTAAGCCGACAAAAACATGAACGTGATCAGAAACTCCGTTAACAATGATCGGTTTTTGATTTTTGCCTTTGATAATACCGGATATGTATTTAAAAACTTCATCCCGCCAGGGTTTCTGAAGCAAATTTCTCCTGCCCTTGACGGCAAAAACATACTGTATGTAGATTTGTGAAAAGGTTGCGGACATCTTAAATGATTTTAACTTTTATTCAATAAATAAATATATTAACATGGCACATCTTCGGGGTTTTTCATATGCTCGGCTGGTTTACCAATTGATACTACAATCATGGCACCCCTCCAGGGTTTTACAAGTACTTTCCTGAATTACCAACTGTTATAATCATGGCACATCTTCG
>DDTL01000190.1 GCA_002344345.1 Saprospiraceae bacterium UBA2365
CTTAATTTTAGCCCCTGGCATGAAATGGATATAAATTCATAAGCTATTTTATTAACGGTAGCTTTAAATGAATTTTTGAAAAAGCAAACAAATTACAATTAATTAATATACCATTACAAACTTCAATTTTATGAAAAATCTATTTTTTAACGTGTTTAAAGTCTTTTGTACAACCATGATTTTTTTCAGTACCGTTTTATTTACCCAAAATCTTTCTGCTCAAAGAGATCGAAATGACATCGATCCCAAATATAAATGGGATCTCACCCACCTATATCCGTCTGATGAAGCCTGGAAAATTTCATTGGAGAACCAGATGCCAAAAGTGGACGAATTGGTCAGCTACAGAGGTAAACTCTCTACCAATGCCAAAACACTTTTTACTTTCCTGGAAAAACAAAGCAATCTTTATAAAGAAATGTCCAGATTGTACAGCTATGCTTCGATGAAAGCAGATGAAGATACCGGCAATGCTTTTTACCAGGGCATGAATCAGGAAATATCTCAGAAGTTTTCCATCGCTGGCTCTAAAATGAGTTTCGTCAGCCCTGAATTGGCTGCCATTCCAAAAGAAACCATTGACAAATTCATGAAGCAACAGCCTAAACTTAAAACCTATGCCCAATTCTTTGACAACCTGTACAGGCAGCAAAAATATATACTCTCCGATAAAGAAGAACGCATCATTGCTGAAGCAGGAAAGCTAAAACAGGCACCATATAATATATATAATATATTTTCGAATGCTGAAATGCCATTCCCAACCATCACTTTGAGCACTGGTGAAAAACTTTACCTGGATCAGGCTGCCTATACCAAACACAGGAGCAATGAAAATGCTGCAGACAGGGCTTTGGTCTTCAGAGAATTCTGGAAATCATTTGAAAATTACAAAAGCACTTTTGCCCAACAGTTGTATGCCAATATCAATGCTGATGTATTTACAAAAAATGCCCGTGGTTACAATAGTTGTCTCGAAAGTTCTATTTCTGCCAACAATATCCCGGTTGAAGTTTATCATTCTCTCATCGCCAATATCAACAAAAACCTACCTACCTTCCACAGATATCTGAATATTAAAAAACGTCTCCTTGGTGTTGACACTCTAAAGTATTCAGATACCTACGCTTCCGGTGTAAAGGGTGTGGAAATGATGTTCGATTATGAAAAAGGTAAAGATTTGGTGGTTAATGCAACAAAACCTTTGGGCGAAAGTTACTATTCTGTTGTAGCTAGGGCTTTTGACGAAGGTTGGGTGGATATGTATCCGAGCAAAGGAAAACGCAGCGGTGCATACTCCAATGGTTCTGCTTATGATGTGCACCCATATGTACTGATGAATTACAATGATGATTTCGATGGTGTGACCACACTGGCTCATGAATTCGGCCATGCGATGCACAGCTATTTGTCTAATAAAAATCAGGCTTTTGCCAATGCTGATTACAGTATTTTTGTAGCTGAGGTTGCTTCCACGGTCAATGAAAGATTGCTGGCCAAACTCATTCTGGAAGAAACTACTGAAAAAAATGCACGGTTGTCTCTGCTGATGGATATCCTGGACGGATTCAGAACCACCTTGTTCAGACAGACACAGTTTGCCGAATTTGAGCTCAAAATACATGAAGCTGTTGAAAACGGCCAGCCACTGACTGCTGATGTACTGAATGCCATGTACAAGGACATTTTGTACAGGTATTACGGCCATAATGAGGGCATATGCAATATAGAAGACCTTTATGCTGTGGAATGGGCATACATACCTCATTTTTACTACAATTTCTATGTTTACCAATATGCCACTTCCTTCACTGCTTCAGTTGCCCTTGGACAGGATATCCTGAACGGCACACCGGGCGCAACCGATAAATACCTGAAGTTCCTTTCCTCCGGTTCTTCCAAATATCCGATCGATCTGTTGAAGGAAACAGGTGTGGATATGACCAGTGAAGTACCTTTTGTCAAAGCTATGGAAGCGATGAACTACTATATGGATGAAGTGGAAAAACTGTTGGGAAAATAATTACGTGGCCTGTTGCTGAATAGATCCAAATGTTCAAAATACGCTGCTCAGGCAAAAAAATAAAATGGTTTGTGGCAGGCATCATCACGATGCCTGCCTTGCTTTTTGCCACCAATCTGTTTTGGGGAAAACCGATTCTGATCCGGCATTTTTTCTACCGGGAAATGCTCAGAAACCTGAGAGATGACCCGCAACTGGTTACGAAAGTAAAAGTTCCCCTGCTCTACCACATTTATCGGGATGATCTGAATGACCTTTCACCGGAAAAGGCAGACAAGCGGCACAGGCGAATGCAGCAAGCTTATAAAATGCTGAAAAAATATGATGAAAAAAGTCTGAATGATGCAGATCTTTTTAGCAAAAAATTAATGGAATGGCACCTGCAACAGGAGATCGTAGGCATTCCGTATGCTCATTACAGTTTTTTTATCAATCCTTTTAACGGACACCAAAATCAATTGCCGGCCTACCTGGATACCTATCATCATATTGACAATAAGTCAGATGCAGAGGCTTACCTGTCCAGGCTGGAAAAATTCCCGGAATATTTTGACAACATTATCCAGAGAAGTGAACTGGCCAGAAAAAAAGGGATCATTCCGCCGAGACACCTTATGATTGCCAGCATTCATCAGATGAAGGAGTTTATAGGTGTCAAAAAAGAACAGCATTTTTTATATACATCATTCAAACAGAAGATCGGGCAGCAGAAGAAGATCACCAATCCTGAAAAATACCTGGTTAAAGCCCTTGATCTGCTCGGAAGCAAGGTTTATCCAACCTATGAGCGGCTTATCGGTTATGAGGAAAAAATGCTGGCTTTTGCACCTGCAGAAAGCAATGCTACGCTATATCCTGATGGCGAGGCCTATTACAGTTACCTGATCCGGCATCATACCGGAACGGATATGTCTGCTGAGGATATTCATGAGTTTGGCAGGAAGGAAATAGCCAGGATCCGGCTGGAGATGAATGAGGTGTTGGATCAAATGTACCCTGGTAAAAACATTTCTGATCCCCTGAATGAGATCAGAATGCTGAAAATCAATCAAAAATACATTTACCAAAATGATCAGCAGGGAAGAGATGCATGCCTGAATGATTTTGACAGCATACTTCAATCTGTGGAAAAAAGGCTTCCGGAATATTTTGATCAGCTGCCTTCTTCGCATCTGCAGGTCAAAAGAGTTCCTGAATTCAAAGAAAAGGCTTCTTCGTTTGCATATTATGAGGTAGCCCAGATGGGAGGTGACGGCTCAGGAACATTTTATGTCAGGCTGGATGACCTGAGCCAGAAACCCAGATTCGGAATGCCTACACTGGCCTATCACGAAGGTTGGCCGGGACATCACCTGCAGTTAGCTTATCATCTGGAGAATAAACAAATCCCCTTATATGACAAAAGATTCACCAACAATGGTTTTATCGAAGGATGGGCATTGTATGCGGAAAGACTGATGTTCGAAGCAGGCATGTATAAAAATAAGCCGGAAGAAAACCTGGGCAGGCTGGAAGCGGAGATCATGAGAGCTGTTCGCCTTGTGGTGGATACAGGAATTCACCACTATGGCTGGAGTAAAAAAAAGGCCAGTGAATACATGTTTCAAAATACAGCAATGTTTTCTGAAGAAGTAGCAACTGAAATTGATCGTTACATATCAGACCCGGGACAGGCCCTTGCCTATACCCTGGGGTTTCACGGTTTGTTGAATTTGCGGGAAAAAGTAAAAAAAACTGCCGGAAAAAATTTTGATCTCAAAGTGTTTCACCAGATTGTTTTAAGTCGGGGAATTCCACCCATGCAATTACTGGAAGATTTCACTTTAAGATATTACCTTGAAAAGGGAGCAAAAAGATGACCGGAAAAAAGGAGCAACAGATCATCTACTATGATGATGAATGCAATCTTTGCCATTTGAGCAAGGAATTTTATGAAATTCGGGATAAGGAGAAAAATACATTGTTTTTTCCTGTTGAACAATTAAGATCTGAAGAAATGACCGGTCCTTTGCCTGATCAATTCCTGGATTCACCCAGCGTAATCCTTTTCCAAAATGGAAAATACTACCAAAAATCCGAAGCGATCCTGAGATCGGTAAGGCAGCTGCCCCGATGGAAATGGCTCTACGGTTTCATCATTTTGCCAAAATGGCTAAGAGATCTTATTTATGATCTGGTAGCAAAATACAGATATGGAATATTCGGCAGAAGAAGCAGATCAGGATTGGAGGATAAAACATGACAGATATATCAAATGCGCAGTGGATTTGCACGTAATATCGAATTTGCGTTACAAATGTGTTACAATGAAAAAAAAAGGAAATTACAAATGTGTAATTCCCTGATTTTTAATGTAGCGTGGGGCGGGCTTGAACCGCCGACCTTCCGTACGGACGCTCTAACCTTCATCTTTTATTTATTTTTCCTCCTTCATCCAATAAACACATCTCTATCAACTTTTCCTTTAATCGGGCCCCTCCTTCCAATGTTTTTGACCACTTCTCCTGCTTTAGAGCAGATATTTTATCAGGATACGCTTCATTATGCAGCATTACAAAAGGTCTCCTGTGTTTGGTTGACCTGGTCCTGCCGGAATTGTGTTCCTCAAATCTCTTATTAACATCTGAAGTTACACCCTTATACAAACTCCTTCAGGCTATATAACACATAAAAATAGTACATAATTATTATAGGGTAAAAAAAATCCCAAAGGTTTGGGATTTTTTGTAGCGTGGGGCGGGCTTGAACCGCCGACCTTCCGTACGGACGCTCTAACCTTCATCCCTTATTTATTTTTCCTCCTTCATCTAATAAACGCATTTCTATCAACTTTGCCTTTAATCGGGCCCCTCCTTCCAATGTTTTTGACCACTGCTCCTGCTTTAGAGCAGATATTTTATCTGGATACGCTTCATAATGCAGCAATACAAAAGGTCTCCTGTGTTTGGTTGACCTGGTCCTGCCGGAATTGTGTTCCTCTAATCTCTTATTAACATCTGAAGTTACACCCTTATACAAACGGTGATCCTTCTGGCTATATAACACATAAAAATAGT
>DDTL01000176.1 GCA_002344345.1 Saprospiraceae bacterium UBA2365
AGGAGCGCCAGTGATGTCAAAGCTCGCAGCATTGCTTTCGTTGCCGGCAGCGATCAGTGTTACACCGCCGTCGCTTGTACGAACATCGTCAGTGGACATGATGACAGCGCCTGCAACAGGACCGGCAGCGATGTTTCCGAATTTAAGGTCAGCGACTTTGTTGATCTCAAGAGGCGTAACGATGACAGCACTTGCATCACCTGTTGCCTGAGCATTGGCGGTTGGATTGATGGTTGCATTTAATTCAAAGAAAGTTACAAAAGCTACTAAAGCGAAGAATAATTTTTTCATGGTTTAAAATTTAAAGAGGTTAACAATAATGCCAAATAATATTCAATTGTGATGCCAATGCGAAGGAATGAAATGTAATTCATTGTAATTCAGGGCTATAGTAATTTAAGGCACAAAAACGAAGTATAAAAGGTTCTTCGTTTTCGAAGAATATAGCTTCGGTTTTAAAGGAAACATGATTGATTAATATTATTGGGTGAAGATAGCGATGTGATTGTATCAAGGGAGACAAACTGTAATGTTGTTCTTAAGTTTAAAATTTTGGAGCTGAATCTATCTTAATGTTGCGAGTTCCCAAAATCATGAGTAAGTAAGTAATATATAGGGTGCGTTCAATTTCTTTGTTTATTGCTAAAACAGGATTATTGCCATCAATTAATCGGTTTGCTTTCAAGATGAAAAAAAAAGATTGCACCCAGGAGGCTGCAATCTCTATTCGCGAAAACGTATACCCTGAAATTAGTTATATGCCACCGTCACATCGAATAATCCTTCATACAAACCAGGCGTCTGGCTGGCATTTACATTGAGGGTTGCACCAACTTTTAGGTTAGCTAGCCCCTCATTGTTCAGCATTGAAGCCTCTCCAAGATTTGAAACGAATTCATTGACTTCCATTTTATCTCCATCAATATAGACGAAAATACTTTGTGGAAGATCGATGGTGAAAGTTGCATCCGGAGTACCTGTGATGGCAAAACTGGCCGCGTTACTTTCGTTGCCAGCAGAGATCAAAGTTACACCACCTTCGCCTGAACGCACATCGTCAATTGACATTACCACTATACCTTCTACAGTACCTGAAGCAATGTTTCCAAATTTCAGATCAGCCATTTTGCTGATTGCAATTGGAGTGACAATGATTGCAGAAGCGTCAGCAGATGCTAAAGCACTCGCGGTTTGAGCAATGATCGTGGAAGTAAATCCAAAGTATACAGCTAAAGCAGCGAATACAAAAAATGCTTTTTGCATGATCAAAATCAAAAGGTTATTTATGCCAAATATCTTCAATTGTGATGCCAAATTTCTTAATACCTCACTATATAATTGTATGTCAGTACATTATAATTTTTTATTGCAAAATATTGGTATGGAAAATTCTTCGTTTTCGAAGATTTCGACTTCGTTTTTGAAGATAGAAGATGAAAACGGCATGGATCCGGATCCGGTTTAGTCAGTTTTTTTTTGCAGATATAATACAAGCCCGTCTATAAAATCACCTTCAGGGATTGCTTTTACTTCAAAACCGAAATCCGTTTCGGGTTTATTCAGAGATAGTGCCTGTAATTGCCTGTCATCAAGTTTGATTTTGTATTTACCAGGGGACAGACCCATAAAATTAAAATATCCGTCTTTTTCAGTCAGTCCTTTGTGAACCAATTCATCACTTTCAGAATAAATATATAGCAACAATTTTGATGCCGGCAAGATATTATTTTGGGTTGTTTTTATTTTAACTTCCATTTCAATTTCCCCCATTGGTTTAATGGGTACGTAAATTTGTTGGATTACATTGGGAGAAGGGAAAACTGCCAGGGTTTTTTGTTCCAGAATCCAGGAAATGTATGGGAAACCAGAATTGGAAATTTTAATAAGATGTTGTGCGTAAGGTTCCAGTGAAATAAAACGATGAATGGTGTCCACATCTGCCAATACTTCTTTTCCCTTGTTGATGCCAACTGAAACATTCTTTACCATGGGCTCATCCGGTTCTTTTACATTGTTATGATTGATATCCAGATAAGGCAGGATATCGATGCCTCCTTTTCCGGTATTGGTCGTATTTGTGAATTGAACCGGAGCAGGTTTTTTGCTGAGGATCATACTCCCGGCCAGGTTTTGAAATGAAGATAAACCAGATTTATCAGCAGAGGCACCTGCAGAGATCCGCATTGGTTTGAGATCTACATACAACGAAATATTGACGGAATGATTGGATTTAAGAAAATCATAATAGTAGGAACCCACCATATACATATTTCGTTTGAACTTTTTTTGTGCCTGTATTCTGACGCTGTTCATTTTGTTTTCCGATATATCATAAAGAGAAAACATATATAGGCTATAATTTTTTTTCAGGTGAATGGAACCATTCAGCCCCAGATACGATTTGCTTTTTTCCGTTAAACTTGCAGTATAGGTTAGTCCCCAATTGGTTCTGTTTTTTAAAACTGAAAGTGCTGATTCATTGAAAAAACTGTTTTGTGTGACATGAAAATTCATTCTGCTGGTATTTTTGAAATTCACCTTCAGTTTTTTAACCGAAAACGGAAAATTAAAAGCGATTTGTGATTCTGCCAGATTGGTCGAAGAAAATATACTTTGGTTTGGCACAAATTGCTTGTGTTTCAATTCGATGAAAAGGTTGTTTTTTGTTCTGGTCAACATAGAAATGTCGTGAACTGTTTGATGAACGTAGGTATAATTTATAAGGGTTTTTCTGCCAAGCATCATATTTGCAGATGCAAAAATAATATGCTTCTGATCCACACCCTTTCTGCTCAATTCATATCCCCCGGAAATTGTAACCCTTTTGTTCAATCCGTAGGCGATCTTGTTGTGAGAGATGAATGAATTCAGACTATCAGATGTAAATCCCGAAAATGTCTGGTATTCAACCTTCTTATGCCTTGTAAATGAATATGGAATATTGATCGTGAGTTGTTCTTCCTGTTCTTCTCCCCACGGTCCGTAATACTTCAGAAGGATTTCTGAATTGCCAAAAACGAGTGGAATTTCGAAACTGAATAAACCGTTTACATCTGATGTTGTGAAGCCGATCAGGTTATTGTTGATGTACAATTCTATCTCCCAACCTGGATTCGTTTTCCGTTCCAGAAAATAGGTCCCATAGGTTTTTTTATAAGCATTGGGTATGTTGGTTAGCTTCAAACCAATGATTTGAGATGCTATTGGTAATATGGTTGGAATACCGATGAATCCTGTTTCAATTTGTCGGATAAATGTATGATTATCATTAATATATTTCCATTTAGCTGATTGGCTTCCAAAATGTAAGGTGCTGTCCCTGAAAACATGTGATCTGAGGTTCAGTTCCCCGCCAAAGAGTTGAAGACCGACTGATGCCTTGAGCTGCTGATTGTTGCCACCTTGTTCCGTGCTTTGATTCAATTGCATGCTCCAGTCAATGACTCCGCCACCGATAATTTGAAATGGTCTTTTGTAAGTGGTGTCTGAATGAACTTCTCCGGTCAGCACCCGCATATTTTCCCTTAGTTTTTCAATTCTCAATTGTTTGATAATAGGCATTTCTATATCTGAACTGAAATTAACGGTCAAAAACCTGAAATTGAATTCCAGTGTAAAATCAAAAACTTCTTCCAAAATATCTATAGGTACAAAAACATCCATAGGCGTAGTGATCATCTGATGGCTGGTAAGTTTTTTGGTTTTTTCACCAAATTGAATGGTGCCCTCCTGGATGTTAAAAGTGAATGAATTAGCTTCTTTGAGTATATATCCGCTTATTGTATCAATTTTGGGAGAATGCCAGACATAAATTCCCAGAACTTTAAATAAGGTGATTAAAGGCAGGTACAGGCTGTCATTATAGTAGGCAGCATCCATTTCATAATTGCCAAGTTTGTCAATTTTAAGCAGAATAGCTATCTCATCATATTCATAAAAGGTTTCATAGGGATCCTGGCTGGTTGTTTTGGCATTTACCAGCAAAATGAACATACAGACTGCGATAAAATACCTGATGAATTTCATTTTTCTTACTTAAATCATCCTTTGCTGCGTATCAGTTCTAAAGGTTACTTAAGGAATGGTCATTCAAAATTTACACCGATAATATAATTTCCGGAGTAATTTCCGGGAACCACACTATACATATCCTCTACAATTAATGTGCCACCTATGCTGATCAAAAAACCATTTTCAGCATTTTCAGGCGAAATTATGGTAGTGTTTCTCAATTCATCATCCGGTTCAAAAATCAATGTACCTCCGTTTGATCCCGACATGATTATCTGACTTTCATAGGTCAGGTGTATAACAGTGTATGAAGGACAGCTGATTTCAAAAACAGATGCGGCACTTTCGCCACCCAGTAAAACAACACTGCCATTTGCAGTTCTGATACCATTTTCATCAATAAAAATGCTGCCACCGGTTTTGCCCGGGTAAAAAGTCCCGAATTTAACCGGAGACAGCATATATATGCTCAGTTGTTGTTCATCCTCTGATTCATCGCTTCCAAACGGATTGGAATCTTCGCCGAAAACCGGTACCTGAGCGCTACTGTTAACCGAAAATATCAATATTATTACCGCTATTAATAATGTGTTAAATTTTGAAAGAGTAATGCTCATTGATTTTTTTACTCGGGGTCAAATATATGATCAAAATAGGTTTCTTTTTTCCCTGATTTCATAACGAAATAACTGATCTGCAATTTTCCGTTGGTCATATCCACATTTTCCTCCATTGCCATCGGTATCACAACTGTTCTGTGTAAAAGCGGTGGATAAATCGCCAGCCCGTTCAATTTTCCAACCAGCGTTTTTTGTCCTTCGGGAGAAATATGGTTTACTTCTATCTGCCCGAAAGTGGACATCGTCCCTTTTCTCGTAATGTTAAAAGAAATCCTGGAGCTGCCCTTTTCATCTTTTGTTACGGCTATTTTCTCAATACCTGTTTCTATATTTAGTTCACCATTCCTTAGAATGATCGGAATACTGACACCATATACCGGGATCATACGAATACCCATTTTTGTCGTATCCACCTCATCCCCCATATCCGGAGCCTGTTCAACGTCAGACCTGAAGTATAAATGTGACCGGTATTCACCTTCTGCCAGTCCTGCAGGCAATCTGACCTGTACGCGCACGATCTGTGCTTCATTTGGAGCAAGAACAACTGATCTGGGGAAAACCCGTAAATATTTGTCTGCAAACAAGATACCATCTTCTGGTTCAGAAATTTGCTTCAACACTCCGGTATCATCCATTTTGTATTGCAAAAAACCAATATTATACCTTGCGGTATCTTTACCAGTGTTGGCAACGGTCAACTCTTCCAAAGTTTTACCTTTTTCAAAAATTACACGGTAAGGTGTAACTAATAAATCGCTTTGCGCTCTCAGAATATTCAGACTTGAAAAAATCAGAAGAAACAATATTACTTTTTTCATCGGTTAACTAAATTTTAATTGAATAAATTTTTAAGATCATATTTGCACTTATCCGATCAAATATCAGGCCCGAATTTATAAGTTAAAGAAATTCAGTAATATATACAATAATTGGTTGATACAAATAAAAAAAAATCTTCAAAAATGAATACTAAATATTCACTTTTGAAGTTTGTTAATCCAATGGCATATCAATACCATATTTAATGGTCCTTCGGTAAAGCGCATTCCATTGAATATTTAGTAATTTGGAAGCTTCCGCCTTGTTATAATTCGTTTTTTCCAGGGCACGGATAATGGTTCGTTTTTCAAGTTCTTCAAGATCAAAAATTTCTGACTGAATGGCATTGCTTTTAGGTGTATGCAGCATGAAATGTTCAGGCTTGAGTTCATCTCCTCTGCAAATGATGACTGCCCTTTCCATGATATTTCTCATTTCCCTGATATTTCCGGGAAAAGGATATTTCATGAAAAGATTGATGACATCAGGATGAATTCTTTTAATATCCCTGCCCATTTTTTGATTCATCATCTGCAAAAAATGATTGGCAAGAATGGGAATATCCGTTTTTCTTTCTCTCAATGGAGGTAAATGAACAACAAAGGTACCCAACCTGTGGAAAAGGTCCAGCCTGAAACTTGTTCCATCAGTCAGGATATCGAGGTTTTTATTGGTAGCTGACACGATGCGGATATCAAATGGAACGCTTTTTTGGGTTCCGACCTTGATGGTTTTCCTGTCTTCCAATACCCTGAGTAATTTGACCTGAAGTCCCATACTCATTTCCCCGATTTCATCGAGGAAAAGTGTGCCTTTGTTGGCCGTTTCAAACCATCCGGCTTTATCAGCATAAGCATCTGTAAAACTTCCTTTCACATGACCGAAAAACTCACTCTCAAATAAACTGTCCGGAATGGCAGACATATTTGCCGCTCCGAAAACCTCATTGCTACGTGGACTTTTGTCATGAATCGCACGGGCAACCAATTCCTTTCCTGTACCACTTTCTCCGATGATCAAAACGGAAGTGTCCGGTGTCTGAGCTACCATATTGATCTGGTCAATTACTTCCCGGATCTCTTTGGATTGACCGATGATACTACCGATCTCTTTATGAATATCCTGTTTCAGGATGGTATTTGCCCTTTTTTGTTGATTAAGTTCGGTTTTTAAGCCGGAAAGCTTTATGGTCCTTTCAATCGACATCCAGATGTCAGCCGGTGTAAAAGGTTTCTTGAAATAATCAGAAGCTCCTTTTCTTAATGCTTCGATGACCGTATCCATATTGCCTGAGTTGCTGATCAGGACAACTTCTGTCTCAGGGTATTCCTTTTTTACCTTTTCCAATACTTTGATCCCATCCATCTCAGGTAATATATAGTCCAGGATCAAAAAACTAAAAGACTGAGTCTTCATTAATTTGAATCCTTCGGATGGTTTTTCAGCTGTAAAAACATTGAATTTTTCTTTCAAAATGGAAGCTGATAATCTCCTGTAAACAGGGTCATCATCCAAAATTAAAATATTGGGTTTTTCCTGATTGGTTGTCATGATAAATTAATTCTTTAATAAAACAATGGTAAATACTGATCCTTCTCCAGGCTTGCTCTCAATAGTCATTTTTGCCTTGTTGAGTTTGATGAAATCCTTGACGATCTTCAAACCCAGTCCATGTCCTGAATTGGAATTAGACCTTTCTGACAAAACATATTCATCTCCCGTTGTCAGTTTGTTTACCAGGTCCGCATCCATTCCAATTCCGTTGTCACTTATAATGAGTTTTAAAAAAGTATGCGTTTCCTCAATGCTGAGAGTAATACTTCCGTACAATCCTGTGAATTTGATCGCATTGGATATCAGATTCCTCAAAATTGTTTTGATCGTCTGCTTATCGCACAAAGCAAAAATCTGATTTTCTCCGTTAAAAACCAATTGGATATTCTTTGCTTCAGCTTCAGGTTTAAGATATTCGATAGTTTCTGTTATCAATGGATAAATGTCATTCTGCTGCAAATTGATCTGAGGATTGTCCAATTGCTTTTGTTCCCACTCAATCAGGTTTTCTATCAGTTCAAATGTATCTTTGGATCTCATGTATACAGCGTGTAAAATCTCTTTAAAATCCTGAGAATCAGTAGTAATTATTTGATGTTCAATTGCTTCGATCAATTGGATAATGCGGGCAAAAGGAGATCTGATGTCATGAGCAATAATGGAATACATCAGATCCCTGTTTTTACTCATGGTCAGTATCCTTTTTTTAGCCTGATAAAGTTCGATGTGGGTATTCACCCTGACCAGCATTTCTCTGATATTGAATGGCTTGACAAGATAGTCAACTGCACCTGCATTGAACCCTTCAATGAGGTCATCGGGCTGATTCTTGGCTGTAAGAAAGATCACCGGAATCGAAGCAAGTTTTGGGTCGGCTTTTATAATCCTGCATACTTCTATCCCATCCATGACAGGCATCATGATATCCAGAAGGATCAGATCAAAGTCTTCTTCACCCATTATTTTTAAAGCGGATTGTCCATCCAGAGCCATGGCAATCCGGTATTGGTTTTGCCTGAGGATATTTCCAACCAGCTTAAGGTTTTCCTTATTATCGTCTACTATTAAAATGAGTTCATTCATGGATAAATCATTTTATTAAATGCTGTCGTTTTTTATATAGTGCTTTTCAAACATGATCCACAGTTCAGACAATGCATCAACCTTCTGATATTGACCGAAACAAACAATACTTTTTAGTCTCAAAAAAAATCGTGTTTATTGATTTTCAATATCAGACACGATTTCCGGGAATTTATCAAGGCTGTCCTTGATGTTTTCCAGATTCAATTCTGTGCAGTCAGTAAGCAGTTCTCCGGCATATTCTGCCAGATAGTTACAATCATATTGGTCCGAAATATTCAATAGAACACGGGCAAAATCTTCAATCTTAAACAACAGTGTACCATCTTTAATGTCTTCCCAGACAGGTAAAAGTTCGGATCTCAGTTCTTTACCCAAAAGATGCAGACGCTGTTTGAATTCAGGACTGACATCGATCAATTTTGGTTTTTCTATTTTGATCATTTCTTCAGCCATGATCCGTGTATGAGGTAAATACACCGCAAGGATATTCACCAATTCTCCCTTACTGACCGGTTTGAATATATAATTATCAAACAAATCCCTGCCTGGATCCTGATCTGCACCCATGGTCGAAGCAGTGAAAGCGATGACCGGGATATCTTTCATCAGGTGATCATTTTTGATTATTCTGATCACTTCATAACCACTCAATTCAGGCATTCGGATGTCAAGCAATATTAAAGAAGGTTTAACCTGCTTAAGAATTTCCAGAGCGATCATTCCGTTGTCAGCAGTTATGATATGCAGACCTGAACCGGCGAGCAGACTTTCAACTGCATCGATATTGGCACGTACATCATCCACTATCAGGATGGTATTTTTATCAAAAATGATTGTTTCCCTCAAATCATAATAATCTCTTTTTGGCATGACACTTTCACAAATTGTCACCTGATTAAGCTTCAGTGTAAATGTAGAACCCTTTCCTTCATTACTCTTTACGGTCAGCGTACCGTTCATTTTCTCAGCCAATCTTCTTGAGATCGCCAGACCTAGACCTGCTCCTGCAAAATGTCTGCTGGTATGACCTGTTTGCTGTCTGAATGCTTCAAAAATGGTCTCATGTTGATCCTCAGGAATGCCTATGCCGGTATCCTCAATTTCAATGATCAGATTGGAGTCCAATTGAACCATTTCAGCATACAACCGGATCTTAACACTTCCTATGTGGGTAAATTTTATGGCATTTCCCACCAGATTAAACAGGATCTGTTTAATGCGGATTTCGTCCAGTTTAAATGCTGGAGGAAATGATTCACTCACCTCGATCAGGATTTGTATACCCTTCTTTGCAGCATTATCCTGAAAAAGTAGTTTGATCTCTTCAATAATGGATAACACATCTACAGATTGTGCTGAAATTTCGATCCTTCCAGCTTCTATTTTTGAAAGGTCGAGAATATCGTTCAGTAAACTTAGCAAAAGATTACCTCCATTCAAGATGGATTTGATCATGGATTTGTGTTGCTCTTTTTCCATTTTGTGGTACAAAGCTTCACTGAATCCGAGAATTGCATTCATGGGCGTTCTTATCTCATGGCTCATGTTCGCCAAAAATTCACTCTTAGCTCTGTTGGCAGAATCTGCTTTTTCCTTTTCTGAAATCAAGGCCCTTTCCAAATGCTCCCGATGGTGTATATTGACCAGCAATTCAGAAAAAACTGCCAGTAAAATCTCTTCTTTTTCAGTATAATAATGAAATTCCAGGACTGAATCAAATCCTATAAATCCGATACATGTACCATTACTCAACATTGGGATGGTCATCAGACTTTTGATGTCCTGAGGTTCCAGAATTTGCCTGACTCCATCATCTTCTGCAAGCTCATTCACATTCGGGATGGACAATGTTTTACCTTCGAGGTGAGCTTCAACCCACCAGGGGAGGGCATCTGTCGGGACATTCTGCAAAAATTCAATCTGTGGTTCAATGCCTTTTTGACACCATTCGAAAGTATTATTGCATACCATTTTATCCCAGTCATATTCAAAAATGTATGCTCTGTCGGCATTTACGAATCTGCCCATTGATTCAAGCGCTTTATCGATCTCAACAGAAATGTTTTCTACAGGCATGTTGATGAAGGATTTTGCCATCTGGATCAGGAGTTCAAGCGTTCCTTGATAGGCTTTTTCTTCAGTGATATCTTCTGCCGAACAAACCACATATTCCACTTTTCCTGCGGAATTGAGTTTTGGAATCTTTGCTGTTAAGATCAACCGCTTATCACCTGATGCATTTCTGATCCATGATTCAGAATAAATAGGCTTTGCTGTTCTGAAAACTTCTGAATTTTCCTGCTGAAGTTTAATGCTGGCTTCTTCCGGGAATACATCAAACACACTTTTAAAAGACATTTTGTCTTTTTCCATCCCGATAAATGTAGCATGAGCTTCATTGACCGCCCCATAGGTGTGATCATCGATCAGATACCATACCTGAGTTTGAATATTATCCAGCAGAATCCGCTGATTTTCTTCACTTTTTCGCAATGCTTCTTCAGCCATTTTTCTGTCTGTAACATCGAGGATAAAACCATCCATAAATCTGGCAGGCCCTTTTTCCTCTGAAACAGATACTCCTTTTTCAAAAACCCACTTTTCCTGGCCGTTTTTATGCAATATGCGATATTCCAACTCCCAGGATTGTCCGTTAGCAATGGCTTTCTCAATCGATTGATTCACAAAATCTTTATCTGCAGGATGGATCAGACTATCATAAGACTTCTGAACTGGTTTATAGAAATCTTCTGCCGGATAACCTGTCAATGTACTGATTTCCGGACTCATGAATGTGATCTTCCAGTTATGGTCAAAGATGCACCGGTAAGTGGTGCCAGGCAGATTGGATACCAAAGACCGGTATTTTTGTTCGCTGGATTTCAATGCATCAATGGCATCCTTTCTAAGCTTAATGTCGATGAATGTAGTTGCAAGGAAACCCTTTTGATGAGAATAGGTCTGAACCTGAAACCAGCAATCCAGTGGTTGGGAATACTGTTCAAAACATTTCCCGGGATGATCAAAATCTATGTTGGCATAAAATTCCTTCCAGTTGAATTTAGGATCCTGCAATGTGCCAAATACTTCACCAACTGTCTTTTGCCCGAATTCATATCCTGTCAAGCCAACGAGCTTCCTGAAGGATTCATTGACTTCCAAAAATTTCAAAGCCTCGCCAGGATCCTTGCTTTCGGAAATAATTTCGTAAAAGGCAAATCCAAAAGGGGAGGCATTAACGATATCAAACAAAAGATCTTTAGACATTACTTTGGTTTTATGCGATTTGATCCAAAAAAAAATCCCTCACATTCTGAACAGTTGTACGTTCAAACTCATAATAGGGTCAGCATGTATATCAAGCTACCTGAATTCATTAAATAAATCTCGCTGACACTTAATTTGGTTTAATTCATTCTGAGGAAAACTTGTACAATGCGTTACTAACCCTGGCAAGGGGTTATAAACTATTGGGATATAATGTGTTAAAGATGTATTTATTTCTAAATTTAAAAAATAAAGAAATGATACATTTCCTATCCCGGAATCAAATTCTTTTAGGGGTTATTTTAGCATTTGTCCAATGTGCTGAATTGTTTTTCCTTCAAGCAATTTTTTTTGGTCAATATTTGACAATTAGCCATTAAACAACATCTCAAAGATATACAAAACACTTTGAATAATTGGTATTTCGTGTTTTTTTTCGGTATTAATTTTTTAAATTTCTGCTCAACCAGGTTNNTAAAAATTAGATGTTTAAATAGGTGATTGCAATTCAATCAGGTGTCAGTTACTGGATTTTTTATATTTCATTGATTCTATTTGACAAATACCTTTTATGTTTCGAACTTTATAAACAAAGCTACCAGCTAATATTGACCTGGGCAAATACTTTATTTCTTGTAATTACTTGATTATAAATTATTTTGGCGATTTTTTTTGGAGCCTGGGCGCTTTGTCTCATCATCTGAAGGTTATGATCGGTCACCTGTTCATTTTTCCTTATTTCAGGTTGAATTGAAAACAACACCCGGACACGATCATTTAAGCAATATTTTTACAGCCAAAAAGCCAATGACCACATGTTCAATATAATTCATTTTCGAACAATGTCAAAAATTTTTATCCGGGTGGCCTCAAAAAATCGGTTGTATTTACTGCCATTTTAACATTTTTACGCAGATAAAATCAATTTATTTGGTTAATCGGATGTGAAGTAGGCTATCTCAATTCGAACAACCACGGTAGTACAAATACCACAAAAGCTGTCCAGAAAGCATATACGGTCAGGTACCGGGCAATGGTGTTTTCCACACAGTTGATTGGTTTTTTGTGGAAATTCACCCTGAACAGATCCATCATGATCAGGATCAGGTGAATGAAAATCATAACATTTGAGCCGAGTACAGCCACTCTGTTGGGTGAAAAGCCATATTCATTCAGTCTGTACAGTATAGCTGATAACGCGATGGCATTTACTATCAGTGTAATGACTGAAAGTGCAAACAGCACTGTAAGGTTGAATCGTTGTTTGTTTTGAACTGCCGTTTCAATTACTGAAAAAACGATAATGGCCATAACGCCGAGCAGCATAAGATTAAAAACGATCAGGAAATCACGGTCGTTGTAAGGATCTTTTCCTGTGACGAGAATACTTACAAGGTAAATACTCAGCGTGATCAACACCAACGGGCTGAAAATGTTCGCGATAACCGGAGCGATTTTGGAAGCAATAAAGGGATAGACTTTAATGATGAATGTGCCTACGATGGGAATGGCTACCAATCCCCATATCCCGACATAATCGAAATAAAATTGCTCGATTTCCATATCAATAGCAGAGAATAAACCCAGGGTGATCCCGGATAAAATGCCGCCTGCTATCAGTAATAATATGCCTATAATAGCCAGGTCTCCATTGTATTTAATATAATCCATGCGTTTTGGAAGGCTGGAGAGATCAAATGTGATAAAGATCAGGCCATAAACAGTCCAAAGCATGATCGGCAAATGCATGTAAGCCAGGATGATCGAGTGACTATCTTCAGTAGAAGGGAGAACATTGATATAAACTGCTGAAACTATGTATATTCCAAGGGTGATCAGCAGGAGCTTCGTGTTTTTTTTGCCACTTGTCAGGAATGCATAAAGGGATAAACCAAAAAGTATGATCATTCCCGCATTTTTTTCATAGAAATAGAACTTATCGACATTAATATCAAAAATTTGGGGAATTTTAATCAAAAAACCTGTGATCAAAGATGCGATGACCACCAAAAGGATGTCTCTGCCTGAAAATCTTGTTTCTGTTGCTTTCGAAAGATCGAAATCCAGCCTTGCTTTCCAGATTTCAGCAGTTTTTTGTTCTGAAATTTCATGGTAAACATCGTAAAATGCTTTTTCAAATGCTTTTTTATCAGAACGATACAGTTTTTCAAGAATTTCAGGTGTTTCTATGGCCTCTAAGATCTTGTTTTGCATAAACGGGATTTTTTTTAATGGGAAAATAATGGAATACAGATGGCTTGTTGGTTGTTATGATCATGGAATCATGGTTTTGGTCATTTTGTGGGATTATCGGGAAATAAAATCACTCAAACCAACAATATAACGGATGAAATCAAAATTTCTTATATCGGTACTGTAATACCCGGGATGGATAACTGTCAATCTGATAAAAACTCATTTTCGAAAATCTGATCCCATGGATTTTGTCTGTAATTTGCTCACTCCAGATCATTAAGTACTTGGATTTAATAAATGATCGAATGATAAGTATAAATTATGACCATCCTCCATTTAATGGTTTTTCCGGAATGTCATTTTTCTGATTATCAGGCTGGCAATGAAGGCTTCCAACAAACTTAAAGGAATTGCATAGGGCAAAATATGATATGGCAAAACAGCCAGATTCCCTATAACCAGCCACATCATAACAAACCCCAGTATCCATGAAAGCAGGAATGTCTGCCAAAGGGAAAATTTTTGAGCTAAAAAATAAATAACTATTGAAAAAACCAATGACCATAAACCCCAAATGGCCCCATTAACCGGTTCTGCAGGGAAAATCAGACCCAATGCCTCATAATGTGCGGTCCAATAATCTTTCAATAAAAACTCATTTCGGACAAATTCAGAAAAACTGATCCAAATGGTAGCAGTGATTATAGTAAAAATTTTTCTGGTCATTTTCAGCTTTTTTGATTAAACAAATACATCAGGTCAAATATAATAAAGAAATGTTTTAGAGCAAATTCCAACTAAAATATTTGCCTGGTTCTTAAAATAATCATTCATCCGGCTTGAAAAACTGACCCAAAATCTATGATGTATTCAAGATTGATTTCAAGATAGTTTCGGTTAAGTACTTTTGACTCCACAGTGTTTACAATGAATTAAATGGTGCAGAGTTTAAAAAGTGTCCTGCATTGTTTTTTCTTGACCGCCACCAGGAAAATTACCATCAAAAGAAAACCATCATAATTGAAAATCAGTATTTAGTGCTTCAGTCGCGAAAAGTATCCAGTCAGGATCCCGGCAGCTATGCCAAGACCAACCCCAACGGACATCCACATCGCGAGTTCACCTGTGATAATACCCGCAACGATTCCGGCCAGACCTCCAACCACAAAGCCGGCGGCTGTGCCTGCTGCCAGGTTGTTGCGTTGGTTTCCTTTTATTTTATTCATTTTCATTAAGATTTTCAAAAATAAATAATTCTTCAATGTTTACTGAAAAAACCTGTGCCAGGTCATATGCGAGTTTCAATGATGGATTGTATTTGTTTTTTTCCAGAAAAACTATGGTCTCACGTCTGACATTTACTTTTTTTGCCAAATCCTCCTGCGTGAGGTTGTACCGTGCCCTGAATTCTTTGATCTTGTTATTCATTTGCCAAACCTTTATAGTGAATGATCAGCCATGAAATGCCAAAAGTCAATGCCATGCCCAGAATGCCGGTTCCAAGTAATTCGTCGGAATCAAATTCAATCCTGTCTTTGAGCCAGAGAAGAAATACCCAAAAATATAGCGAAATGTAATAAGAGATGGCAGCGGTTTTTTGTAAGACCTTTTTGGAAAGCTCATCTTCCGTAGGTTCACCTCTTTTCTCACTTGTCCATCTTTTGTAGCCCAAAAACAGGGCAAATACAACTACTAAAAAAATAACTCCGAAATGAAGCAAATCCATTGGTTTGATGTTGGCGCCAGTACTGAACAACCAGACTGCTGTGGAACCTAATATCAACAATGCTACCAGAACAATAATGAATGATTTTTTCATGATCTTTTATTTATGTTAATTAAATCTAACACAAAGTTAGAAATAAATAACATATAAGTCAAATTATTTGAAAAATTCTATTTTCTTTTTCTTTGGTATTACTGTCTTTGTCTGAAAATATTAGAAACCGCCTTAAAATGCATTTAACCCGGATCTCCCATTTTACGAACGATGTTTTTAGATCTTGAGTCTGCTCCGAAAAGTC
>DDTL01000024.1 GCA_002344345.1 Saprospiraceae bacterium UBA2365
CTGCGAAAGGTCAGTTAATAATTAAAATCAGGAAAATAGAATATTAACATTTTGGAAAGTATTAGAAAATATGGAGATCCTCCTTATCGTACTGCCCTGGTTCATGGTGGTCCGGGAGCTGCCGGAGAGATGAGGCCTTTAGCTGAGCAATTGGTTGCACATACAGGAGTACTTGAATGCATTCAAACCAAAATGACTATTGTTGATCAGGTCGAAGAGCTGAAAGAACAGCTTTTGTTTTTTGGAGAAGAACCCAAAATTTTGATCGGATACAGTTGGGGAGCCTGGCTGAGCTGTTTGGTCGCTGCCCGATACCCTTTTTTGGTCAACAAGCTCATACTTGT
Source organism: Saprospiraceae bacterium UBA2365 (assembly GCA_002344345.1). Lineage (GTDB taxonomy): Bacteria > Bacteroidota > Bacteroidia > Chitinophagales > Saprospiraceae > UBA2365. The sequence continues at coordinate 345 of DDTL01000024.1, forward strand.
CAGTGCGGGCTCATTCAGTCAAAAACATAACGGGGATTTGATGAAAATCCGGTTTTCCAGATTGGATCAACAAGATAAAACTGCTGCCGAAACCCTGATGTCAGCGCTTGAACATAAAAATCCCGCTTCTGAAGATCTTGAAAAACTTGGCTTGCTGATGAGAAAAGCAGATGCCTTTGAACTGCTGGAATTCGATCAATCTTTTGTTGATATCAATGTGGAAATGTTTCAGGCTGTGTGGTCTGAGGCCGCTCATTTGCGGAATACCGGCCAATTATTAAAGATCTGCCGTCAAATATGTTGTCCGGTTATTGCTTTCCATGGTTTGGAGGATCCACATCCGGTGAAGGGTGTTGAAATACCGCTTACTGCCTGTCTGGCAGATTTTCGTATGATCAAATTGGAAAAATGTGGTCATACCCCCTGGATCGAAAAGTACGCCCGGGAAAGATTTTTGGCATGCCTTACGACAGAATTATCCTGGTAGTTTGCCCGTTTCTTAACCAATCGATTTCTGACATTTCCCAGGTGCCTGCGATGAAACCCGGGTATAATAGTTTGGTTAGACTTTAAATCTATTTGCCTCACTTTATGATAATTACTCAGAATAGGATGCAGGAAATTTTAAAAACCTGAACGGTGATATATATTTGTTGTGACTATGGACAAGTTATTACAGGATTGGAGCCCGGCTTTTAATTATTTTGGTGAAATTAAAAAGATCCGTAGTTTTATCCGGGCTTAGGTTGGGCAGAGTGAATGGAATGAGCGTGCTTCCGCTTAGGCTTCAGGGAGAAAAGGAAGATGGTCATCACCGCTGTAAAACATGCGCTATGAAAACAAGCCTCCTATCGTCGGCTCGTATCATAGCGCGACCGTTGTGCGTCATTATAAGGACAAACCAAAACAAGATAATTATATGGAAAATGAAATTATAAAATACCTTTCAAAGTACATTCCAATTACAAAAGAAATGGAAGACGTAATAATTGAAAGCGGATTTATAAAGTCTTTTAAGAAAGGTACCATTCTGCTTGAAGAAGGCAAAATGTCGAATGAATGCTATTTTATCATAAAGGGCTGTGTCAGAAGTTTTCATATCAAAGATGGCGAAGAAAAAACAACGGAATTCTATACCGAAGAAGAGGCTGTTACACCCTCTGCATACGGGAAAAGAACTCCTTCGGCGCATTATCTGGAATGTTTAGAAGACACGCTTTCAGGGGTAGGCACTCCCGAACTTGAAACCGAGTTGTACCAAAAATTTCCACAACTCGAATCATTAACCCGGGCGCTAGTTGAGGCGATAATGGCCAAACAGCAGGACACGATTGACTATTTTAAAATGTCATCGCCCGAGGAACGGTATCTAAATTTTATAAAATTCAGGCCTAATTTGATTCAGCGGGTGCCACAACACCAGATTGCCAGTTACCTGGGAATTAAGCCCGAATCGCTGAGCAGGATTCGTAAAAGAATAATGAAATAAAAATTCCACCACCTGTATTTCTTAACTTAAGTCAACGAATTAGCCTATCAAGGTACTGTAATTTTGTGTTGTAATAATTGTTCAACTTAAATTACAGTAAAATGAAAACAATAACAAAAAGAATTACGATGGCAATTTTATTTGCATTGTCATTTACAAGTATGTTTGGTCAAAACCAAACTAAACAAAGTTCTGAAACATCAACAGAACGAAAATTCTCTGTAAGCACATCATGGTTGAGTTTTGCCAACTTTGGAGAAGAAAAAACCAACACGCACCATTACGAATTACACGTTGGTTACCAGCTAACTCCAAAAGACCGGATTGGCATTAAAGCAGCCACATGGAAGCTGTTTGCCCCGATGGGCATGCCCATGAAAGAGCAGCTCAAATTCGACGAAGTTAATTTCTATCCCGGCCGGCTCCGTGAAAACGGACTTGGCGTTACTTACCAGCGAAAGCTTTGGAAAGGCTTGTTTGCCTCGGTTGAAGTTCTGCCTCAATTGAAAACTTACCTGGATGAAAATGGAACGAAAATCGGAAATGGTTTTAAATTATATACTTCGTATCATCTGGGGTATCAAATCTCCTTTTTCAAAGACCTTTTTTACCTTGAACCTCAGGTTCATTGCCAGTACTGGCCCATCGACACCAATACACCCCAAAGTTTTAAAGAAATGGATGACAAATGGAATAATTATTTCCTGTTTGAACCCAACTTATATATCGGGTTTAAATTTTAAAATGCAGAAGCCATGTATAAAGACGAAAAATTCTGGGATAGAATCGCTTCGAAATACGACAGAATTGAACAAAGCGATATTGCGTATGCGATTTTTATTGAAAAAGTCAGAACGTATTTAAAAGCCGATGACATGATTATGGATTTTGGCTGTGGCACCGGGCTGGTTTGTAACGAAATTGCCGGAAATGTGGGATTTGTTCATGCAATAGATATATCTACCAAAATGATTGATATCTGTAAATTTAAAGCATCGGAACGTAATATTCAAAACATTGATTTTGCGCGTACCACAATATTTGATGAGAAATTTAGAATAGGCTCATTTGATGCAATTATTGCTTTTAATATTTTCCACTTACTGGATGAACCTCACAAGTACATTCAAAGAATATATCAAATCCTGAAACCAGGAGGATTCATATTATCATCAACTCCATGCATGAGTGAAGCCTCTTTATTAAAAAATGTTCTGAAATTCTTTTCACTCCTGGGTGTAACCCCAAAATTAAATTCATTTACCAGTTCTGAAATGGAACAATTATTCTTGAACGTTTCATTTAAAACGTTAGAATTGAACAAGTTAAAACCGAAGTCGCCTCAATATCTGTGCATTTCGCAAAAGCATGGCATAAACAACAATTAGTCTTTAATTTTCAAGATTCAATAACAATAAAAACTCAAAATCATGAAAACAAATAAAACCTTTTTCAACGGATTGGTTCTTTTATCGTTACTTTCAATTGTTTCATGCAATACCAATAAAAATTCAGAACCACTGAAATTATCTGGTAAATGGATTATGACAGTAACAGAAGTAAACAATCAAAACTCAATCGACAACTCAATATTCAAGACAGATACAACCTTTAATTCATTATTTCGGGGGTTGACATATATTCCCCAAAACAGTGAATGGAGTTTTGTGAATGATTCTGTTTTGATTGTAAGAACCCAAAACAACCAAACTTATAAACCAGATACCCTGGTTTATAAAATCAGCCAGAAAGGCGACACATTGAAGGTGTTTTCGAAAGATGGAGTAGAAAAATTCCCGATAAAGGCTTTGTCTGCCAACCGGTTTGAATTAGATTTTGGAGACCAGACCGTTACATACCAATTAAACAGAAAATAACAATACAATATCATAAAAGCATTCAAATGAAAGCTATAACGCTATCAATTTATACATTTTTCATATTCAGTATGGCATACAGCCAGGACTACATCGACATTTTGAAATTACCAAAACCTGACAGCACAGGTTCTATCTGGAATTCGTTTTATGAACAGAACGACAAAATTATGGTTTTGTCTGACAAATACTTGAATGACAAGGAGTACAAAAGAATGTATGGTTATTTCCTTCTCGATACTATGCTTAAAGCAAAACCCGAATCGCAGTTAAATGAAGCCGATTATAAAAAACCATTATTGATTTTTGGTCCAGTCAATGGTTTCAAAAATTGGAACAAGTTTAATGTATTGGTAATCAAAGAAAAAAATGGATTTTCCTTTCTTAATACTCATTACAACGGGTTAAATGACGGCGTTTATTACAGTTCTCCCAACCGAATGGTATATACAGGAAATTCACTTCAGCCGGTATGGGAACTTCAATCACAGCCTAAATATTATAAATATACAATAGTTAGTAATAATGAGAGAATCATTATAGGCGATTATGATCCTACAACAGAATTTAAAATTGATCTGGTAGCTATAAGGAATAACAACTACAAGGAAGAAAATACAAAGTATCTGAAAATATATTCCTCAAAAAAAATCAGTGCTGATTTAAAAGCGAAATTTATTTCGAAGACAGATTCAATATTCTCAGAAATATGCAATAAGCTAACAATCTCTCCACCTGACCACCAAATTATTTGCTATTTGCACTCAGAGCCCAATGAAGCCACCTTTTTTGCCAACTTCTATTTTATGCAAGGATTTGGAGTTTTACCATTGGAAAGGACTTTTGGAACAGTATTCATGAAGCAGCTACACTGCGTAGGTCTCAATCTGGATATAATCAGGCACGAAGGCTTCCATGCTCTATGGGATGAATCTGTCGGCCTGTCAATAAATGCTTTTTTTAGCGAAGGAATACAGGAATATTACCAATGGGGACAAGATACTGCAATAGTAAACAACAATATTCGGATTTTGAAAAAATATAAAGACTATGATATTACTGACCTAGTTCTGAAGGGCGAAATTCAGAATTTTTGGGGAGGTCCGGCTGAAAATAATTGGCCAATCGCTTATCCGTTGTCAGGATTATTCGTGAAATATCTGGTTGAGAAATGGGGACTTGAGTCATTTAAGAATATGTATATCATTGAAGACAAAACAGTTGCTTTCAGGAAAACATATAATAAGTCAACAGAAGAATTGATTTGTGATTTCAGAAATTATGTAATAAACAAATAACATAGCCATGAGAAAATCATCAATATTTGCCCTTATTTTGCTGCATTGGGGTTATTTAGCATATTCACAAACTATACCGGTTGACAGCATGTATTTGGGTCACAAACCTCCCGGAGCAACTCCTGAAAAATTCAACCTGCCAGTTACCAAAGGTTCTTTTGCAGCCGAAAGAATCGCCATTTCAAACGATGGGACGGAAATTTATTATTCCGAAGTGAAGAGCTATTATCCTGCAACCGGCGATACCATTAAGTATTACAGGTATTTAGATAACAAATGGACCGGGCCTTTTAATTTATTTGCGGGTTATCTTTCACCGGCCCTGACCACTAAAGGAGACACTATGTTTTTTGAAACAGCCAAATCGGACTACGAAACCTTTTACTCCGTCAAAAAAGGAAATCACTGGTCAGCCCCTCGACGAATGCTTAAAAATCTGAATTCGTCGCATTATTTACAGGTTACCGACTTAGGCAATTATTTTATTTCATCGGTTGCTGAAGATGGCGTTGGTGCCGCAGACTGGTGCAAGATGGTAATTTCACAAGCAGATACCCTGGTGCATAGTTTGGGTAAACCATTGAATACCGACAAAGATAACCTGGACTTTTACATGGCCAGAGACGAATCGTTTATGATAATTGCTACTGGTTCAGGGTTAGCCATTAGTTATAAAAAAAGCGATGGAGGATGGACCAGTCCACAAAATCTGGGTAAGGAAATCAACTTTGGACTGGGGAGCTGGGGCCCGTATGTAACAGCCGATCGTAAATACCTGTTTTATTCCACCGGAACCAAACCCGATTATTCCGATACAGGAATTTATTGGGTCAAATTTGACCAATTTAAAACGTTCGCACCATGAAAAAATTAATCATTTTAGCCATGCTAACCTTGATACTGTTTGCATGTGCCAGTAAAAAGAATGTAGTTGAGGACAATTTTTTTGTTTTCGAACCAGACATCCGGCTGTTTACAAGTTATGCCTTTATGAATGCGGCCGGGTACAATCACGACTGGAACCCAACCATGCACCCAATCAGGACTGAAGTAAGGAACTACCTCGATTCCATTCTTCCTGAAAGTTATAAAAATGAAATCAGGCAATACTATGAAAAAGCCGGAGGAGGCGATTTTTATGCTTATGGCGCTTATGCAATCAATTCTAATAACCCGCCAAATTTTGGCCTTATCTGTGATAGCTGCCAAAATGAATCATTCACCAGACTTGAAGGGTACGATTCAATATTGGCAGATTTTTATCAGAAGGCGCAAGTTGAAAAGCTCTGGAAAAGGCAGTACAAAAAACTCCTCGAAATAAACCTGAAATACAAACCTTACGCAGATGTTGCCATCAGGCAAATAACAAGCTATTGCCGCACAGATTCAAATTATTTCAGGAACCATGCAAACGGAAGGTTTTATTACCAGCAAATTCCGCTGATGTCGCATTTTACCGCCTTCTTTAACGAATCGAATGGCGATTATTGGGTTATCAGCGGACCAATGCCGGGTGAGCCTGACCCCAGCGCATTTTACCACGAACCATTGCATGAAATTGTCAATCCGATTGTGGATAGAAATGAGCAAATAAACCAACGGATTACCGGACTTGTAGCCTTGTCGCAGGAAAAGTTACAGGGTGATTATAATGATGTCAGCTCCCTTTTATGCGAGTCGTTTGTAAGGACAATTGACCGGATTCTATGTGCCAAACATAATAATCTCACCCCAGGCGAGTTGTTAAAAAAAGTGGAGGACGAATACAGGCTGGGGCATATTCTCGTCTTTTACCTGCTTGAACATTTGCCCGAATATGAAGCAAGCGGAAAAACCTTAGAAGAGTTTTATCCACAGTTGATTTCATCGGTTGATATTGATTATGAAAAAAAGAGGTGGAATGAATTCTGGAAAAGCCATCAGGGTTGATGAACGGTAAAATTTTACAGCAAAAACAAAAACCGGAAAAGAATGCCAAAAATGATTTTTTTCTCATTATGCTGTACCCTTTTCTTTTCGTGCAATGAATTGAAAAATCCTTCCCGTCCGGTGCTATTGGAAAAGGAACCCGGAACATTTGTGACAGCAAAGGATAGGATAAAAATTTTCGTGTACGAATATTTACCAGTCAGTGATTATAGCTGTACCGTTTATATTATCTCCGGAATTACCGGAATTAACCATCATACGGAAAAGGAAGTAATCGAATTGCTCGCCAACGGCAAAAACAGGGTGGTTGTCATTCATCCGCGCGGTACGGGGTATTCGGATGGAAAACGTGGCGATATTTCCGTTTTTTCTGATTTCATTAATGATTATGTTGAAATCATCAAATGTGGCAGGGATTACCAATCTAAGCAGCATAAAACCGTGCTTTTCGGGCACAGCATGTCCGCGGCAATTTTGCTGGCAGTGGCCGATAAACTGGAACACTGCGACGGTGCCATCCTGGTAAATCCGCCTTACCAGCAGAAAAAAGCAAAGGGCATGTCCCCCACTCTTCTGCAATACATAAAATATGCCTCGTATATGATTTTTGCCAAACACAAACCGGTGGTAAACATGGCCGGCAACCCGGCTTTAATTGAGAACCCGGAAGACCGGAAAGAGTCTGAACAACGGCTGAACGACCCCCTGTTGGTAAAATATTTCAGCATGTACATGATGCTTGAATCGAAAAAAATAATGAATTTAATGCTTGAATTTTCCAAAAAAGCGGATTACCCGTTGTTGCTCATTTATGGGGAGAAAGACAATATTGTAGACCAGAAAGGCTGCGAATTGATTTTTGATAGATGGAAGTCTGACAAGAAAAAATATTTTATTATTGAAAATGGAACACATGGTAAATCAACAGTAGTTAGTGGAAAGAATATAATAAATAAATGGATTAATGATATAAATAATGAATAACGAACGCACAATAAGTAGGAATATGAGCGGTC
>DDTL01000019.1 GCA_002344345.1 Saprospiraceae bacterium UBA2365
TTATTTTCAAGTTGGGTTAAAATAGATCAGCTTTTTTTAACCAAATCTACCTATACACTCAGCCGACAAGTCTGACGACCGGATTCAGATAGGAGCATTTCGAAATAAAGCATTTTACAGTTTTACCAGGTTGTTTTTCAGGGCGAATTTCACCATTTCCACAGTACTTTTGAAATGGAATTTCTGCATGATGTTGTTTTTATGGGTTTCTACGGTTCTGATGCTGATGTTCAATGCCCGGGCAACCTCCTGGTTCGAATTTCCCTCCACATACAGCTTGAGAATTTCCTTTTCCCTGTTGGTCAGGGTATATTGTTTATGGTTGTCTGTTGAATAACCTTTTTTAACATTGGTAATGAACGTATTCAAAATTTTCCTGGAGATGCTGGGTGCATAATATTCACCTCCATGAAAGATAGTCCGGATCGCTTCGAGCAGCATGTCTTTGTTCGTATCCTGTTTTGGCAAAATACCTTTAGCTCCTGATTTGATGGCATTTAGTATACAATCGTCCGTGGTATACATGGACAAAATCAGGATTCTGATATCCGTATTTTTTTCGTTCAAAATTTTTGTGAGTTCTGTTCCGGTCATTTCAGGCATGGAAATATCGCTGATCACTACATCCGGCGTAAGCGTTTCGATCATTTTTAATGCAGTCAGGGCATTTGAAGCAAATCCGCAAAATTCAATATCAGCTTCATCGATGATCATATTTTTCACCCCGTCCAGGATGATCTGATGGTCATCAACCAAAAAAACTTTAATTTTCTCCACTTTCAATTTTTTTATCAATTTTGATCCGGATGGTAGTTCCGACACCCGGTATGGATTCCACATCAAATGTACCATTGAGCAAAATACTTCTTTCCCTTATGTTCAAAAGTCCCTTCCCGAGTCCCAGTTCCTTATTGTCTATATCAAATCCTTTTCCATTGTCTTCTATCATCAACACAAAATGTTCTTTGGTTTCAGTGATCTGAATATCCACCTTGGAAGCTTCTGCATGCTTGATGGTATTGTTCAGCGCTTCCTGGATGATCCTGTACAGGTATATCTTGCTTCGCTTGTTCAGTCCTGACAAATCACCATAGGAAGAAAATTCTATCACCAGGTTTGAGTTTTTCTGTATCTGTTGACACATATTGTTAATGGCACCCTCCAGTGTGAAGTCCATCATACCTGCTGGCGCCAGATCATAACTGATTTTCCTCAATTCCTCAATCGAATTAATGATCTGTTGTTTCAGTTCAGAAATTTTTTTCTCATCTTCAAAATCTTTCCGGTTGACCATGTTCTCAAACGACATTTTAACTGCGATCAAGTGTTGGGCAAGGCCATCATGCAAATCTCTTGAAAGCCTTTGTCTTTCAAATTCCTGACCGTCATACAAGGCAGAAATTCGTTTAATCCTTTCGCTGATCAGTTCAGCTGTATTTCTTTTAATGTCATCCAACATCTGATTGAATGCAGATGACAATATACCGAATTCATTTTCAGCATCAAAATTTACTTTTGTATCCAGATCTCCCTGTCCTATTTTGACAGATGCATTTTTGAATGTGATTACAGGTCCGACTATATCTGTTGTGATCACCTGGGCTATGGAAAAAATCAGGATCAGTACAACGAATGAAACAAACAACAAATCGTTCCGCAGATTAATGATCGTGATCATTGCTTCTTCATAATCGATTTCAGCTATGATGATCCAGTTAAGTCCTTCAATATCCAGCCGGTTAAAAGAATTCAAAGACAAAACACCCCTGTAATCTTTACATACGCCGTTTCCCTGACCTTCAGTAAATGCTCTCTTAATACTTTTGGTTTCAGCCTTCACCTCTCCCGGTGGTTTTTGAGCATACCGCGATTTACTTCTGAGCATGAGATCACTTCCGACCAGGTAGATCTCTCCTGATTTCCCCAGAACATTGTTCCTGCTTGTATCCAGAAGGATGGAGTTTAATTCTTCAGGATCGATGAGGTATTTGCCGGATAGTGACCTGTGAGTCCTGAAATAGTTTTCAATTTCGATCTGTTTCAGAGATCTGACACTGTTCAATTGTTCAAAAGCTCTGGCGATCAAAGCATTTTTTGCTTTAAAATAGGAATAAAAACCTATGATGGACAATGATGAAAATCCTACAATGAAGTAGAGAAACATCAACTTTTTTACAATTGACCTTTTGAACATGAACGATCGATGCGAATTTTCACAAAACTACAACAATAACCCGTTGGAGAAAACAATATCCTACAAATGCACAATAGACGCAAGGATATAGTTCATTTCCTGAAATCGCCCATTATTTGGTCATGCTTGTTTTTGAAACATACCCAATTGGCTAATTCCCTGTTTTTCAAAAACTTCACAAGTTTTGTCTTTGATTTTTTATATCAAAGGCAGCTCGTTTTTGAGATTTCCATAACAAACTATATCAATGCGTCTAAGCTGAAATTAAAATATGTGTATGCTACGAAAAGTCTTTGCCCCCTAAATCCCTACTGTCGTTTTCAGTCAGTACAGGCACTGACGTTTTTAGTCAGCACATGCCTAAAAGGAGACTTTTAATTTGTTGATTTTCAATCGTTTACCTTAAGTTTTGTACTGATCTTTGATGTCAGTAGGCTGGGGCAAAAAAACGATTGAAAATCAACAAATCGGACTTTTCGGAGCAGACTCAAATATGATTATCTGAATATGTTTAATTCCGCTAAATTTCGTGTATTAAATTACTCCGTCATCGTATGCTTTTTCTCCGTGAAGCGAGGTATCCAATCCCATTTTTTCTTCCTGTTCGCTCACTTTAACCGGCGTAATTTTGTTGATAATGATCAACATCAGATACGTGAAAACAAATGCATATGCTGAAGCAGCTGCCACCGCGATCAGTTGTTTAACAAAAAACGAACCTCCTCCGAATATAATGCCGTCCGCACCGGCAGGATTGATCATTCTGGATGCAAAAACGCCTAATAATATTGTTCCGAGAACTCCTCCGACGCCGTGCACACCCCAAACATCCAGCGCATCGTCCCACTTCATCTTATTTTTGAACTGAACGGCAAAATAGCACATCACACCAGCCAAAATACCTATGATCGGTGATGCCCATAAAGGAACAAACCCGGCGCAAGGTGTAATGGTGGCAAGTCCGGCAATTGAACCTGTGAGCAGACCAACAAATTTTGGTTTTCTTTCTTTTATCCATTCGATTGCCAGCCAGGAAATGGTGGCAAATGAAGCAGCAATATCTGTATTCAAGAATGCAAGGGAAGTGATGTAATCAACCTGACACTGACTGCCGGCGTTGAATCCATACCATCCGAACCATAACAATCCGCTACCTATAGCTACTAGCGGAATGCTGTTGGGTGTAGAATTTTTATCCACCCTTCCACCTACATATAGTACCGATGCCAGTGCTGCAAAACCTGCTGTGGCATGGACCACTATGCCACCTGCAAAATCCAGCACGCCCCATTGAGCGAGCAAACCTCCACCCCATATCATGTGTACAAATGGATAGTATACCAATATCTGCCAGACAGTGAGGAAAATAAAGTATGACTTGAAAGTCACCCTGTTCACAAATGCACCGGTGATCAATGCAGGTGTGATGATGGCAAACATCATTTGATAGGCAAAAAACACGATCTCAGGTATCTTACCATTGCCTGACCATACAGCGTCAAACGAAATACCGTTCAAAAAAACTTTATCGAAGTTACCGATAATACCTCCTTCTCCTCCGCTGAAGCAAAGAGAATATCCAATGATGACCCATAATACTGTTGTCCATCCCAGGGAAACAAAGCTCTGGATCATGATGGCAAGGATGTTGCGCTTGGTTGCAAGACCGCCATAAAAAAAAGCCAGTCCGGGCGTCATGAGCATGACCAGACTGGTCGCCAATAACATAAACCCAGTAGAACCGGTATCAATGGTTCCAATATTCAATAACATTGCATTTAACATAATATATCATTTTGATTTTTGAAAAATTGTTTTAAATCCCCAAAGAAATTCCGAACACTATATGTATTTTATTGAGTCCAGGATTGGTCACAACGGCACATGCGATCGGCAGAGAAAATTTGTCGGTGATTTCAACAGATTTTGAAAGCTTAAGGCCAAGATTGATCAGACCCGGTTTTGCATACTGATAGTAGGTAACTTCACCTTTATCTGTGTCTGCCTTATCCAGGCAAAAACCTGCAAATGGCACAACATCCAATCCTTTGACATGAGCCTTATAACCGGCTTCAAGATATTTTGAAAAGAAAAGAGCGCCGTCAGCCTTTTTCGCATCGTTGCCATAAAAGTTCATGGTAAAAAGCAGTGAGACCGGAATTTTTTCTGTTCCGCTAAACATTACCTGACCTTCTATAACATGTCCCGTTTGGTCGCTTCGATATTCAAAGTAATTATTCTTTGTACCTGTATTTAATCCGGGGAAAAAGTAATCAGTAATATTGAGTGTTAATAAACCATTGTAGGTATAATTCAAACTCAAGTCAACTTCCTGATTTACATTTCCTCCTATTGCAAAGGCACTCCAGTAACCTACAGAGAATTCATGTTTTTCAGTTCCGAAAGTGTATTTTACCCAGGGCTGGATAGAAGGCTGTCCGCCTCCAAGATCAAGACCTCTCCACATGTATAGATTAAAAATGTCTGCACCTGCTGAAAACTCTTGCGCAAAACTGTACTGAATGAGTGAAAAACTGATCAAAAATAAAAATAAAATTTTTTTCATATTAATTATTTTAGATTTCCAAAGAAGTGGTTCAAAAGTAAATATCATTGATGATCAGAACAATAGGAGGAATGCTGATTTTGATCTACGTGATTTACGTAGGTGAGAAAATTTAAAAAATATGTTGATTGAACTGGCTGGTGAAAATGGGGTTAAGATCAGAAAACTTTGATTTAAACTAAATCTGCGATGACCTGTTCTCTGATCAGGAAGCTAAATTCTGCGCTGATCTGCGAGATCTGCGGGAACCAAAAAAACAAGGGTTTAACTTTTACTTTCCCTGACCTCAATGAAGGTTACGGGATTCCGGCTCAAGGTCGGAATGACAGCTCCGAAAAAATAGTAACGAATACATTTATACATTTGATCGATCTGTAAAATGTTGTAAAGTTTTTGATCAGGGCAAAATGATCATGGATTTCTCCACTTTTTATAATCTCAAATCTCGGAGATCACGACATTCATCGTCGTGATTCAAATCCTCGAATTTTCAAATTATTAAAAGTAATTTCCCGCAGATCCCGCAGATTTTCGCTGATCTGTTATCTGATCAGTAAGTTAAATTCTGCGCTGGTCTGCGAGATCTGCGGGACCGTCGGGATAACCCTGCATACTTTGAATATTGTGTCCAGACAAACATATCTTGTCAACCTGATACATATTCCGGGATCTTCAAAGGGATGAGAGAAAGCACTAAGGATGCAAAGTTTAATACTTTTTGCCGCGATGATTTGATGCGAAATAAAAAAAAACACAAAGGTGATGCCCTTGATGTTTAGAATACGAATTTGTATTTTTTGAAAGTTTGTTCGTACTTATTTAAATCTAATTTGTATTTTATTAATGTATATTTGCTATATTTGAATGTTTATTTATATTTTTTAATTCTTTGTTTGGTGTATTTGAGCATATAATTGTATTTTTTGAATTTCAATTTGCATTTTTTATATTTTTATTTGCATTTTTTGAATGTTTGTTTTGAATTTTTGAAAGTTCATTTATTAACTTAAATAAAAACTATGTTATCCCTTAACCTTGCACCCATTTTCAGGATGAGAGGGATTGAAAAACCATATTCATTTTTGGTAAAGGCGAGACGCTCTCAACATTCAGCCACAAAGATCCTGAATGATATGACGCAAATATTTAGATTAGACCATGTCGGGTTGTTGTGTGATCTGTTTGTCTGTGAACCAAACGACCTGCTTGCCTGGAAACCGGACAAAACAAGATTACCCCGACAATTACCCGCTGGCAAAATTGAAATTTCAACCGGCAGAAACTGAATTGTCAGAAACCCTATCAAAAATGTCCTATAAAGAGTTGAAAGAAGTCACTCAAACCATCATCCATCGCTAAAGAGCAGAAAACGATGAACCCGATTGAAAATGATCCTGTTAGGTAAAAATGACTAAGCAGACCTGCCATCGGACACACTTTACGATCAATGTTGAATGATCACTTTCTGAATGACCGGAAAGCTTTGTTCTGTGTATATCTTAATAAAGTAGGTGCCGTTGGAATAATCCCGGACATTCAATCTGTTCAGCCTTTCGCCCTTGAAAACAACCTGTCCGTATGAGTTCAACATTTCCACCTGACAATCATCTTCTGAAGAATCGATGAACAATTCATTTTTTGCCGGATTGGGGTAGATATTGACTTCTCCTGATGATTGGCCCATTTCAACGACCTGAATATCATAGTATACCGTTATACCATCCTGATCAGTTTGGCTTAGCCGGTAATATGAAATACCTTCGAACGGAGAATCATCTGTTGCACGGTATTCCAGAGACCTGACTGAACTGCCGGCGCCGTTGATGGTAATCAGTTTCTCCCAGTCAATACCGTTTTTGCTTCTTTCAATATTGAAATAATCACTGTTCTGTTCTGATTCAGTGGTCCAGAACAATTCAACCTGATGATTGACAACTTTTACTTCAAAGCTGCCAAGTTCTACAGGCAATGTCATGGAACACGAATTGCAATTGGTATAAACAGTTGCATTGCCCCAACTTGCGCTTCCGAATTTGATCCCGCCCGGAGCATCACAAACGTGTAGGTTAGCATGAGGAGACACGTTTTGGTTGAGCAGGATGTTGTTACCTACATAAAAGCAACTTTGGCCGGATGGTGATTGAATGGAATTCAGCGTGTTATTCGTAAAATCCGAATTGATATAGAAAGATGCATTTGGATTCTGGCAAATGGCAGGCGTGATACTCGTCTGAACCAACAGATGGTTGGTATTGAAAACAGATGAATTGATGATGGTTGAATTGCCATTGACTGTTGTTTGACCTGCAACATTAAGTACGCCTCCCGGTTGGTTGAAGACCAAAGCCGGATGTCCCTGCAATGTCAGGTGGTTATTGACATTGATCGTACCATAATTGATGATGGTAAATTCATTGTTGAGCGAAACATAACCCATATTCAGGTTGAGCGTGCCTCCCATGACTATAATGGTTCCTTTTGTCAGATTACCAGAAGAGATGGTCAAAGTACCACCACAGATCACCAACCGGCCACCACTGAAATTGATATTGCTTACATTCCGTGAACCAGCGCTCCACCAATACTTTTCATTATGATTGATGTTTTTATTATTACTGATCTCACCATTGCCTCCGGAACAAACATCTGTGGTCGCGTTGTTCGCACATTGTGAAGTTGCCTGATGATAAGACAAAAGCATGACCAAAAAAATAATTAAATGTTTCATTTTTAACGTTTGATTTTTTTTATTAATAATCACTAAAGAACAAATGCCTTTTGATAATCCACATGTTCAGAATGGTTAATTGTTTTCTGACTCATGAGATCCGGTACTCCAAAACTCTGATCAATTGATCGCAACAATTATGAAGTTTTCCAGAAAATCTTTTCCGCCTTTGCAAAAACATATTCCTTTACTACCACTGAAAGTTCAATCGGCATACCGAAAATCGTTAGGATGCTAATCATCTGTTTTACTGATCATTATAAATAAAAAATACAATGCAGGAAATAAATTGGTCTTCGTTTTCGAAGATGGTCGCTTTGTTTTTGACGAACAGGAAGCCCGGCTTAATAATTCATTTACCCCTATTCTGGTATGATTCAAAGGAGATGCTTCTAGGTTTTCAATCGTTTTTCACCCTACTCCATTGACGCTGAAGATCAGAACAAAACTATTGGAAAACATTTGAAAATCACCTAATTAAAAGTTACCTTCAGGTGGCACTTAAGAAGCTATGATTTTTTGGATCAGACTCAACATTCAAAACCATTTACCCAAAACGCTATATGATAAAGTTTCCAAAAGGCACTCCATCAGGAAACAACAGCGCATCGACTTATGCCTTGAAATTAGTTGTTTTTTCACCTGAAGATTTTGGACGCACTACAAAAAACCCTTTTCTGGCAGAGAAATATTGGATTTTATCCCTTATCATTGCCAAAATTCACATGAAAAGACTATGAATTATTTACACGCTGAAAACATCAGTAAATCATATGGAGATAAAGTGCTGTTTTCCAGCATCTCTCTACTGATCAATAAGGGGGACAAAATCGCATTGATCGCTAAAAACGGATCTGGCAAATCTACTCTTTTGCGCGTATTGGCAGGAATGGAGCAGCCGGAAGGCGAAATGGCCAAAATCATTTTTAAACAAGATATACGAACGATTTTTTTGGAACAGGAACCGGTATTTCAACCTGGAATGACGATTGGCGACGCGATCTTTGATGCGGAAGATCCAAAGATCATCGCTATCAAAGCCTATGAATCTGCACTGGCTTCAAGCGACGATGAACGCACCCGCGTAGCTATGGCCAGGCTGGATGATTTGCAAGCCTGGGATATGGAAGTCAGGATCAGTGAGACACTTCAGAAACTACGAATTGCCGGGATGGACAGAAAGGTAAGTGAGCTGTCCGGAGGGCAGAAAAAACGGCTTGCACTCGCTAAGGTACTGGTTCAGGAACCGGATTTCATCATACTGGATGAGCCAACCAACCACCTGGATCTTGATATGATCGAATGGCTCGAAAGCTATCTTCAGCAAGCCAATCTCACCGTTTTTATGGTGACGCACGATCGGTATTTCCTTGAAAATGTGTGCAATCGCATCCTTGAACTGGAGGACGGGAATCTCTATCCTTACGCTGGCAACTATGAACAATATCTCGAAAAAAAGATCGCCCGGGTACAAAATGATAATGTAGTTGCTGAAAAGAATAAAAAGTTGCTGAAGAAAGAGTGGGAATGGCTTGGTCGTCAGCCTCAGGCAAGAGGCACCAAGGCCAAGGCGAGGGTGGATAAGGTTTGGGAACTGAAAGAAACGGTATCCCAGATCAAAACCACGGAGGAAATGAGTATACAGATTGAGGCAAGAAGACTTGGAAGTAAAATCGTTGAGTTCCACGATGTGGGAAAATCCTTTGAAGAGATCAGGATACTGGATCATTTTTTCTACAAATTCAGAAAAAAAGAGCGGGTGGGCATTGTTGGCCCCAACGGAGCAGGCAAGACCAGTTTCATCAACATCATGACAGGGCAGCTGAAACCTGATTACGGGCGAGTGATCATCGGAGAAACCGTCTATTTCGGTTATTATACACAAGAAGGTATCGCCTTGTCACAGGATAAAAGGGTCGTAGATGTCATCCGTGATATTGCGGAGTATCTGCCATTGGCAAAAGGCTTTAAACTTACTGCGGAGCAATTGCTGGAGCGTTTTTTGTTTCCCAGAAAGCAACAGCAGGTATTTGTTTCACAACTGAGCGGAGGAGAAAAGCGACGCCTGCATCTGTTGACCAGTTTGATGCGAAATCCGAATTTCCTGATCCTGGATGAACCAACCAATGATCTCGATATCATCACATTGAATGTGTTGGAGGAATACCTGATGGGATTTGACGGCTGCCTGGTAGTGATTACGCACGACAGGTATTTTATGGATAAACTGGTGGAACATCTTTTTGTCATGGAAGGCGACGGGAAGATCAGGGATTTCAACGGTAATTATACGCAATATCGCGAATCTAGGGGAAATGTTCACACATCTGCGCCCAAAACTGAGCAGCAGGCATCCCGGTCTGTCCATGTTGCAGATACAGAAGAAGCTCGCAAGCTTAAAAACAAAATGAAGAATGAGCTCAACAGAGTGGAGCGTGAACTGGAACAATTAGAGGAAAAAAAGGCCGCACTGAACAATTATTTCATGCAGGAAAACCTGTCTGTAGAAGAAATTGAAGACAAGGGAAAGGAATTGCAAATGATTCAGGAGAAAATCTCCCTACTTGAACAACAATGGGAATCATTGGTGGAAAAGATGTAATGCAACTGTATTTTTTTTCAGAAAGACTACCCTTCCACCCTCGTTTTTACCTGATGCAGATTCTTTTAAACTCAGGTATGTTTTTCATTTTGAGATCCATGATTTCAGGCTGGGACATGCATTCAGATAATAATCATCTATAAAGATGTAATTGGATTTGATCTTATCCTGCAACCAGTCATTGATGTATTCACTTTTCTTGCTTTCTTTGGCAAATTCCTGGATCCTTGAGTAGTCTTCTTTCAGGTTAGCCCGGTGAGGTTTGGTCCGGGTAAGCAGTTTGATCAATTGGTATTGAGTTTCCCCTGATTGCGATTTTATTTCCAAAGGCTGGGATATTTCTCCGATTTCCAGGTCTTCGAGTGCAAAATATATTTCGGGAGATAAGTCTTTGGTTTCGAAGAAAGTTGACTGGTTCTTTTGGTTGGTCATCCTTCCGTTATTGTGATAGCTCATGCTGTTTTTGTCAGAGAATTTTTTTACAGCTGCATCGAAGCTTAATTTACCATCGACGATGAGTGTTCTGATAGAATCCAGTTCGGCTTTGGCTTTAGCCAGGTCCTGAGGTGTCATTCTTGGTTTGATAAGGATGTGTCTACCGTTGATGGTATTGCCTCTTCTTTCCATCACCTGGATCAGATGGTAGCCGAATTCAGTTTCAACGATTTCAGACAGTTCATCCTTTTTAAGACTATAAGCGACGGCTTCAAACTCAGGCACGAAAGAACCTCTTTTTTGCCATCCGAGATTACCGCCCTGTCTGCCAGAGCCAAAGTCATCCGAGTGTTTTTTGGCCAGTTCAGCAAAATCACCTGTACCTGCAAGGATTTCATTCCGGATATTTTCCAATTTTTCCCTGGCTTTTTTCTTCTCCGTTTCGTTCAGTTTTGGGGTATAAACGATCTCTCCGACCTCTACTTCACTGTTGAAATAAGGCAGGCTGTCGACCGGAACTGAGTTGAAAAAATCGATGACTTCACTTGGGGTGATCTGGATATTTGACATGAGTTGACCCTGCATTTTATCAGCGAGGATTTTAGATCGGATATCTTCTCTGTAGACATTTTTCATTTCCGCCACGGTCTTTCCGTAGTAACTTTCGAATAGGGATTCATCCCCGCCCATCTGGCGCAGGATCTGATCCATACGGGCATCCAGTTGAGTTTCGACTTCGTCGTCTTCCACTTCCAGACTGTCCAGTTTTGCCTGGGTGACCAATATTTTTGAAACGATGATCTGTTCCAGGATCAAACACTTCATCTCAGGCTTGGTCGTTTTTTGCATAGAAGCGAGATAGTTATATTCATTTTCCACATCAGACATCAGGATGAGTTCAGCTCCCACCTGAGCTCCCAGTTTGTCGACGAGCAATTTTTGCTGTGCAAGCACGTTTTGCGAATGGAAAAGGAATAATAATATAACGACAGAAAAATATTTCATGTTTTGCTATTTTTTTATTGATCTATTCATCATTTTTTAAAAATGCGAATATTGTTTTGATTGGATTCTTTTTCGTACAGCTGTTCAATATACTGTTCAATCACTTTCGCCTTTCTCTTCTGGACCACGATATTGACCAGATGATCTTCGATGTATGATAACGGTGAAATTTCATTTTTGTCCACAAAATCGACGATTTTTATGAAATATTCATGACTTCCGATCTTTTTTTGAATGGTACTTTTCTTTTCGAAGGAAACATTTCTCAGCACAGCGCTATCCAGCTGCTTTTTGGTTTGATTCCATTCTATCCATTTTCCGGAAAAATCAAGGTGTTGAACGGCATACTTTTTTATATATGGTGCTGTTATTTTCCGGTCATTGCTTTTCCAGGCGGCATAAAACTTATCAATATTCGGTGCGTCATGTGGTATTTTTACCAGACTGAACCTGATGACCGGGTACTCCAGAATGAAATTCCCTTTGAGGTTGTCATACAATTCCCTTACTTCACTCACAGAAACCAAAGTATCCATTTGTGAAGTGATGATTTGACGCTGAAAACTATTGATAAGTAAAGATTCTTTATAATCCTGAAGCAGTTTTTCAATGTCCAGCGATTTGGGTTTGAATTTTTCAGCTTCATGCAACAACAAGGTCTTCCTGATCCATTGTTCCACGAAAGCATTGCTCAGGGCAATGCTATCTTCTTTGTTTTCGATTCTGGTCAGTTCTTCCGGAAAATCTTTCAAATATAACCTCCTGTCATACACCTGTGCGATGACTTCCTTTGATCTTTTGTTGTCTTCACCAAAATAGTGACAGGCATAAAACCCCGGTAAAGCCAGGAAAGCGAATGTGAGCAAATGAAAGGTTTGCCGAACCATGTTATTTTTTGATCAGTTTTTCGAAAGGAGTCTTTTCGATTTCAACCTTGAATTCCTTACGAAGTTTTTCCACCCAGGCTTTTTCCAGAAATTCCTGATAATCCGCGATCACATAACCTTTGGCTTCATCCAGTGATTTTGGTGACTTCGCAAGGATATCTTCGATTTTTCTGAACTTATAAATTCCTCTAGAGCTATCGTAATTCAAAGCCGAAATATCACCTTTTTCCATTTTCATGTAAACAAGATCATTGCTTCCGCTTTCGACTTTTGAGCGTGTGAAAATGACAAGCTGGTTGTCTTTGTTGAATTTCTCGATGAGTTTTTCATGATTGTTATTGAAAGCGAAAGCATAAATTTCATTGGCTTTTGCCTCATCATTCAGTTGGATCGTGTAGGTATACAGATCAGCTCTTTGCTTCCAGGTGTATTTTTTACTGTTCTTTTCGAAGAAGGCTGTAAGTCCTTCCACATCCTGTGAGGCTTTGTCCCATACTTCCCTTTTGGTGGCTTCAAACAAAAGGATTCCTTCCGCATATTCTCTCATCAATGCTTTGAAATCCGGATATTTACTTTCCAGTTTATCTTCTTCCCAACCTAAACAGGTTTCATTGACAAATTGGTTGTAAAGTTGTTGTGCAACCATTGGGATGGGTGTATTTCCACCATATCTGATCCGATCTCTTTGATTGGTCTTGCAGAATACCGCAAAATCATCTGTCGTAAATGAATTCTTTTCCAGGCTGAATAAGGTCAATGGTTCTTTCACCGGATTCACCCAGTCTGCAGTGAAGAATTCCTGATCGAGCTGATGGATGAATTCATTGAATGCTTCTTTATTTTCCTTAAAATTATTTTCCTTCTGAATGTTCTGTATGACTTTTTCCTTTGCAATATTATATCTGCCATCATTGAGCACCTGTGCGGTAATCCCTCTTTTTACTTTGTCGAAGTCATTTCTTGCAACTTTGCTGATCCTTTTGATGATATGCCAACCAGCTGTGGTTGAAAATGGTTTGGAAAATTCACCATCTTTTGTAAGGGCAAATGCTGCTTCTTCAAAAGGCATTTCATATTTGTTGATACCAAAAAAACCAAGGTAACCTCCCTGTAAGGCTGTTTTCCGGTCTGTGGAGTGGATTTTTGCCAGTTTATCAAATTCTTCACCTTTAAGGAGCAATTGATAAATGCTGTCGATTTTATTTTTTGCATATGCCAGATCATCATTTTTTTTAAGGATCATGATGTGTGCAGCTTCAATTTCTCCCCTTGCCGGCCTTTCAGCATTTAATTTTACGATGTGATATCCGACATGCGTTTTGAAAGGTTTGGAGTACTCTTCAGGTTTGAGACTGTAAGCGATGTTTTCAAATTCATAAAATCCGTCCGGCAACATTGAAGTGACGTATCCGAGACTTCCACCATTATTCCTGCTGGAAGGATCTTCAGAATGCTCTACTGCCAATTGCTCAAATGGAACTCCTTCCTGGAGCCTTTTGTATACATGATTAATTTTCGCTTCTGCCGTAGTTTCCAGCGACGGGTCATTGGTTTCATTGAGGGTGATCAGGATATGACTGACATTGATATCTTTTTGCATTCTTTCAAATACTTCGACCACCAATCTGTCATTCACCTCTTTATCTACCAGATAAGATTTTGAAAGTTGCTTTCTGTAACCTTCAAGCTCTGTGATCAGTTCCGGAATGGTATCCAGTCTCATCTCTTTGGCTTTTGCCACTTTTAGCTTAAAACGAATATAAAGATCGAGGTATTCTTCCAGGCTTTGTTTGGAAAAATCTGCCTTTTTCCCGTTGTTTTTCTGATAGATGTATAAAAATTCAGATTGGTGAACCGGAATATTCCCTACTTTGAAAATCACCGGGTCCACAGTTTGGGAAAAACCACTCACGACTATAAAGAGAGCGGATAACAATAGGAATACTTTTTTCATCGATTTTTTATTTATTGAATATATATATTAAATCTTGGTGACAATTTTATGCCAGAATCTGTAACATTATTTTGCCTCCTTTATAAGTTTGTTCTATATCAATTAATGGTTCAAACAGTGTTTTCGTTGCCCGAAACCGGATTTTTTGGCGAAATTATTCAAAATTCACAATAAAAGTAACGCTTTTCTTTGCGGACATCAATGGTTTAAAAAGCAATACCTTTATTTCTTTTGAAAAAACAGCAAAGCGTTGGCTTTGTTCCCGACTATTTTAAAAGAATAAAGTCTGCTTCGGCTCAATATCATTCCCAAATCCTTCAATCAACATATTTGTCAATTTCAATGAATAACAAAAATTTCGGGCTGCAATTTACAACAAATTATATTTATCCGTCATGTATCACGGTCCTTGTTGATCATGCAGGCAAAAAATACCTTAAACAACTACAAAAAAACATATTTTATTATGATTCAAGATAAATTCTTTTCACACGTGGAGAAATTCTGGTCAGGATTTCATAAAAAATGGTTTCACCTGCTTCTGCGAGGTCTGTAATTTTTGCATTGGCCCCAAAAATCTCCACGACATCACCGGTCTGAACATTGGGTATCCCTGTGATATCGATCATGGTCATATCCATATTGACATTTCCGACAATGGGTGCAAAATAACCATTGAGCCATACACTATAACGTTCATTTCCTGCTTTCCTGACCAAGCCGTCTGCATATCCGATCGGCAAAATAGCAATGGTCCTTTCCCTACCTGTAATACCTTTGCGTTCATAACCTATGCTTTCGCCCGCTTTCACTTTTTTAATGAGGCTGATCTTCGCTTTGAGGGTGTTGACGATCTGAAGGGATCTGTTGATGTTTTTGCTGGTATCTACACCGTGAAATCCAGATCCTACACGCACCATATCAAACTGATAATCCCTGAATTTGACTACACCTGCGCTATTGAGCAAATGTTTAATGGGTTTATAACCCAGTTTTTCTTCAATTTTTTGATAGGCAATATTAAACTGAGTGGCTTGCTGATGTGTAAAATAATCAAAATCATTGTTCGGACTTGCTGAAAGGTGTGAAAAAACGGAAGCTACCTGCAAATGTCTTATTTTATCCAGCTGAGTTGTCAGTTGATCCCATTCTTCACTCACAAATCCAAGTCTGTGCAATCCTGTATCGATCTTGAGATGGATCCTGGTTTTGAAATAAGATTCACCGGCTACCCTATCCAGCATATCAAAATTATAAATGACCGGTTCGAGTCTGTACCTGTACATTTCAGGGATA
The DNA here is from genome assembly GCA_002344345.1 of Saprospiraceae bacterium UBA2365. Lineage (GTDB taxonomy): Bacteria > Bacteroidota > Bacteroidia > Chitinophagales > Saprospiraceae > UBA2365. Next base: position 15,668 of record DDTL01000019.1, read on the forward strand.
AAATTCAGATCCGGGTTGAAAATGAGTATAGGATTTTTAATTCCTCCTCTTCTCAATTCAATGCCCTCGTCCATAAAAGCTACGCCAAAATAAGCCACGCCGCTTTTTTCCAGTTGCATCGCCAGTTTTACGCTTCCCACGCCATAAGCTCCTGCCTTGATCACTGCAAGCATTTTAGTCTCGGGTTTTAAAAAGGATTTGTAAACCCTGATGTTGTGCATCACTGCATCCAGATTGATCTCCAGCACAGTGCTGTGAAATCTTTTGGCCAACTTATCAAAAAGATCCTCGAAATGGAATACTCTGGCTCCTTTCATCATAATAACCTCATTTTGAAATTGCAATTGAGCCAACTTGCCTAAAAGTTCTTCCGTGGTGTTAAAATGATATGTTTTTATGTTTGGGTCTATGTGGGTTATCAGCCGGTGCATGTTCCGGCCCACCAATATCAACCTGGACAGCCCGATCCTGTTGAGCAGGCTGATCAGTTTTTCATTGGTATCATGCTGATCATTGCCGCTTTGAAAGAATTCAGACAACACAAGGACTTTGTTTTTGGAGGCATCCTGCATGGCCAGGTAATTCAAAGCCTGTGTCAGACTGGTGAGATCAGCATTGTAAGAATCGTTGATCAGGATACAATCATTTTCCCCTTCTTTGGTTTCGAGTCGCATGTTGATCGCTGACAGAAAAGACATCCTTTTTTCTGCCTCTGCCTTGTCCAAACCCAATTCCAGGCTGATAAACAAGGCAAAAATGGTCAAATGAATGCTTAGATTGTCTTTGAATTTGGTTTTGAAGCTTCCTTCATTCCCGCGCCAGGAATACCTGATTTCACTGGAAATATTGGAAATATCTATATTTTTTACAAAAAGTTCAGCTGTTTCGTCCTGATAAGACCAGGAAATGATCTTTTTTTCGGGGAATGTATATTTTATATGTTCAAAAGTCAGGGTGTCATCCCTGTGGCACAGAATGATAGAAGTATGATTGAAAAGCAGCAGTTTTTCATCAAGTTTTTGCTGCAGGTTCTCAAAACCACTGCTATGTGCATCACCGAGGTTCGTGAAAATACCTATGGTGGGTTGAATTACCCTTCCGAGCCCTGCCATTTCTCCGACCGTTGAAATACCAGCTTCAAAAATAGCGAGGTCTGCATTTTTGTGCATTTGCCAGACTGAAAGCGGAACACCGATCTGTGAGTTATAGGATCCGGGATTCTTGACAATGCTGAAATCTTTTTCCAGCAATTGATACACCCATTCCTTGATGATGGTTTTTCCATTGCTTCCGGTAATGCCAACCACAGGTATTGAGAATTGTTTTCTGTAGTCTGACACGATCGTTTGAAGTGCTTTGAGAGATCCCGGAACTTTCCATGTGATGGCTTCCGGATAGGGAGAAAAGTCAAAATCAGGTGCTTCTACCACAAAATACCGGACACCTTTATTATATAATTCTGAAATAAACAGATGCCCGTCCGTTTTCATGCCTTTAAAAGCAAAAAACATGGTGGTTCCCGGGAAGAGTAACTTCCTGCTGTCGATGAGTAAATGTTCGACTGTGGCGACTGAATTTTCGGTGTTTTTGTTGGCTGGTCCAAGTAAGGATCCAATCCTGGAAATACTTAACATAGATAAATTGATAAAAAGCTGTAACGTTTTATGCTTGGCCTTTAGTGGTTTAGTTGGCAAAAATTATTGGGTTTGACTCAGCCTACCCTGAAATACCGGAAATCCGTACCGGATGCATTTGAGTATCAGGATCAGGATAATAGGCAGAAATGCCAGGTTCAACTCCTGTGGTATCAGCGTCCAGCACGCGATCAACAAAATGAGCAGGATGGTCAACAGTCTGAAAACCCACTTTTTGAAATTTACAGAACCAGGGAACACCACGATCAGAAACAAAGGGTTGATCCACCACAAATTCCAGTTTGATTTTGTAGCTAAATGATCCGTTCCAAACCACATGAACAACAAAAAAACTGACGCAATACCTGCGACAATAAACCATGTTTTATCGTATACTTTCCAGTAAGCCTTCTTATTGCGGAAACTGAGGACAAACAATAAGATCTCGAGAGCCAGCAACAGATTAAAGATAAAAACTGGTCTGAACGGAAATGGAAAGTCTTTTTCAGGCAATTTCGTTTCTTCCAGCACCACCTTTTCACGCGCGACCAGGGGTTGTTTAACATCAGTTCCTTTGGTTGCCGGGCCAAAATATTCCTTCACATACCTGGGCATGAACATTTGCCGGACAGGGTCAGCGATCTGGTCTGCCCTCGCCCCAATGATCAGATCGATACCAAAATCAAGCCAGGAATCATTGGTGAGATGCTCATCCAGAATACTCCGGAAACTTTTTTCAGTTGGCAGTGCGACGAAAGTAACCGAGTCCCGGATACTTTTTCGGATGATGTTTACCGGTCTGGTAGCACAATTGTCGAAGAAAAAATCATATTTATAAAAACGGTTTTCTGGTTTATAATTCTCTTCCAGCAGTTCATATAGCCGCAGTTTTTCTGTTTGATCCAGGTTAAGTGTCTGTTCCTGGATCCACCTGCCTTCATTTCCATATGCGGCGACCGTATTATAGTAATGCTGAACACTTAATGTGTAATCGAGTTTTCCACGCAAAAATTTCAAAGTGAAATTGGGTGTATTGAAATTAAAAGTGCCGTAATTATATACTTTGTCCCACCCGTTTATCGGATCCTGAACACGGATGGCTGTGTGTCCCCAGATAGCATACACTTCATTGCCGGGTCCCATATTCAACACCGAAATCTCTGCCTGATCGGATAAAGGCAGGATTTGGGCGAATGTTTGGACAGACACCCATACCAAAATCACAATAAGACTGCAAATTTTCCTCATGCTGCAAAATTAGAAAATTCTGTATTTTATTATGATATCGGACTGAATAATTGACAGATTTTATAATCATTTAATGCGAATCAAGGATTGAACCTGCTTCCGGGTTTTTGTTTAGTTAAATTCTAATCCACCAGTTACACTCTTTACTCTATGCCTGAAAAGGGCTTGTTTTTAATCAATTCCTATCGGGTAAAATTGTCCGTAGGACATAAACCTTATTAGCCCCGGGTGAAGTCCGGGGTTTAGGATGTTTTCATGTTTACATCCCCGAAGTGGGTTGAACGACTTCGATAAACATTTTCAACCCTTGATTCGCATATTTAACAAACGAGCATCGCCGCTTCATTTTAACCGGTGAAAACCAATGCGCCTGGTTGTGCGGAAGTATCTATTAAGCTGGTAAGCCATTTGAAATCTCTACCTTTTCCATGTAGTCAGAAAATGGAAAATAAAATTTCATTCCTCAGATATTATATCTGATTTTCAACCAATTGCAACATATAAAAATAAATATTTTTTAATCCGGCACATTCTTTGATTTCCCTGTGCTGCCCTGTCTTGGAAACAATTACAAAAAATAGACCTGATCGTATGGATTTGGAATGATATTTGACTTACATTAACTCTAAATGTTTAGGAACAAATAATAATTTTTTATCAAAAAAGTATATTCTTTTTAAAAAATGATTTTTATTTACCCCCTGAATTCAAACAACATTTTTATGCTTGAATAAAACCGATGAAAAACACTTATTTTGATCTTATAGACCAATCCTATTATTTCCCGCATTCTGGTTTTGATATGCGTAACGGGTATCTCTCTTTCCATGGCATTTCGCTAAAATATCTGATAGAAAAATATGGAACGCCGTTCAGGTTGATGTACCTTCCAGGCATTGCCAACCAGATAAAAAAAGCTAAGAATCTTTTTGCCAGAGGCATTAAAAAAAATAGTTATAAAGGAAAATATCATTATTGTTATTGCACCAAATGCAACCATTTTTCCTACGTATTGGAAACTGTTCTGAAAGAAGGCGTCCAATTAGAGACATCCTCTTCTTTCGACCTGGACCTGATCTGGAACTTGTACAAAAAAGGCAAAGTGGCCAAGGATGTGATCATCGTACACAATGGTTATAAAACGGAAAGTTATCTGGAAAAGATCGTTATGCTGCATAAAGAAGGGTTTAATAACCTGATTGTCGTGCTGGATTCCAAAACAGAGCTTTCCAAATTGCTTGAAATAGCAAAGGAGGCAAAAAAGAAGATCAAGATCGGGATCAGGATGGCAATTGATGAAGAACCCCAGGCAGCCTACTATACCTCAAGACTGGGAATTCCGAGCAAAGAAATAATGGATTTTTATGAATCCTGTATCAAAGAACAGTCTAAGGTAGAATTGAAGATGCTCCATTTTTTTGTTGATTCAGGCATCAAGGATACTATTTATTACTGGGGTGAATTCCAGAAGGCCCTGGCCATTTATGTAAAACTCAAAAAACAGGCGCCCACGCTGGACTCACTCAACCTTGGCGGTGGATTTCCCATCATGAACAACCTTGGTTTTCAGTATGATTACGAATTCATGATCAATGAAATTATTTCGTCCATCAAGGAAATATGTCGGACAGAAGAAATTCCTGATCCTGATCTGTATACTGAATTCGGAAAATATACGGTCGGAGAAAGCGGCGCCATTATATTTTCTGTATTGGAACAGAAGCAACAAAATGATGCAGAACTCTGGTATATGATCGACAACAGTCTGATGAATACCATTCCGGATGCATGGTCATTGTTTGAAAAATTCATATTATTGCCAGTCAATAAATGGGATAATCCATATGTCAGGGTTAACATTGGAGGGATCAGTTGTGACAGATCAGATTACTACAATTCTGAAGATATGAACCAGCAAATTCATCTTCCTCAATATAAGGATGAAGATCCAGAACCTTTGTATCTCGGATTCTTTCATACCGGAGCATATCAGGATTCTATCAGTGGGTATGGCGGGATAAAGCACTGTTTGATCCCGGCTCCCAAATACATTATCATTGACCGGGACGAGAAAGGTAATTTTATTGACAAGGTTTACAGGAGTGAACAGACGGTAGAGGAAATGTTAAATATTTTGGGATATGAGTAGCGACCCGGACAAAGGTTTGAAAAGAACTTTTGGAGGCATTGAGCCGGTATTTGCACAGGAGGACACTTCACGGATCTATTTGCAGTCCATTGCTTATGACGGTACTTCCACATGGGGTAAAGGAGCCGACAAAGGTTTTGAACTGTTTTTGGAAGCCTGTGAAAATATGGAGCTCTATGATATAGAAACGGATTCAGAAGTATTCAGACAGGGCGTTTTCATTTTACCGCCGTTGAAAGATTTTTTGTCGGCTGAAGCCATGTATGAAACAGTCCTCCTCCGCACCCGTGAATTGCTCGGAACAGGTAAATTTCTGACTTTTTTCGGAGGTGAGCATTCGGTGAGTATAGGATTGATACAGGCTTATACGGAAAAATATAACCATCTGACTGTGTTGCAGATCGATGCCCACGCAGATCTCAGACCTGAATATCTGGGTACTCCATACAACCATGCCTGTGCCGTGTATCAGGCCAGCAAAACCACCAATCTGATCCAGGTGGGCATCAGAAGCATGGATATTGTCGAAAAGGAACACATGAATGTTGATAAAGTGTATTTTGCCCAGGACATTGAGGGTAAAACGGAATGGATGCAGGAATCCATAGATAAAATGACAAAAGATGTTTATGTGACAGTTGATCTGGATGCTTTGGATCCGTCGATCATGCCTGCTACAGGAACGCCTGAACCGGGAGGGTTACTATGGTACACACTGATCACTTATCTGAGAATGGTTTTCAGCCAAAAAAATGTGGTGGGTTTTGATATCGTTGAATTTGCTCCGATAGAAGCACTACATGCGCCCCAGTTTCTCGTTGCCAAATTGTATTATAAGATGTTGAATTATAAATTTCAATTGCCTTCAGGTCAATAAAGGCCAGTTATGAAATTCTGAGATGATTTTTTAAAAGCAAATCCAAATATAAATAAATATGATTAAAAAAGGTCCGGTTTCTGAGTTCATTTTGAACCATTTCAGGCACTTCAACGCCGCTTCTCTGGTAGATGCAGCCATCGGTTATGAAAAGCAACTCGAGTCTGGCAATCAGATGATGATCACGCTGGCGGGCGCGATGAGCACAGCAGAACTGGGCGTTTCACTCGCCGAAATGATCAGGCAGGACAAGGTGCAGATCATTTCCTGCACAGGGGCAAATCTCGAAGAGGATCTGATGAACCTTGTGGCACACAATCATTACAGGCGCATCCCTCAATACCGGGATCTTTCACCCCAGGAAGAGTGGGAACTGCTGGAAAAGGGTCTTAATCGGGTAACCGATACCTGTATACCGGAAGAAGAAGCATTCAGAAGGCTTCAAAAACATATTTTTAAGATTTGGAAAAGTGCTGAAGAAAAGGGAGAACGATTTTTTCCTCATGAATTTATGTACAAATTACTGCTTTCGGGTGTCCTGGAACAATATTATGAGATAGATCCGAAGGATAGCTGGATGCTGGCGGCGGCACAAAAAAACCTGCCTATTGTGGTTCCGGGTTGGGAAGACAGCACCATGGGGAATATTTTTGCTTCCTACTGCCTGAAAGGAGATCTCAAAGCATCCACGATGAAATCAGGGATCGAATATATGCAGTTTCTTGCCAATTATTATACAGATCAGACCAGGGATAAGGGTATTGGATTTTTCCAGATAGGTGGAGGGATCGCAGGAGATTTCCCGATTTGTGTCGTGCCTATGCTTTATCAGGATATGGAACGGACAGACACGCCTTTCTGGAGTTACTTTTGCCAGATTTCAGACAGTACGACGAGCTATGGTTCGTATTCCGGAGCAGTTCCCAATGAAAAGATCACATGGGGCAAACTTGGCATTGATACTCCGAAATTTATTGTAGAATCAGATGCATCGATTGTCGCGCCATTAATCTTTGCATATATACTGGGTTGGTAAAAAAAAAATACATATTATTAAAAAAAATATTATGATATATCAGAATTCTTAAAATATATTTGAGCCAAATTTTAAAAACTAATAAAAATAAGCCATTGAGGTCTGAATTATAATTTACTTCACTTTTCACCAATAAATCAATTAATATAAGTTTCATATTTTTTTATAA
>DDTL01000018.1 GCA_002344345.1 Saprospiraceae bacterium UBA2365
TATATATATAATGTGTATTTATTTTTTAATCAATTAAATAGTATATTCAAATGTTTACTGAACAGTAGGTGGTTCTTGTGGAAATGTTAGACCTTCTAACTGGAAGCCAACTGGAACTGTCTGTTTTCAGTACAAAATAATATCCGGCAAACCATCAGGAAACCGCCGAATTAACCACCGAACAGTGAAGCTTATTCCGCTGTCTGGATGGGCGCTATATTTTCTGTTTCAGGAGCGAGATCATCAACATGTTCATCTACCCTGAAAAAATGAAGCAAGTCTCCCAGTCGCTCCCTCAGATCTTTGCGATCAACAATAAAGTCCAAAAATCCATGTTCCAATAAAAATTCAGACGTCTGGAAACCTTCCGGGAGATCTTTACGAATGAATTCCTTGATCACCCTGGGTCCCGCAAACCCGATCAATGCACCCGGTTCAGCAAAATTGAGGTCGCCCAGCATCGCATAGGATGCAGTCACACCACCTGTAGTCGGATCTGTCATAAAAGAGAAAAAGGGAATGCCCGCTTTACCCAGTTTGGTCAGCATGGCGGAAGTTTTGGCCATCTGCATCAAGGAAAAGGCAGATTCCATCATCCGGGCGCCTCCGGATTTAGAGATGATCATCAAAGGCACTTTATGTTCAAGACAATACTCAATCGATCTGGAAATTTTTTCTCCCACTACAGAACCCATGGAACCTCCGATGTAGAAAAAATCCATGGCGGCAACAACCAATTCTCTTCTTTTAACTTTGCCAACAGCAGTAACGATGGCTTCTTTCCCCGGTTTTGATGCCTTAGCCTCAACCAGACGATCGCTATAAGCACGAAGATCTGTAAAATTGAGAAAATCTTTGGATTGTATCTCGCTGAACAACTCCTTGTATTTCCCTCCGTCAAAAATGATATCAAAATAAAGTTCCGGTGTGATCCGGTTGTGGTAATTACAATGAGGGCATTTGTGAAAATTATCTGCCAGATCCTTGCTCGTACAGGTTTCACCACACTTTTTACACTGGTGCCACAACCCATCCGGAGCTGCTTTTTTATTGATCGTCTCTGTACTTACGCCTTCTTTTAATCTTTTAAACCACCCCATGTCTGATTTTTTTTTGGTTGAAAAAATCGTTAAAATAATTCATTTTATTTAATGATAGCAATATAACCATCGATCAGAATGGCTTTTACACATTACGATCATTTTTAAAATATACGTTTTGTTCATTCAAAAGAGCATGAACTTGTATAATCATGTATTTGCTCAATGGCTCTGAGCCAAAAAGGATAGATTATGGGATCGGCAGCAAAAATAATAAAATGTTGAATAATGGGATAGGTTCTCATTTTTATTTTATGTACCTCATTTTTGTAAAAATTGGCAGAACACCCTCTATCGAAAGCTAACAGTAAGATTTACAGGACAAAAAAAAACTTCTGATCTACCCCAAACCAAATAAAATTTTGAATAAAAAATCCCTTCAATGTGGATTTCTGACACAAAAACACTCCATGACGGGATATGATCAGATATTAAATTTTGAGGCTACTCCGAACAGTCCAATTTGTTGATTTTAAATCGTTTTTTGCCCCAATCTTCTGACGTCAAAGATCAGCAAAAGACTAAAGGAAAATAATTGAAAATCAACAAATTAAAAGTCTCCTTTTAGGGGGCAAAGACTTTTCGGAGAAGACTCAATTTTCGTTCAAAAACCTGAATTCTCCAGGCTTTCTTCCGTATTCTGAACAAAACGAATAAACGACTAAACAACTGAACGACTAAACCATCAAACAGTTTTCTCTCGCTACAATGTACCCCTGAGCTCCTGTTCTCTTTCCAGCGCTTCAAACAATGCCTTGAAATTGCCTTTGCCAAATGAGGTTGCTCCTTTACGCTGAATGATCTCAAAAAACAATGTGGGCCTGCTTTGAACCGGTTTACTGAAAAGTTGAAGCAAATATCCTTCATCGTCCCGATCTACCAATATCCTCAGATTTTTGAGTGTCTCCAGCTCTTCTTCAATCTTTCCTACCCTTTCTGTCAATGAATCATAATAGCTGTCCGGTACTTCCAGAAACAACACACCTCTTTCTCTCAGTTTGGTGACTGTATCGATGATGTTGTTGGTAGCCACAGCGATGTGTTGGACACCTTCTCCTTCGTAAAAATCAAGATATTCCTCCACCTGTGACTTTTTCAGGCCATCTGCAGGTTCATTGATCGGGAATTTAACCCTGCCATTGCCACTACTCATCACCTTGCTCATCAAAGCTGTATATTTGGTGGAAATATCCTTGTCATCAAAAGAAAGGATCTGGGCAAATCCCATTACATTTTTATAGAAATCCACCCACTTGTTCATTTGGTTATGCCCCACATTACCAACCATATGGTCGATATATTCCAAACCAATGGGTTCAGGATTGTAGATCGTTTCCCAGGCTTGATATCCTGGTAAAAACGGACCGTTGTAATCCTTTCGCTCCACAAATATGTGCACCACCTCTCCGTATGCATGAATACCGGAGCGCACCACCTGACCAAAAGCATCTTCTTCAACCCTTGGTTCCATATAGGACTTTGCGCCTCTTTTGACCGCTTCATGATAAGCAGAGGCAGCATCATCCACCCAAAGGGCAACCACTTTCACTCCGTCTCCGTGCTTGTCTATATGCCGGCCCATCTCTGTTCCGCTCCGCAATGGTGAACTTAATACCAACCGGATCTTGTTTTGCACGACTACATAGGATTCAAATTCCTTATTACCCGTTTCGAGACCTGAAAATGCCAGGGAATGGAACCCCATGGCTGACTTATAAAAATGAGCAGCTTGCCTGGCATTGGATACATACAATTCCACATAATCTGTTCCGTTCAGTGGCATAAAATCTTCTGCCTGTTCATACATTTTTTTTATTTGTTGATTTTCCATGATCTATAGTTTTTAATCCAACCAGGATGTGAAATAATTTTTATCCTCAATCTGTAAGGCTTGTTCAGTGATCATCAGCGGCTTGAACGTATCGATCATCACGGCCAGTTCGCCCGTTTCCTTCTGTCCGATACTCCTTTCATACGCGCCCGGATGAGGGCCATGCGGAATGCCTGCAGGATGCAACGAAATAAAACCTTTTTCAATGTGATTTCTACTCATAAAATCTCCGTCTACATAATAAAGCATTTCATCAGAATCAATATTGGAATGGTTGTATGGCGCCGGAATAGCCTTGGGATGATAATCGTATAACCTGGGCACAAAGGAGCAAATCACAAATGCGCTTGTTTCAAACGTCTGATGCACAGGTGGTGGCTGATGCACCCGTCCTGTGATCGGTTCGAAATTGTGGATAGAAAATCCGTAAGGAAAATTATATCCGTCCCATCCAACCACATCAAATGGATGTGAAGCATACACCAGGGAATGGATCATGCCCTGCTTCTTGATCTTTATTTCAAAGTCACCTTTTTCGTCAAAACTTCCGAGTTTTTCCGGCAATTTATAATCCCTTTCACAGAATGGTGAATGTTCCAGTAATTGCCCGAACCAATTGCGGTATCTTTTTGGTGTATAGATCGGACTGTATGACTCTGCATATAAAATCCTGTTTTCTTCTGTGTCAAAATCGATCTGATAAATCGTTCCCCGCGGAATGATCAGGTAATCTCCGTATTCAAATCTGATCTGTCCGAAAATGGTTCGCAACACGCCTGAACCTTTATGGATAAAAAGCATTTCATCCGCGTCCGCATTTTTATAAAAATAAGTTTTCAGGGATTGTTGCGGAGCAGCAAGTCCGATGATGATATCTGAATTGACCAGAATCGGCTTCCTTGCTTCCAGGTAATCCTTTTCGGGAGCCACCTGAAAACCATTGAGCATCCTGGATTGGACGCTGTTTTTGACGGCAATTTTGGGAGAAACATCCTGTGGCGTACCAATGGATTTGACCATGGTAGGACGATGATGGTGGTATAAAATGGAAGACATCCCGTCAAAACCTACCGTTCCGAAAAGTTGTTCATGGAACAGACTTCCGTCGGGCTTGTTGAACTGAATATGTCTTTTGTGGGGAATTTCCCCCAACCGATGATATATTGGCATAGTTCAAATGTTTGTTTGCTCTGATATGTACCTTTTGAAAAAATGTTGTGTTTAATTTGATTTTACCAGTAAAGAAGGACATTTCAAAATTCTGTTTATGGATCAAACATAAAAAATATTCTTTAGCGGCAAAAATATTTTCTTTACTTAAGCGATTCAAATTACCTGAAGGCATTTTGAAGACAATTCAAAAAAGAACTTTAACTTATTTAATTTAGCTGATCAGACTTTCAGTCTGTCAGAATCTGAGATAGTACTATTAAAAAATTCTCTGAATATGCCATTGAAATGGATATTTTGACCCCCGTGACACTTTATTGGGGTAAAGATTAATGGATACAGACTCTCCACCCAGACCATTACAATGTATCACTTCTTGCATATAATCAAGCAGGAAAAGATCTTTAAACTTCCAGCATACCTGATGCATGCCCGAGATATAACAAAGCCAACGCTTTCATGGCTTCATTTTGTTCAATACATTCGTAAACCCATCTCATCAGGACGTGGTTCCTGGTTTTCATATCTGCTCCTTCCTTCTCTATCTGTTTGAATGTATGGTTCAATCCATCCAAATATTCTTTGGATGGCAATGCTTCCACATTGGCCAGTCTGGCAAGTTGATTGCCGGTAAACATATGACTGTTCATAATAAAATCCGGCAATTGATCAAAGCCAATTCCTTTTGACCGGATCGGTTTGGGTATCTCAAACAAATTCTCCGAATTGATCCTGCCATACCAATCACCTCCCAACCTGCAAACAACATCCATTTCAACTGGATCGATCATATCATTTTCATCCAGCAGGTCTTCTCTGATATGCATACGCAACACTTCTGAAACGACGAGATTCCCTGAGCCACCTTCTGAACCGGTTTCTATCACATTGATCACTTTGCACTCGAAAGCAACCGGTGCTCCAATGATCCTTAATGGCCTGATCAAATCTCCCGGTTTTGCCTGAAAACCGGCTTTGATGTATTCATTGATCCCTTTATCGTATTCCGTACTGGAAAGTGACATCTGTTCGACCATATCATAGTCAACCATATGTATCATCACTTCGGCAATTTCCCTCACATTTTCGAGTGTGTGTTTATCCGTATTGTCCCGCACCCTTCTTGAGGGTGAAAAGATCATGATTGGCGGGTTTGCTCCGAAAACATTAAAAAAACTGAATGGACTCAGATTAAACCGTCCTGCTTTATCCACCGTACCGGCTAAAGCAATCGGACGAGGAATGACTGCACCCAGCAAATACTGGTGGAAGGCCCCAACGCTTATCTGGCCGGGATCAATCGTTTTATAAATGTTTTTCCTCATTAGAATTTGTCATTTACAGAGCGGGTAAAACCTTTGTTTTCAGATCTCCAAAACCAACACGAAGATTTCCATTCTGCGAGAATCCTCTCATGATCACCGTGTCATTATCCTCAATAAACTTCCTTTGCAGGCCGTTGTTCAGCGCAACTGTCTTTTTGCCACCCCATGAAAGTTCCAGCATAGAACCAAATGCACTTTCATCCGGGCCGCTCAGTGTACCTGATCCCATCATATCACCGATGCGGACATTACACCCGTTGACGGTATGATGAGCCAATTGCTGACACATATTCCAATACATATATTTGAAATTGGATCTGCAAACCAGACTTTCCTCTTCGTTTTCAGCTTGTATACTAACCTGAAGTTCAATGTCATAGCTATTCTGCCCTTCAAACTGAAGATATGGCAGGACTTCAGGTTCCTGTTTTGGTGTGTCTGTGCGGAAAGGTTCCAGCGCTTCCATAGTCACAATCCATGGAGAGATTGAAGAAGCAAAGTTTTTACCCAAAAACGGTCCAAGCGGTACGTATTCCCATTTCTGGATATCCCTTGCAGACCAATCGTTGAACAACACCATTCCAAAAATGTAAGACGCTGCCTCTCCGGTAGAAATTTGTTGCCCCAAATCACTGTTTCTGCCAATGATAAAAGCCGTCTCCAATTCAAAATCCAGCAGGCGACTTGGCCCGTAAACAGGTTTTTCCGCACCATTGGGCATGGTTTGTCCTTTAGGTCTGTGGATATTTACTCCGGAAGGAATGATGGAGGATGCCCGCCCGTGATAAGCAACAGGCAAATGGCGCCAATTGGGCAACAGGGCATTTTCCGGATCTCTGAACATCATGCCGACATTGGTTGCATGTTCAATACTGGCATAAAAATCAGTATAATCACCAATTTGCACCGGCAAATGCATATTAGCGGATTCCTGTGGAACAAAAAACCGGTTGAAGTCTTTATCAGACCATAACGACTGTTTGAGCCACTTTTGAATATCAATTCTGAAATCAACAGTAATGTTTTTCCCCAATGCGATGAACCGGTTGAGTGCAGGATCCAGAAAAACTGACCTGTCAAAATCGACTTTCAATCCATCATTCGTGAGTTCGAAAAGATCGATGATGTATTCCCCTATCGCTGCACCGGCTCTTGGTGTCCTTTCAGGTGTGGAAAAGATGCCGAAAGGTATGTTGTCTATGGAAAAATCACTGTTTTCCGGGATAATCAATTTCATGAAATTGTATGTATGTCAAAAAAAATATGATACCATGATCAAATCCACCAAAATTTTAATTGGAAGTTGACTTGCGTATGGATGGTCATCCATATTTTTGTCCGGTTAACGATGGACTTGTTTGAAAAATTGAACAAATAAAGACCCGGATTGTTCTGGGTTTCAGAGAAAATAATGGTCCCGAAAATTATCGTATTATTACAGGATTAATATTGTTCTTTTTCATTGGGAAAATCCCCGGATCTGACATCGATGATGTATTGCTTGACAGCTTTATCGATCTCTTCTGAAAGGTTGTGATATCTTCTCAGAAAACGGGGATGAAAATCTGTAGATATCCCGAGCATATCATGCATTACAAGTACTTGCCCGTCTGTTCCTGAACCGGCACCTATGCCAATCGTAGGAATTTTGAGCGATTTACTGACTTCTTCCCCGAGTTTGGCCGGAATTTTTTCGAGTACAATACAAAAACATCCCAGGTTTTCGAGTAAAAGCGCTTCAGCTTTCAGTTTTTCGGCTTCTTCCTCTTCTTTTGCCCTGACAGCATAAGTTCCAAATTTGTAGATCGATTGTGGTGTAAGTCCCAAATGTCCCATTACCGGAATTCCTGCAGAAAGGATCCTGATAACAGATTCTTTGATCTCGGCACCGCCTTCCATTTTCACGGCATGGGCTCCGGATTCTTTCATGATGGCAATAGCAGAAGCCAAAGCTTTAGTTGAATTGCCCTGATACGAGCCAAAAGGCAGATCAACCACCACCAGCGCTTTTTCCACAGCTCTAACCACAGATTGTGCATGGTAGATCATCTGATCAAGGGTGACCGGCAAGGTAGTTTCATGCCCTGCCATCACATTGGAGGCAGAATCACCTACCAATAAAATATCTATGCCTGCTCTGTCAAGGATACCCGCCATGGAAAAATCGTACGCTGTGAGCATAGCAATTTTCTCACCTTTTTCCTTCATTTCCCGAAGGACGTGCGTAGTTATTTTTTTGGCTTGTGAATGTATGGACATAATCAGGTCAGAAATATTTAAAATTGTGGTTATTTTCTATTTTCAACAGGCTGTGATACATGAGGCTGATCAGATGTTCTATGTCATCTTTATGTGCCATTTCAACGGTAGTATGCATATAACGAAGTGGTAATGAGATCAATGCTGACGGAACGCCTCCATTGGAATAAGCGAATGCATCGGTATCTGTTCCGGTGACTCTGGATGATGCAGAACGCTGGTAAGGAATGTTATTTTCATTAGCTGCATCCCTGATCAGGTTCAATAATTTGTGATGTACAGCAGGAGCCACAGTCAGATCAGGGCCTTTTCCACATTTGATATCACCGAGCGTCTTGGGTTCGAGCATTGGAGTGCCCGTATCGTGGCACACATCAGTGATAATGGCCACATGAGGTTTGATGGTATTGGCGATCATTTCTGCACCTCTGAGTCCGACCTCTTCCTGAACTGCATTGACAATGTACAAGCTGAAAGGCAATTCAATTTTGTTCCTTTTGAGCAATTCAGCTACCAGTGCGATGCAAAATCCACCAATCCTGTTATCCAAAGCTCTTCCACAATAATATTTGCCATTCAGCTCGATCACTTCATCTTCAAAGGTGATCACATTTCCAATATTGACACCGAGGGAAAGCACTTCGTCTTTCGAATTTGCTCCAATATCGATGAAAATATTGTCCATATCAGGAGTTTTATTGTTGTCTTTCTCCCTGCGGGTATGAATTGCAGGCCAGCCAAAAACACCTTTAATGATTTTATTGTCATCGGTATGAATATTCACCCTTTTGGAAGGTGCGATGATATGATCGGAGCCTCCATTACGGATAACGTGTATAAAACCATTATCAGAAATGTGGTTGACAAACCAGCTGATCTCATCAGCATGTGCCTCGATCACCACACGGTAATCCTTTCCCGGATTGATGATCCCGTATACACTCCCATAATTATCAACATGCCATTCATCGATAAATGGTTTGATGTAATCCAACCATATTTTCTGGCCTTCGGATTCAAATCCTGTGGGTGACGGATTGTTTAGGTATCTGAATAAAAAATCTTCTGCTTTTTGTGTAATCAAACTCATCGGTCAATTTTATTATACTTTACCCCAATTTGACGGGTCTTTTTTCCAATTTTTCAGTAGGTTCAACTGGTTTTCAGTGATATAATTTTCTTCAAGTGCCTGTTCCAGCAAAGTTGAATAACTGCTCAGGGTAGCAAAAGGACATTGTTGTGCAGCAAATGCTTCATCTGCTGCCGCAAATTCATAACTAAAAATGGCCATAACACCCATGACTTCATTGCCGTTTTCCCTGACAGCCTCAACCGCTTTCAAGGAACTTCCACCTGTGGAAATGAGGTCTTCTATGAGCAAAACTTTTTGACCGGGTAGTAGTCGCCCTTCTATCAGGTTTTTCTTACCGTGTTCTTTCGCAGCTGCGCGCACATAAACAAATGGAAGACCCATTTTTGCAGCTAAAATAGCGCCGTGTGGAACTCCCGCCGTAGCTACTCCGCCAATCACATCAAACTTACCAAATTTTTCTGCTTTGTATTCAAAAGCTTCTGTGATAATTTCTCTGACCTCTACATGAGACAAAGCGAGCCTGTTATCGCAGTATATTGGTGATATAATTCCGGAAGCCCAGGTAAATGGATTTTGCGCATTGATTATTATTGCATTTATTTGCAATAATTTTTTTGCGATGAGTTTGGAGATATCTTCGTTTTTCATTTTTTTAAGGAAATGCGGCAAATGTACAAAATTTATATAAATAACAAAGTTTTAATCCTGACTTCACAATCAGAGACTTTTTTAAGTGATAATCCTCTTAAAATACTGCATAAAAGGTATTACGGGGACAAAAAATTATTAAAAAATCTGATCAATCAACTGGAAGTTGGATCCCCTTATGACCAGATAGAAGTATTGGCTAAGAACCCAAAAGAACTTTTCAGAATCATCAAAACTTTTCTGGTTCCGGTTAAAGCCGGAGGCGGACTGGTTTTCAACAGCAACGGGCATCTGCTGACCATTTTCAGAAAAGGGCATTGGGACCTTCCAAAAGGCAAAATCGAAGCTTTTGAAGGCAAAAAAAAGGCCGCCATACGGGAAGTGCAGGAAGAATGTGGGATCGACGACCTGTTTTTGGTAGAAAAAGCTGCTAAAACATACCATGTTTTCACCAAAAAAAAGAAACAGATCCTAAAAATATCCCATTGGTATTTTATGTTTTCAGACCAAAAGAAACTCATACCACAGGAAAACGAGGGTATTGAAAATGCTGTCTGGCTGGATACCAAAAAAGTATTTGACCTTAAATACAATTTCTATCCGAACCTGAAGGATTTATTGGCTCAAATCGATTTCAATCAGTGGAAGCAAAAATCAATTGAACATTTCAGCAACAAAAAGACCGAAAATGGCAAAAAAAAGTAATTGGGAAATCAGAGAAAACCATCTTTGCAAATCCTTCACCTTCAAAGATTTCAGGGAAGCGATGACCGCCATGCTGGCCATCAGTTACATCGCTGAGGAACTCAACCACCATCCCGAATGGAGCAATGTATACAACAGACTGGATATCAGACTGACGACGCATGATACGGGTGGGATTTCTGACAAAGACCATGAACTGGCCAACAGGATCGATGCACTCAACCTTCCATTGCAATAATGCGGTTTCTTTTCCATATTGCCTATGACGGAAGTCCGTATTTTGGCTGGCAGCGACAACCCGGCCATATTTCTATCCAGCAGGTTGTTGAAGAAACGATGGCCCGTCTCACCAAAACCAGGTTGCATTGCCAGGGCTGCGGCAGGACAGACACAGGTGTTCATGCCAGTCAATACTTTTTTCACACGGATCTGGCATTCATTCCCGGAGATGAGTTTTTGTATCAATTCAATTTAAATCTGCCTGGGCAGATCAGTGCTTTCGGATTCTATCCGGTTGGTCCCCAATTCCATGCGCAGCATTCAGCCATTGCCAGGACATACCAATATTTCATTCACCAGGAAAAAGATGCCTTTTTTGCCGGAAAAAGCTTATGGTATCCACATGATCTGGATTGGCAAAGCATCCGGGAAGCTCTTGCATTGTTACCCGGAAAGCATAATTTTAAAGCATTTTGTCTGACACCAGAAAAGCATAACACGACCGATTGTGAAATCTTCCTGGCAAGTCTGGACACCCGGGGTCAAAACAGGCATTTTTTCACTTTAAAAGCCAATCGCTTTTTAAGGGGCATGGTCCGTTTGCTCGTGGGCAATCTGATTGAAATCGGAAAAAGCCGGTTGACCCTGGAAACATTCCGGCATCACCTGGAAACCGGGGAGCAAATGAAGTTTCACAACATCGCGCCGCCACATGGATTGTATCTGTCCGGTGTGGAATATCCCGGGTTGGATATTCCAAAGCAGGGTTGGATGCCGGGATAAAATGCCTCTTTAATGAACCTTGAATGAATTTTTCTCCAAAATAGGCTTATTTAATTCCATAATTACAGGAATGAAATATGGAGTATGTTTTTTAAATCCCTTTTTGTTAATCCATTATGAAACAATCTTAATATTAAAAGCTCCGTTATTGGTTGCACCATATATACTC
Source organism: Saprospiraceae bacterium UBA2365 (assembly GCA_002344345.1). GTDB lineage: Bacteria > Bacteroidota > Bacteroidia > Chitinophagales > Saprospiraceae > UBA2365. Next base: position 11,303 of record DDTL01000018.1, read on the forward strand.
AACCAAATCGGGAGATACATTTCAGTTCCTCTCGCTGTGGTAATGTCGCCCAGGTCAAGGATATTATCTTCAGCCCACCCAAACGATTTTAAAATTTGTTTTACTTCATCTTTTGCACCTGGATCGTTCCCGCTAACAAAGGTACTGTGATCTCCTCCATTTATCATACCCGGATTTACCATTAGTCCGCACCACATAGTGTTTAGTGCCTTTACCACTTTGGAGTGGGGAAATGCCTTTTGAATTTCTTCACTTAAAGAATTGGTATTACACATTGCTAATGAAGGAGGTATTCCTTTTGAAAAATCAAGCGGATTGGCAATATCCACAATAATTTTTTCACGGAGGTTATTCTCTCCTGCCATTTTTAAAGCTTCCAATGAAGCAACACCTGCTGTACAATTAAAAATAATATCCCCAAATGCAGCGGCATCTGCAAATGTTCCACTTGTTGCCTTGCCATTGTGCTTTTCCACAAAAGTCTTTGCTTTTTCACTGCCTCTTGTTCGGGAACCCATCATCACAGTGTGTCCTAATTCTATCAGTTTTGATCCGATGGTATCTCCAACCATCCCTGTTCCTAATACTGCTATTTTCATTTGAATTACTTTTTATGATTAACAAATAAATATATGCAAAGATGAGGGATTAAACACACCTGGAAATAGTCCATAACTTGGATGAAATGGTATATTATTTAGTTTCGGATGACTTCCTGTATTCCAAAGGTGTTAGTTTAGTGTGCTTTTTAAAGAATTTTCCGAAATTAGCCGGGTCTGAGAAATTAAGGTGGTAAGCTATCTGAGCAATGTCGAAATCGGTATACCGAATGAATGATTTGGCTTCAGCCAGCAACCTGGCGTTGATAAAACTCAATGCGTTTTTACCTGATGCAAATTTAACCGTTTGAGAAAGGTGATTGGGTGTTACATTTAACAAGGCAGCATACTCTTCAATCGTTCTTTTTTCAATGTAAAAATTATTTACCAGCTGAATGAACTTTTGGAGCATAATTTGCTGTGGCGTAGTAAATCCTTCTTCCCATTGTTTGAAGGCAGTTGTAAATTCTTTCAACTGATAAAGTAAGGCGAGGAGTTTTACAGAAGCAATTTTATGTTGAAGGTCATTCGTATTTTCATAAGCAGAAAACACCATTTCAAAGTGGGGAGCAAAATTGTGGAACTTAGCTTCATTGAGTTTAAAAAAGTTCGTTTGCAGAATATTAAAGAATGGAAACTCTTTTTCAAGGTCCGGTTTAAAAAAGGAAAAGCATTCCTTTTTGAAATAGATCAAATAACCATTGGCTGTATTGTCCCTGAAAAAACTATAAAGCAGCCCGGGTGATTGAAAAACGAGGAATGAATTCAATTTTGTAACATTGGTATTGTCGAAAGTTATTTTGGTATTTCCCGCATTTGAAACCAAGCCCATAAAATAAAAGTCCTTGCGAAAAGGTGGTTTGTAATTGCGGATGTCGTCATTTTCTTTTAAACGCAAGCAAAAGAAATTCGGGTTTTTGCTCGTATAACGAAAATGGAGGGACTTTAAAAAATCATTTATTTCCTTGTATAATGGTATGTTGAAATTATAATCTGCCATCCATTGGTTTTATAATCATTTTATTTATAGGGTTTGTATGCAACACCATATGCATATGATCCTACGATAGGGTAACAAACTGCAGGTCGGGGTGTTCAGCATCCGGCAACTATTTATATAGCTTTTATCTGAAAATTGATCAAATCTGCTATCCACCTGCGATCACAGGAGAATATACTTTTTCTGGGCAGCCCATCACATTCTGTTCCTTCCCTGTATATCCACCGGATATTCACTAAATTGAAAAGTCAGTTATTTAACAATTATCATCATTATTATTAAACAATTGAGTCGACTCTGAAAAGTCATTACCTCCCTAATCACCAATGACGTTATCAGGCAGCACAGGCCTGAAAGAGGATTTTTAATTTGTTGGTTGAACTTAAGTTTTAAAGACAATTCCAATTGATGATCCCAAACAACTACAACCTCTTGTTATGCTAATTGGTTGAGATGATTATCGGAACGAAACACCTCAATATTACCATCATTCATTTTTTGACTTTGTGCTCACATTTCCTCACTGTATATTTCTCAAGTGCCTTTAAATTCACTTCCACACCAATTCCTGGACCCGTAGGTACCGTAATAGTGCCATCCGGATTAAGTTCAAACAGAGTTTCGACAATATCTTCTGTATAATATTTCCTGTTGGGTGAAAGATCACAGGGCAGCGTGAAATTGGGCAATGAAGCCAGCGCAACATTCCCTGCACGCCCAATGCCTGATTCGAGCATTCCCCCATGCCAAACAGGAATATTCATAGAAGCGCAATAATCGTGTATCTTGATGGATTCGGTATACCCTCCGACGCGGCCTGGCTTGATATTGATAATCCGGCAGCTTTTCATTTCGATGGCAGCACGGGTATCACCCAGTGAATGAATGCTTTCATCGAGACAAAGATCGGTTTTGATTTCTCGCTGCAGTTTTGCATGATCAAAAATATCATCGTAACCCAAAGGCTGCTCAATCAGCGATAGGTGGTATTCATCCATTTTTTTAAAAACAGGGAGGTGGTCGAGTGTATAGGCCGAATTGGCATCAACCTGTAACAACATTTCAGGATATTCGGTTCGAAGAGCCTCAATAAACTGAAGATCCCGGTCCGGCGCAATTTTAATTTTAATGCGCTGATAGCCCTCCTTCATGTACTTTTCCATGACATGAAGCAAGTCCGGAACTGTATCGCTGATACCCAGGCTCACACCTACGTTGATTTTATCCTGCGTTCCGCCAAGCATTTTCGACAAGGAAATTCCTTTCGATTTTGCGAAAGCATCATACAAGGCAGCCTCCAGCCCGGCTTTGGCCATCATATGCCCCCGTACCTTGGCATAACTGGCTATGGCTTCGTCAACACACGAAATGTTTTTACCCAGCACAGCCGGTATAAGGAAGTCGTTCAGTATATGCCAGGCAGTAGGAACGGTTTCATAGGAATAAAATGGCGTTTCTTCAGCAACACATTCTCCCCATCCGGTAACACCTTCGGCATCTACCCGAACCATGATGTGCTGCTCATCGTATTCAGTTCCCATTGAGGTCACAAAGGGAGTCACCAGGATCATCTTGGTGTGGCGGAGTTCAATACGGTCAATTCTCATAATTTTCGTTTTTTTTATTGCTGCATACATTCGCGATCGCTCTTCTTGACGACCGTTTTATCTCCCTCAAAACCAGAAATGTTTCTCCGGTTTTTAGCTTAACGCCAATATTTCGACAAGCAGGCAAAAGTATTTTTCCTTACTTCTCTGTTGTATGACTGTTGATGATCGTTTGAGTTACTTCTTTCAACTCTTTGTAGGTCATTTTTGAAAAAGTATCCACCCATCCGGTTTCTGCGGGTTTAAATTTCAGTTTGGCAAGCGGATGATTGTCAGGATAAATTCTGTCCTTCTCCGGTGTCCAGGCCAACAGGTCATTGGGTTCACAGACCAATACGTTACATAACAGCTCTATGTGATCCAATCTGAATGTACGGGTTTTATTATTCAGGATCGAAGTGGCTGTATACGGGGAAAGTCCTGCCTTCACCAAAAATGTGTAAGGTTTCTCTATCCCTCTCATTTTGAATATCGGGGTAAGGTTCAGTGATAACATAGTATTTGTTTAAATTAATTGAATGATCTTTCAAAAACACAAAATTACCTTTCAAAAATACGAAATTACCTTTCAAAATGTAAAAATATTCATTTAATAATATCAAATATACTATCAAATAATACAAATTAACATTCAAAAAGTACAAAGTACTATTCAAAATATGAAAATTTACATTCAAATAATCAAAATGACATTTCAAATACTCAAAATGAATCTTCAAAACATCAAAAGTATGTACTAAAGTATCTACTTTTTATTTTGGGGTGCAGGTTAAATTCTGAGCCGGATGGATCAGACAGGAATAGTTTTGTCCTTCAGGAGGCTTTAAATCAATATTGTAATTTGTAAGGTTCTCTTTGTACTGTCCGCTTATAATCATTCAATTTCGCTATTATTCTTTATTAATGCGAATCAAGGGTTAAAGTTAATTCTGCAGATAAGCAGGATTTTCTCACTTTTTTGCCTCGATCCTAAAGGATGAAAGCGAGAAAATCCTTTATCTTCCTTTAGGATTGAGGCCAAATAAAGGATTTTCGGAGCTTTTTTTCAACCCTTGATTCGCATTATGAGTTTGTTTTACATTTTTACCAAGTGTTTTGAATCTTTCTCCATCAGGCTGCAAAACGGTCAATGTAACCTGTCCTGTTTTACTAAACTTCAAATCCTGAACCATACCTGATTTCCCCTTGTGTGTACCCCCGATGACTATACATTGATCACCATTCTTTACCATTTCTTCCATGAAAATTGTATTAAAGTATATTTTATCAGGACCAAATCAATAGTTTTACCATATCCGATATGGCCACGTCAATGGAACTATCCATTTTGAAGTGGATGTAGGGCAGTCTTGTTTTACAGTGTTTTTTAGTTATGCCGTCAACCGATGTCCGGGTATGCCATACCTTGATCCACTTATTTTTTCCAGCGTTCCAGATGGCCCAACATAAATGGTCTTGAAAACAACCAGGCAACCAATTTATTTTGTCCGCCTTCAATCATTCCTTTCCTGGTAAAGTCTGAAAACTCCTTCAACGAAACATTACCTCCTTTGAATTCTCCGGCTTCGTAACAATAGCTACAGAACTTTAACCCAACTTGAAAATAAGA
>DDTL01000051.1 GCA_002344345.1 Saprospiraceae bacterium UBA2365
TATATATATATATATAGGTAATAATTATATTTATTATTTTGGCACGTTATTTGATTAAATAGTATTGAAAAGTTCCCTTGAAGAAGGCCAAGTTTAAGGAATGTAAAAATGCCGTAATGAAGAAGATCCGCGAATTCAATTTACTCATCATTTTAAATCTACTCCGATGTACCATTCTAAGAGGTCATTGAGACAAAAGATGATCCCCTGACCGGGCAGTTGTTTTTGTGCTGTTTCTGTCCTACTGAAAAAACCACATAAAAAAATGCCTTACCCCAAATAAATGGAATAAGGCAATATTTGTTCACTTCCCGGATAGGATTATTCGACATATGCTATTCAGGAAATAAAAAACAAGATTATGAAAAAATTAATAGTTTTAGGAATATTCTTTTCATTTATTTTTTGCCACAATTTTAAAATTAATGCCAAAAATAGTACGTTTAATTTTTTTGATTCTCATAGTATCCAATTAAATGATCCATTATATGTGAAAGTCTATCTTAGGATACTTCAAAAGGATAATGGTAGTGAGGGGCCAACTTTAGAAAGAATTTTTTCGATTATGGAAGAGTTAGATAATATTTATAATCCACATGGTATTTATTTCAATTATTGCATCACATCTGAACTTTGTTCTGGCTGTTTTGATGAATATAATCATATAATAGAGTCCGAAGTAAATTCTTTAGATATTTTCACAGATGGTATAAACGGATTTATTGCTAATTGGAGTAACAATCCTCCACATGAATCAATCGAAATTATTTCGAGAAAGTTTTATGCAAGTGCGTTAAAATATATTGTTGGACACGAAATTGGACATTGCTTAGGGTTATATCATACTTTTCAGGATAATTATTGCGATTCTGAAAGTGAATTTGCCCCCTATTATGTTGGAGGAATTCTAAAATATGGTGCAAATTGTAGTTATACCGGCGATTCAATTTGTGATACTCCTGCTGACCCATGGTATTGTGGCTTAGGAACAGATGTTAACCGTGAAACTTGTGAATTTTCAAACCCACAAATAGCTATTGATTATTTGGGACATCCATACATTGATCCTTATGGATATTTGGCCAAAAATGTAATGTCTTATTATAGTGTCGATTGCGATTATCTCATAACCCCTGGACAGGCAAACAGAATCAAGATGATAATGTTAGATCCTTCCAAAGGGATGGAAAGTGTAATTCAAAATGAAGAATTTGTACCAGTTTTTAATGGAGACTACTATGTAGCAATAAATGAATTGTGGAATTATAATAAAGAAGTAATTTTTAACGGTGATATTATCATAACACCTAATAATACATTGACTATTCAGTCAGAATACAGGTTTTTACCAGGCAATAAAATAGTAGTTCAAACAAATGGGCATCTATACTTGGATGGTGCAACATTAGATGTTAGTCAAACAAGCAACTGTAGTGGCAGTAGTTCAATTACTTATTGGCAAGGAATTAGGTTAGACGGAAATTCATTTCTCACCTCTATTAATGAAACAAAGATAAAAAATGCATATTTTGCAATTTCTAATACATCCTTCTCAGGAGCTTATCACTGGGTTAACATTTCAGATACTTGGTTCCTGGACAATGTGCAGGCAGTCAGCATAATAAACTCATTACCGAATTTTTTACATTTCACAAGAACCCGCTTTAAAAATGATCCCTTGACATATAGTCATGGCAATATCTACCGACCTGCACAAATTTATTTTTCAAATGTATATGTTCCCATATTCAGAGAGTGTGAAATAGAAAATAACATGGAATACTTGCGTCCTGATGGATTGCAAACCTATAATTCAAATTTATGGATGCTTGGAAATGCAATTAAGCGTTGGGATAATGGAGTTTATTGTGTTCACAACATTGGAAAAGAAACCAGATCCATTATTAATGAAAATCCATTGATAGATTTTTGTACAACCGGAATAAATATTAAAAATGGTTCCAACTGTATGTCAAACAATATTATTAATAATTCATCATTAGCAGGAATATTTTTCAACTCATCAAATAGATATAATAATCAAGATTTTATCCAAATTGATAACAACTTCTTTTTGAATGGTGATAAAGGATTGTTTTTAATTAATGCATTAAAAGGAAAAGTATTAGAAAATGATTTTGTAGGGTGCCATAAAGGAATAATAGGAAGTTTACGAAACTACACTGATATTTTTTGCAATTCCTTTTATGAATCAGGTAATTATGATATTGGTTTCTCATCCGGAACAGACCTTGGAGAATTTGTTTTCATTCCTGAACAAAACACATCTGCAGGTAATGTTTTTTCAGCCACAATTCCTCACCAATCCTTCTACCATATAGATGGAGAAAATTCTATAGAAAGGATTTACAACTATAAACAACCTAATGAGGACCCTATCAAACACAAAGGGGTTGCAAAAAGACAAGTTAGTAAAGATGCAACTTGTAATGGACCCAACGATCCATATAATGGCGGCGGTGACGGAAATACGGATGATGAGGAAGACATATATACAGAGGTAAAAATAGAAAAAGACAGTAAAGTGGATTCTTTGACGACCCGGATAGATGGCGGTAATACACCCAATGTAGTGTTTGTCATTGGGAAGGTTACACCTTTGTCTGCTCCTGATGTCACAACTTTATTGGTCAACTTAGGGCCCTGGATGTCTGAAGCGGCTGCTGAAGCCATGGTAGACAAACAACTGATCTTTTCACAAAACCAGTATGTTTCTGTATTTTGCGCCAATCCTGATGTACTCAACTCCCATAAAGTATATGACTTTGTTTTTGGCTCGTTGAGTAATTTTAGTGAACAATCCAAACAACTGATCAGAAATGCAAGGATCAGGGGAAATGAAAGAAATTCACTTGTCTTCTCCATTCATAAATTGACCGAAATGATGGACAATACTGCCTTTGTGGCAAAAAATAAAATAGTATTTCAGGACAACGGACCAGATTTTGATAAACTGCGTGAATGGGAAAATCGCAGAGAGGATTTTGGGAGGCATTTTACTATTGCAGAGACTTACCTTTCTGAGTTCAGACCTGACATAAGTAACAGTTATTTACAAAATATTGCCAACAGTTCCGGAGCAAGCGTTGACCAGATACTTGAGGTCAATCAATATATTGCTCTGACCAATTTTTTGAGCACGATATATCAGAACAACAGGTATGAAGGTTTGCTCAATTCAAGTGAAATCACAGAGCTATTGCTGTATGCACACGGCTCTGCTGAATACGCAAAACAAAAAGCAAGAGGCATTCTCGAATTTTTCTATCAGTATGAATTCGTCGATCCACCGGTATTACCAAGGCAACAAAAGATCGGATATGCTTTTGGCGAAGAATACAGGGAAGAAAAACCGGGTGTTGCTGTGATTCCCAATCCAAATAACGGGATGGCTGTCCTGGAACTCCTTACGGAGGATAAAAGCATCAGCATTTCAAGGGTGATGGTTTATAACATGGCAGGAAAGCTTGTTTTGGATCAACAAACTGAACCAATGAACAGAACTGCTTCAATTGAACTTAGTGAAGCCAATAAAGGTTATTATATTTACTCCGTTATTGATTCAAACGGCAGGAAATATAGCGGAAAAATGATTGTTCAATAAAAAAATATGGCAGGGAGCGAAAATGAATTTGCTCCCTGCTTAATTAGTGCATATTTATGAACTGTTTCAAAAAATTTATCAAAGTATTCTTGCTGGCCCTGTCAATTTTTTTCAGTTCAACCTCTATTTATACTCAGCCCGCATTTAATCTTGAGCTAAAACTATTGGATTTTATTTCAGTTCCGGGATTGATATTTCAATATGAGGACACCATCGTTATTGTCGGACATGGTACTGACAATTATGAGTATTATTTCTATGATGGATTTATAGCCAAATTTAACAACCTGGGAGAGATGATTATTAATAAGTTTGTTCCAGGAGACAGAGAAAATGATTATTGGACAGGATTCAGTAATAATGTTTATGATCTGGATAGTGTATTTGTTTTCTTAATGGATTTCTTTGGTTATAAGACTGAAATATGGACAGTAGATAAAAAAAAATTAAATATTAGTAAGAAAATCAAAATTTCTGATGAGGTAGATCCTGATAGATACTTTTCAGGAAAAGAAATATGTCAGATCAATGACAGCCTGTTTGCTGTTTTATCACAAATCGCAGAAATTGCCCCCAATTCAAAATTTGATAATATACAAGTCAGTCTTGTTAATATCCGCAATAATGATATCAAACACTACTATTTTGGAATAACCAAAATAAATGATATTCCTGGTTCAATACAGTGGAATGGCAAAAAACTAATCATTGGTTCAATTGGTCACAAAAGGCTGGCTTCATATGATTCAGAAAATCACGCCATGATCTGGGAAATGGATCTGGAAGGAGATGCAGTACTCAAATTTATGACTCCTGTTGACTCACTTATGCATGGAATAGAAGAAATTGTTCTGGATGACCATGGAAACCGCATCGTCGCCAGTCTGAAAGGATTTTATTACGCACAATCTTCAATATTGGGGAGATATAAATGGAGACCAACTGTCATGCAGCTGGACTCGAATTATTATACTGACTGGAAAACTCCTGTGGGCACCTTGAATTATAACTCAGTAAATTCCATATGTTGCTTGATACCGGCGGTTGAAAATGATGGCTATATTGCAGCCGGCACAATTTCTCCTTTCAATTATGACGAAGAAGATCATCCCTATTTCAATGCAATTCAAAAAGGATTCCTGTCCAAAGTTGACAAAAATGGAAAAAAGATGTGGGACAGGATAATTACGGTAGTGGATATAGACTCGCTTGAATATTGGCATTGGATCTATGATCTGGAACAAAGCCTTGATGGAGGATACATCGGATGCGGTTTTTTAAATAGCGGAGTTATACCCGGCGCCAGATCCTGGTTGTTCAAGACCGACCGCCACGGTTGCATCGTACCCGGATGTCATGAAGAAGTAAGCGCTATCCAGTTACCTCCGGAAGAAGCGCACATCCTGATCTGGCCGAATCCTGTACGAGACTGGCTATACGTCTTCCAGAAGGCAGAAGAGCAGCATATTTACCACATCCTCGACATGAATGGCAGGATCATCCGCAGGTTCGAAGGTTCGATGGCTGATGAGACGCTGATGATCGATGTATCCGGTTTAAAGCCCGGCAGCTATGTGCTCACTGTAGAGACAGCGTCGGGGAAAAGCGGGCGGAAGGTGTTTTTGATGTTCTGAAGATCAAATTATCTGATGATCTGATACGGACATCTCGAACAAAGGAACATAGAAACAAAGAAACAAATTGATGTTGCAGGTGAAAACTCCAGCAACGGATCAACAAACTGAACCAATGAACAGAACTGCTTCAATTGAACTTAGTGAAGCCAATAAAGGTTATTATATTTACTCCGTTATTGATTCAAACGGCAGAAAATATAGCGGAAAAATGATTGTTCAATAAAGATATTTATTACAGGGAGCGAATATATATTTGCTCCCTGCTTTTAAGTTAACCATTATGGACTTATACAAAAATTTGATCAGGATATTCTTGCTAAGCTTAGCTTTACTTTTTTTCACATGTCTTAATTTCGCTCAATCTATTTTCAATATAGAAATAAAACTACTGGAGTTTAATTCAAATCCAGGAATGATATTTCAGAATGAAGACACCCACATTGTCATAGGACACGGAACCGATCATTATGAGTTTTCGTTCAATGATGGATTTATTGCCAAGTTTAATAAACGTGGAGAAATGATCAATAAGAAATTTATTGAAGGTAGCAGAGAAGATTTCTATTGGACCGGATTCAGCAATAGTGTTTTTGATTTGAATAGTACATTTGTTTTTCTTATGGATTTCTTTGGCTATAAGACTGAAATATGGACTGTGGATAAAAACACTTTAAATATTACCCGTAAGATAAAAATTTCTAATGGAATGATACCTGACAGTTTTTATTCTGGTAAAGAAATATGCCAAGTCAATGATAGTCTGTTCGCAGTAGTGGGATCGGTCAAGGAATTGACCCCGATCAATACAAAACTTGAAGATATACAAGTCAGTCTCGTTAATATCCGCACAAATGATATCAAACACCATTATTTTGGCATACCCGGGAAAAATGATTTTCCTGATGCCATACAATGGAATGGAATGAAACTGATCATAGGATCAGTGGGAAAAAAATCATTGAGTTATTCCGATTCTGAAAACCACGCCATGATCTGGGAAATGGATCTGGAAGGAGAAGCAACGCTCAAATTTATGACACCTGCCGACTCAATAATGTATGGGATAAAAGAAATTGTTCTGGATGACCATGGAAACCGGATCGTAGCCAGCCTGAAAGGATTTTATTACCCACAATCTTCAATATTGGGGAGATATAAATGGAGACCAACTGTCATGCAGCTGGACTCGAATTATTACACAGACTGGAAAACGCCTGTGGGTACTTTGAATTATAACTCAGTAAATACCATATGTTGCCTGATACCGGCGGTTGAAAATGATGGCTATATTGCAGCCGGCACAATTTCTCCTTTCAATTATGACGAAGAAGATCATCCCTATTTCAATGCAATTCAAAAAGGATTCCTGTCCAAAGTTGACAAAAATGGAAAAAAGATGTGGGACAGGATAATTACGGTAGTGGATATAGACTCACTTGAATACTGGCACAAAATTTATGATTTAGAAAAAAGTACAGATGGTGGTTATTTAGGAAGTGGAAGAGTAACTAGTATTGATAAAGCAGGCTCCAGATCCTGGTTGTTCAAGACTGACCGCCACGGCTGCATCGTACCCGGATGTCATCAAGAAGTGAGCGTTATGCAGTTGCCTCCGGAAGAAGCGCACATCCAGATCTGGCCGAATCCTGTACGAGACTGGCTATACGTCTTCCAGAAGGCGGAAGAACAGCATATTTACCACATCCTCGACATGAATGGCAGGATCATCCGCAGGTTTGAAGGTTCGATGGCCGATGAAACGCTGATGATCGATGTATCCGGTTTAAAGCCAGGAAGTTATGTGCTCACGGTGGAGACAGCGTCGGGGAAAAGTGGGCGGAAGGTGTTTTTGATGATCTGATGTTCAAATTATCTGATTATCTGATGTTTTAATCTTCAAATCTTCAAATTTTCAAATCTTCAAATTTTCGAATCTTCAAATTTTCGAATCCTCGAATCTAAACAAAGGAACATAGAAACAAAGGAACAAATCATTTTTCAGGTGAAAACACCAGCAACGGATCAACAAACTGAACCAATGAACAGAACTGCTTCAATTGAACTAAGTCAAGCCAATAAAGGTTATTATATTTACTCCGTTATTGATTCAAACGGCAGAAAATATAGCGGAAAAATGATTGTTCAATAAAAAAATATGGCAGGGAGCGAAATTGAATTTGCTCCCTGTTATTATAGTTAACCATTATGGTCTTATACAAAAATTTGATCAGGATATTCTTGCTGGCGATAACCATTTCCTTCAGCCCTACCATAATTTGTGCTCAGTCCACATTCAATCTTGAGCTAAAACTATTGGATTTTGTTTCACTTCCGGGGTTAGTATTTCAATATGAGGACACTATCATTCTTGTCGGACATGGTACAGACTATTTTGAGTTTTATTTCTATGATGGATTCATAGCTAAATTCAACAATAAAGGAGAATTGATGAGCAAAAAATTTATAGAAGGTAGGCATGAAGATTTCTATTGGACGGGATCCAGTAATAATGTTTATGATCTGGATAGTGTGTTTGTTTTCTTAATGAATTTCTTTGGGTATAAGGCAGAAATATGGGTAGTAAATAAAAAGAATTTAAATATTAATAAAAAGATCAAAATTTATAATGGACTGATGCCGGATAGTTTTTATTCCGGTAAAGAAATATGCCAAGTCAATGATAGTCTGTTCGCAGTAGTGGGATCAGTCAAGGAATTGACCCCGATCAATACAAAACTCGAAGATATACAAGTCAGCCTCGTTAATATCCGCAATATTGATATCAAACACCACTATTTTGGAATACCCGGGAAAAATGATTATCCTGATGCCATACAATGGAATGGAATAAAACTGATCATAGGATCTGTGGGGAAAAAATCATTGAGTTATTCCGATTCTGAAAATCACGCCATGATCTGGGAAATGGATCTGGAAGGAAATGCAGTACTCAAATTTATGACTCCTGTTGACTCACTTATGCATGGAATAGAAGAAATTGTTCTGGATGACCATGGAAACCGCATCGTCGCCAGTCTGAAAGGATTTTATTACGCACAATCTTCAATATTGGGGAGATATAAATGGAGACCAACTGTCATGCAGCTGGACTCGAATTATTATACGGACTGGAAAACTCCTGTGGGCACCTTGAATTATAACTCAGTCAATACCATATGTTGCCTGATACCGGCGGTTGAAAATGATGGCTATATTGCAGCCGGCACAATTTCTCCTTTCAATTATGACGAAGAAGATCATCCCTATTTCAATGCAATTCAAAAAGGATTCCTGTCCAAAGTTGATAAAAATGGAAAAAAGATGTGGGACAGGATAATTACGGTAGTGGATATAGACTCCCTTGAATATTGGCATTGGATCTATGATCTGGAACAAAGCCACGATGGAGGTTATATTGGATGCGGAGATTTGATAAGCGGTGTTATCTCTGGCGCCAGATCCTGGTTTTTCAAAACCGACCGCCACGGCTGCATCGTACCCGGATGTCATGAAGAAGTGAGCGTTATGCAGTTGCCTCCGGAAGAAGCGCACATCCTGATCTGGCCGAATCCTGTACGAGACTGGCTATACGTCTTCCAGAAGGCAGAAGAACAGCATATTTACCACATCCTCGACATGAATGGCAGGATCATCCGCAGGTTTGAAGGTTCGATGGCCGATGAGACACTGATGATCGATGTATCCGGTTTAAAGCCCGGCAGCTATGTGCTCACGGTGGAGACAGCGTCGGGGAAAAGCGGGCGGAAGGTGTTTTTGATGATCTGATGATTTTGTGAGCTATCAGTGATCTGTAATCTGTAATCAGTTATCTGAAGTCGACAATCAAAACAGATCGATCATTTAGTACAAAGGGAACAATTTGAAAAAAATCAGCGTACATGGGAACATTTCAAACAAAGTAACTGCACGACAGATTCTCTACCATCCTGACATTTAAAAATCATTGATCAGTTCATTTTTTTGGTAATTTTGCCCCTTCAAAATTTTGAATAATCTATGGATCATCAATTTATCATAAAAGAATTGGAAACAGTCATGTCTGAAACCGCGGACTTTATCAGGGGTCATTTTGGCAGAGTCAGACAGGATCAGGTGGAAACCAAATCGGTCAACAGCCTGGTTAGTTTCGTGGATAAGGAAGCGGAGCTCATGCTTTCCACCAAACTGGCCCAACTTGTTCCTGAAGCCGGGTTCCTGACCGAAGAGCAAATGGTCTCCAATTCCGTCAAAAAAATGCAATGGATCATCGATCCCCTGGACGGAACCACCAATTTCATTACCGGTATACCTCATTTTTCCATCAGTATCGCCCTTTATGAAAGAAGTGAAGCCATTTTAGGCGCAGTATATGATGTCATGCAAAAAAACTTCTATTCAGCGATCAAAGGACAGGGCGCATTTTGCAATGGTCGTCCGATCAGGGTCAATCCACCTAAGCTGGTTTCTGAAATGCTGATCGCCACCGGTTTCCCTTACGATAAGTCGAAGATCACACCCGAATTTGATGCTGCCCTTCATTATTATGTACACCATAGCCGTTGTGTTCGTCGCCTGGGATCCGCTGCACTGGATCTGTGCTTCACCGCACAGGGAACTTTTGACCTGTATTTCGAAATGCATCTGAATCCCTGGGATATCGCTGCCGGCACACTGATCGTGGAGGAAGCGGGAGGAATCGCCCTCAGCCTTGCAGGAACCAAAGATCATTCAGGCGGGCATCTATTTGCCTGTTCAAAAGATGCTGCGGAAACCATTTCGTGGCTTACGCAACATTTTAACAATACCTTTAAGAATTAAATGATACAAAATACCGGTTTATCTTTATTTTTGCCTGCGGATAATGCCAAACATTTTGTCTGAACAATTGTTTATAGGCCATGTACAACAGGTATTTTAAAAAAATTACAGCATTACTGCTCTCGCTCAATCTGATCCTGGCGAGTGTTGGAATACCTGTATATAAACATTATTGTCAGGATAAATTAATTGGTTTTCAATATATTATAGCTGAGGACAACTTTTGTCATCTCGAACATACTGATTCCGCAGTAGCTTGTTCTGTCACCAAAGTCAACATTCAGAACAACGCCTGCTGTTCTGACCATGAAGAAAAGACTTGTTGTGCAGAAAAAGATGACGATGTTTGTTGCAGCGATGGCCAGGATTGTAAAAATTGCTGCAGAAACGAGATGGAATTGGTCAAAATAGACCTGATTCCCATATTCCAGACTGAAAAAATCATCAACTATAATTTAACTGATTTTGATTTTGATACTGTTCATCCTTTCCACACTTCTATATTACTACATGAAGAATTGCCCTGTTCACACATTGTAAAACAATCGCGTTCGGGACCATTGCCGGATGGGCAAAGTCGTGTCATCTCCTTTCAGAAATTCATTTGTTAGCATTTAAATTTTCAGGCATTGTCAGCATGATATTGCCTTGTGTTCAGTTTTCCACTGTTTAATTTTAACGTAAGCAGATCAGGGAAAAATGATCCGGGCTTTGAAACGCTGTACTTCAGATCCACACACTGAGAAATTGTTCCTGATGAAAAAGGATATTGTTTAATGTAGGCACAATTTCCGTTTGTTGTTTTCTAAAATAATGAATATCAAATGAATAAGAAATATATATCTTTAAAGATTCTAATAGTTTTAATGACGGGATTTTTACCCGGATACGGTATAAGTCAGCAAAAAATGGTCAGCTACCAGGTTGCAGGCGCCTGTGAAATGTGCAGAGACCGGATCGAAGAGGTTTCTCTCAAAACAATAGGCGTCAAATCGGCTTTCTGGAATATAAAAACCGGAAAGTTGTCCTTAGAAATCAGTAACGACCGTTTTAATGAGGAAGAATTGCACAAAAACCTGGCTTTTGCAGGACATGATACGGAAAAAGCGATCGCACCGGATGATATTTATGAATCTCTGCCAGCTTGTTGCCATTATCGCGACCCTGAAAATCCTCATAAAAAAGAAATGGATGTACAGGGCACAAAATCCAGTTTCCTTCTAAGAGGAAAAGTGGCCCAACTAACCGGTAAAGGAAAACAGGAAGGGCTTCCCGGAGCAAATATTATTTGGCTCGAAAACGGGCAGGGAGCTTCATCAGGGATGGATGGCAGTTTTGAAATTGAGAAAAAAAATGAAAATGATTGGTTGGTCATTTCCTATATCGGATTCAGATCGGATACTCTTTTGATCGACACGGAAATGGATGAACTTATTGAAATTGTCCTGATCCCGGACAATTATCTGGAAACGGTGGAGATCCGACACCGCAGAAGGGCAACTGAAATTTCGGCGATCGATCCGATCAAAACTTTCAAGATCACTGAAAGGGAACTGCACAAAGCTGCCTGCTGCAACCTTTCCGAGAGCTTTGAGACCAATCCTTCCATCGATGTAAGTTTTTCAGATGCTGTTACAGGGGCGAGGATCATTGAAATGCTGGGATTAGCAGGAAAATATGTTCAGATCACCCGGGAACTGATCCCGGAAATCCGCGGACTTTCTGCCATTCAAGGTTTAACTTATACGCCCGGACCTTGGATCGAGGGCATTCAAATGAATATGGGAACAGGTTCCGTGGTCAACGGCTTTGAAAGCATGACCGGGCAGATCAATGTCGAACTGAGAAAACCCGAACAAAGTGATTTGCTCTATCTGAATCTCTTTGGAAGTAAAGAAGGACGAATGGAAGCCAACCTGAATCTCAGTCATGATATCATTCCGATTATGTCAACGGGCTTGCTTCTTCATGGCAACCTTCTTCAAAAACCATCAGATCATAACAAAGACGGATTTGCAGATAATCCCACAGGAACTCAACTGATAGCTGTCAACAGATGGAAATTATTTACAGAAAAAGGGCTGGAAGGACAATTTGGAATTAAAGCCACCATACTTGATAAAATGAGCGGGCAAACTGCTTTTCTGAACGATGAGCCCGGCAATCAGCATTGGGGTGCAACCATGAAAACAAACCGATTTGAGGCTTGGCTCAAAACGGGTAAAGTACTTAGAAATGAACCTTTGGCCAGTATTGGTTTCCAATTAGCCGGGGTCAGTCATACTCAGAGCAATCTGTTTGGTGAACGTAATTATGACGGAAAGCAACAGAGTCTCTTTGCCAACCTGATTTATCAGAGTGTTTTGGGTTCAGAAAAACATGGCTTTAAGACCGGTCTCAGTTTTCTTTGGGATTTGATTGACGAAAATGTAGCCGGAACAAATTACACCAGAAATGAATGGATTCCCGGAACATATTTTGAATACACTTTTTTGCCCAATGACCATTTTTCACTGGTTGCCGGGCTCCGGGCAGATCTTCATAACAATTATGGATTTTTATTTAATCCCAGGTTGAATATTCGATATGCACCTACGGAACAGACCACCATACGGTTTGCAGGGGGAAAGGGCAACAGGACCGCCAGCATTTTTGCAGAAAATATCGGACATTTTGCCAGTTCAAGGCAATTTCTGATCCTAAATGTTCGACCAGGTTTACCGTATGGCCTAGAAATCGAAGAAAGCTGGAATTTTGGAATGAACCTGACACAGACCTTCAGGATTGCCGGGAAAGACCTGATCCTCTCCGCAGATGGATATCATACCAGATTTGAAAATCAGGTGATCGTTGATCTTGAAAATCCCCGGCTTGTCCGTTTTTATAACCTCGAAGGTAAATCATTTTCAAATAGTTTGCAGTTCCAGGCTGAATTCAGTCCTTTCAGATCCTTTGACCTCAGGCTTGCTTACAGATTCAATGATGCTAAAACGACTTTCTCGGGTGAACTGCTGGAAAAACCTTTAAGTTCACGGCATCGGGCTTTTATAAATGCAGCCTATGCCATCAACAATGGCTGGAAATTTGATGCTACAGTAAGTTGGCAAGGTAAAAAACGGATTCCGGATACTTCTGACAATCCTGAAATTTATCAGTTGGATGAATACTCAAAAGGTTACTATCTCATCAATGCACATATTTCAAAATCCTGGAAAGAGCATTTCGAATTGTATGCCGGAGGTGAAAACTTGTTGAATTTTAAACAGCACCACCCGATCATTGCAGCAGATGAAGCATTCGGACCTTATTTTGACAGTTCACTGATTTGGGGACCTGTTATGGGAATGCACCTATATGCGGGTTTGAGATACAGGATTGGTAGGGAATAAGTGTTGTTTCATTGTCTAAATTCTTAAACCACATGTCGTCAGAGGTAAAACCTGTCTGACGACATGTTTTTTGTTGAAAACCAAAGAATGAGTCTACTCCTAAAAGTCCAATTTGCTGATTTTCAATCATTTTTTGCCCCAGCTTACTGACGTCATCGATCAGCAAAAGACTAAAGAGAAACGATTGAAAACCAACAAATTAAAAGTCTGTTTCCAGGCAAGTACTGACTGAAAACGTCAGTGCCTGTACTGACTGAAAACGTCAGTGAGGATTCAGTGGACAAAGACTTTTCGTAGCAAGCTTGTGATTAATAATCAGTCAGTCTGTATGCTCCATCCCGAAATGTAAATAGTTTGGGAGCTTTGTATATGGGTGTGATCATATAACAGATATCTCCCGGAGTATACTCATTGGACTGTTGATATTTTTCAACCGGAAATCCAAGTTCGATCATGAGCTTATGAACGTATTCAGAACAAATCCTTTTATCATTTTCCTCAAATGCGATCAGATCCTTACCAAAGAAATACAAATCATAGGCTGGGAATAAAAATCGAAGATAGGATGTTTCAAATTTAAGGTGTTTATTCCTTTCATAATAATCTATGACCCTGTCCAAAGCAGGTCTTTTTACCCGTTTTTCATTCAGCCGATATATCCAGATCTTTTTATAAAATCCCTCTGGCTGATCATTCGTTGAAATAAATGAACTTTGAAGTCTGGTCATGATCACTCCATTTCTTGGTTTAGCTTCATTCCTGACCGGAACTCCTGTTCCATTGTATGAATTGTCTGTTGCATGTGTCAACCAGAGTGAACCATCACCAGGTTCTTTTACCACCATAGCTACATGCGTTAAATGTGAAAGCGTACCTATATTGATCAAAACACCTTCAAAAATGCGGTTTTGGAAAAATATCAAATCTCCGGTTTGGAGGTCGAGATCCTCCAGCCCTACTACTACTTCTTTAATTTCAGCATTTATTTGATCCGGAGCCTGACCTGATAATACCAGCGTCTGAAAACTCAAATAAACCCAGAAACTATACTTTATGCCTCCAATCATTCACACAAAAAAGATAATGATGATTAAAATCCAAATTTATAAAAATTATACCCAAGTTAAATAATTATTAATTTATTTTCTTGATGAATGATGATACTAAATAAATCCATGTTCCGCTGAACTGTCATTTATGATATTTATTTATCCGAAAATTTAAATACCCAAACAATAAATTATGAAAATAATAGTAACCGGTGTTACAGGCATGGTTGGAAAAGGTGTGTTGCACACCTGTAACAAAATGCAGTTATCACTGAAGTTCTGAGTATATCTAGAAAAGATCCGGAAATAGAAGATCCAAAACTTAAAAAGATCGTTATCAAAGTTTTTTTCGATCTGGAAAGTGTGAAAGATCCATTAAGAACCTTTGTTGCCCTTTTTTTGCATGGGTAAGAGTTCAGTCGGTATCCCAAAATGGGAATACGAAAGGATTACTTATGATCTGACCAGGAATTTTATCAGCATTTTAGCGGAAAAAAATTCTGGCATGACTCATTATTATGTTTCCGGACAGGGTACCGAAAGTAGTATAAAATCCTTTTCGCACTGAGCAAGGGTAAAAGGAAAAACTTAAAATGATCTCAGAAAACTTCCTTTTAAACAAGTTTTTGCATACAGACCCGGATGTATCAAGCCCATTCCCGGCTTGAAACACAGTTCATCATTCTACAAGTACATTAACCGGATATTTCCAATAGTCAAAAAAATGTCTCCCCTATGGTTCAATTCACCTGAAGAAGTTGGTTTATCCTAGATATCAGTCACAAAGTACGGATACAACGAATTTATTTTGCAAGGGAAAGATATTTCCAAAACTGCCAAAAACATTTAACATTTTTTGTATAAGCGGATAAAAGTCTGTATTGAAAACCGATTTACAATAAGTCAAAAAAACAATTTGGACCCCAGGCTCTTTCACATTTCCTCCAACTTACTCACATTCATACAATATCCTTCCGAAAAATTCAAAAGAGAATAAAATCAAAATTTATATGCGATATATCAGCCTGAATTAAAGTTTGTTACTTATTCGAATCAAGGGTTAAAGTTAANNTCGATCCTAAAGGATGAAAGCGAGAAAATCCTTTATCTTCCTTTAGGATTGAGGCCAAATAAAGGATTTTCGGAGCTTTTTTTCAACCCTTGATTCGCATTACTTAAAATACCCTATTAACAAAGCAAGCATTTTTAATTCCTTTTTTCCGAATTTACCAATTCGTCCATTTCTACTTTTGGCAAAGCATTCAGAATGCTTTCATCAAAACCATTCCCGAATTTTTCAAAGTTTTTTACAAATGCCTTTGCCAGATAAACAGCTTTCCTGTCGTATGCATCTTTATCCTGCCAGGTGTTTCGGGGATTAAGAATTTTTGAAGGAACTTCCGGGCATGATTCTGGAATTTCAAGACCAAAAACCGGATCTTTATAATATTCCACAAAATTCAGCTGACCTTTCAAAGCTGCTCTGATCATGTCCCTGGTGTATTGGAGTTTTATCCTGGATCCTACCCCGAAAGGACCTCCTGACCAGCCTGTATTGATCAGCCAGACATGCGCATCATATTTTTCCATACGCTCACCCAGCATTTTGGCATAGACAGAAGGATGCAATGGCATAAAAGGCGCACCAAAGCATGTAGAAAATGTCGCTTCAGGATGAACGATACCTTCTTCAGTACCAGCCAGTTTTGACGTATAGCCGGTAATAAACATGAACATTGCCTGGGCTTTATTCAACCTGGAAATCGGAGGCAAAACACCAAAAGCGTCAGCCGTCAGGAAAAAAATATTCCTTGGATGGTCTCCGACAGACGGCTTGCGGGCTTGTTTTATATGCTCGATCGGATAAGAAACTCTGGTATTCTGAGTTATGGAATCATCAGAGTAGTCTGGAATTCTTGTGCCTGAGTAAAAAACCACATTTTCCAAAATGGCTCCGTGTTTGATCGCTTCAAAGATCTGAGGTTCTTTTTCCGGAGAAAGATCTATGCATTTGGCATAACAACCACCTTCTATATTGAAAATGCCCTTGTCACTCCATCCGTGTTCATCATCACCTATCAACGGCCTGTGCTCGCTGGTTGACAAAGTGGTTTTTCCGGTTCCGGAAAGCCCGAAAAAAATAGCCGTATCAGCGCCTGAATAGGCAATATTAGCAGAACAATGCATCGGAAAAACATTTTTCTCAATGGGCAACAGGAGATTCATCACTGAAAATAAACCTTTTTTTATCTCTCCCGTGTAAGCTGTTCCACCGATGAGTATTAGTTTTTTGGAGAAATGAAGGATTGCAAAATTACCTTGCCTGGTTCCAAATTCCTTTGGATCAGCTTCAAATTCCGGTGCAACGATCACATGCCAGTCCGGAATGAATTTCATCAGGTTTTCGGAATCCGGTCTCAAAAATAAATTCCTTGCAAACTGGGCACTATATGGATATTCACAAACTATCCTTGCTCTATAACGATATTTTTCGTCAGCTCCTACACAACCATCCACTACATATAATTCTTTATCTTTCAAATAGCTGATCATTGCCCTATGCAATTTGTCAAAATTCTCCGGATCAAAAGGAAGGTTGATTTGATTCCAGTCTACCAATCCGGCCGTGAAATTATCTTTAACAATAAACCTGTCTTTAGGTGATCTGCCTGTAAATTTTCCGGTTCTGACAGCAATAGCTCCTGATTCTGTCAAAACACCCAAACCATTTTTAATGCTTGCTTCAACCAACTGTTCCGATAAAAGATTCCAGTGCGTATTTTTGGTTTTCCTGATTCCAATCACTTCCAGGCTTGCAGAAGGATTTTTTCTGATAATTTTCTCCATAAACTCAAAATTAAAGCGGGCAAAAGTAAATTTTATTGTTAATAATTATTTAAAAATTAACAAAAAACAACAAAATAGCGTATTTATGCATCCATCTTTTATAGCCATATTTTTGAAATATTATAATTCGTATTGGTATGGCTTTTGATTAAAATGGGTAATTTGTAACATATTTTACCTTGTTTTCAGGATTTTTAAATCAAAAGTAGACTTTACCTCAGTTGGCTATTTATAAAACTTACGTATTTTTGGGATTTCAACCATGTAGCTTATCATCAAACCATTTTAACTTTGAAGAAAAACAGGATTTGGCTGATCATTATATTCATGAGTATTGCGATGATGGGTATCGCTGTCACGCAGGTATTCTGGATTAAATCCAATCTTGCACTGGATGCCAAAAATTTTGACAATAAAGTATTCGTTGCCCTGAATGAAGTCAATGATAAATTGTCGAATGACGCCAGAGCTGAAAAGTCAATCAGGGATAAATCCTTCGATAAGCTGACCAGCAGATCCTTATTAATGCCGAAGACCTCCTACATGGATTGGAGGATCAAAAAGGATCAGTTTGAAATTCAGGATCTGAGTTTCTCCTTAAATCCCTCAGAGTATCTGGAAAACATCAAACCTGCAGAACTTAAAAAAATGATCACTCTGGCACTAAATAACCAGGGAATTTTACTGGATTTTCAATACGGCGTGTTCAGTAATAAGGATAGTAGTTTTATCATCATCAATGACCATTATGTGCCTGTTTTGAATAAAAATACCCAATCTACGCATGTGATGACCAACAGCGGACTGGATGATACCAAATATAAAGCGAGTTTACTGACTACGGAATTTGACAGCCCGGGAAGTCTGATGATTATCTTTCCGAATAAGAATCTTTTACTTTCACCTACAGTCTGGCCTTCTTTATTCAGTTCGCTTTTATTCACCAGTATCATTCTTTTTGGTTTCAGCTATACTATATATATAATCTTCAATCAAAAGAAGATATCCGAGATGAAAACCGACTTTATCAATAATATGACGCATGAGTTCAAAACACCCATTGCGACCATCTCTCTGGCATCTGACAGCATCATCACGCCATCCGTGATCAAAGATGAAAGCAAGGTAAAAAGATTTATTTCTATCATCAAGGAAGAGAATTCACGGATGTTGAACCAGGTCGAGAAGGTGCTTAATATCGCCAAACTGGACAAAAAGACCATTGAATTGAAACTCGTTTCCATTGATGTACACGAACTGATCAAAAAAGCTGTCGACCATGCCAAATTAAATGCGGAACAAAAAAATGGTCAGATCTTCCTTAACCTCCAGGCCAATAATTATATGCTGGTTGCAGATCAGACCCACTTTTCGAATATCATACATAACATCCTGGATAATGCTTTAAAATACACAATCAATGATCCTGAAATCACCGTTTCCACCCGGGATGTTGCAAACGGGATCGAACTTTCTTTTAAAGACAACGGCTTAGGTATGTCCAAGGAAGCTCGGAAGCATATTTTTGATAAGTTTTACCGAATTCCAACAGGAAATATTCATAATATTAAAGGGTTTGGCCTCGGTTTGGCGTATGTCAAAGCGCTGGTGGAAGCGCACCAGGGTAAAGTATCGGTAAAAAGCGAATTGGGAAAAGGAAGCGATTTTATATTATTTTTTCCCCGAAAAAATGTAACTTAAGGTTTATTAAAAAGTCATAAGAAAAATCTTTTATCATGATGTTTAAAATTTTGCTGGCTGAAGACGATAGAAATTTTGGTGATGTACTGAAATCTTACCTTGAAATGCATGATTATGACGTGCATCTGGCTCAGGATGGCCAGGAAGGATTGATGTTTTTCCAAAAAGACAAATATGACCTGTGCATTCTGGATGTGATGATGCCTAAAATGGACGGGTTTAGCCTTGCAAAAAAAATCAGGGAAAAAAATCTGGAGATACCTATCATTTTCCTCACTGCCAAAACATTGAAGTCTGATGTCATAGAAGGATTCAAAGTAGGTGCTGATGATTATATCACAAAACCGTTCAATTCTGAAGAACTATTGCTTCGCGTGCAGGCAGTTTTAAAAAGAAGCCAGAAGGCTCCTGATCCAAATGAGAAACTGAAGGAATTCACCCTGGGTGATTATAATTTCAACTATCCGCACCGAATTCTCAGCTATAAAAATGAAGAAAAACATAAACTGTCTCCGAAAGAGGCTGAACTGCTAAAAATGTTTTGCCTGACAAAAAATGATGTGTTGAACAGATCCGATGCATTGTTGAAAATTTGGGGTGAAGACAATTATTTCACAGCGAGGAGTATGGATGTTTTTATTACAAAATTGCGCAAATACCTCAGCCACGATACCAATCTTGAAATTGAAAACATCCATGGTAATGGCTTCCGTTTAATTGAAAAATCGGCTGAACAGGATTAGTTTTTTCAGGAATCTGTTATAAGTTATGTGAATATCAATGCATTTGATGTGTATGATGCTGCACAAAAGCAGAAAAATAAAGTTTATCTCCCGGAATACGGCGGTTTTAAGAAATCAAATACGAAATCTCAGATACCTGATCTTTTTACCGGCTTCCAGATGCATGGATTCGTAGTAGGTTTTGATGGAAAGTTCAGGGTAGATCAAAGGCTTTGAGTAAATATCCTCATTTTGATATTCCAGCTTACATCCTGGGTCTTGCATCACCGTCTCCAGTGAAAATTCAAACAATGTAGGATCATCCGTTTTAAGGTGGATCAGCGCTCCTGGTTTACATATTTTACGATATTCGCTGATGAACATGGGTGAGGTAAGTCTCTTTTTGGTTTTGCTGTTCCTCAGAAACGGATCGGGAAAAGTGATCCAGATCTCATCTACTTCACCATTCTTAAAAAAATTGGCTATTTGCTGAATCCTGGTCCGCAAAAATGCTACGTTACCGATATTTTCATCAAAAGCTTGTTTTGCTCCTTTCCAGATCCTTGCACCCTTGATGTCCACACCGATAAAATTCCTTTCTGCAAACATCTTTCCCATATTGACAGCATATTCTCCCCCGCCACAGGCAAGCTCCAGGGTGATGGGATTGGAATTGACAAAATGCCATTCATTCCACTTACCTTTTATTTCCAATAATTCATTTTCTCCCTTTCTCAGCACCGGGCTGAGCGGATCAATGGTTTCATAAACATTCGGCAAAGACTGAACTTCTGCAAACTTTCTGAGTTTATTTTTCCTTCCCAATGATTTGGTGATTTTAGTGACTAAGTAGTATGTACCCTCGAGAAAACCCAAGGTTTTTTTTCCTTGATAAGAAAACTTCAAGGACAAGACTTGCGACCTTTCTGCGCGTATCGCACGGCATGAGTTTTTGAAAACAAGGCGTTTACCAATTGTAAATGGTTGTTCCAAAAATCAGGCATAACGCAGTATTTGGCGTTTTCTTGCAAAGACTAAGCATGATCTGAAACTCTTTTCAGCCTGGCAATATAAAATTTGGTTGCGAATGTACGACTTTAACTCTGTTTTTTACAAAAAATACTCTATGCAAGCTTAGTTTACTAATTCCGAAAAATTTAAAAGCTAACTTTTTTGTAGTTATTTAGTGTCTTAAAAATTGAATTCGTATTTTTTTTGGCAGAACTTTAAAGAAATTTGATGTAGAA
>DDTL01000080.1 GCA_002344345.1 Saprospiraceae bacterium UBA2365
GCCATATCCACTTTTGGCCATGATGACCATCAAAATAGGGTAAAAATATTTTCATAAAAAACAAATTGATAACTTCTTAAGTGAGGCTTATTTTTCCATAGGCATTCCTATTTTAATCATAAAAATATTGTGTGTATTTATTACACAGTAACAAACTTAATAAAAAATTAAATAGCAGGCTGTTTTTTTAATTAATTCTTAATAATTTAAAACAATTCAAAATAAAGATATTCTTAACAACTCAATACTATATATATATTGTATTATTTTTGTCATTTAAAATTTGATATTCACCAATCTTATTTCTACATTTGTATCATGTATTATTTACACAGTAATTATATAGGACTTTTTGTTTATGATCAACAGTTTCAACAGTTACGATGGAGAAGATCCTAAATAACATATCCGTTGACTGCGTGATCTTTGGTTATGCCGATGATTCTCTGTATGTAATGTTAACCCGGAGAGAATTGATGGATGCAAAGACAGGTCAACCGCTATTCACTGACTACACGGTTCAGGGGCATCATATATTGACAGGAGAAAATGTGGATGATGCCGCCCGGAGGGTATTAAAGGAAAAAACAGGTCTGGACAATATATATCTGAAGCAATTCCATGCATTTGGCGACATCAGCCGGATCCAACACACAAATGATCAGCTTTGGCTTAAAACCACTTATCCTGATGTTTCTGATTATGTTTTGACAGTTGGTTATTATTCACTTGTGGACAAAACCAAAGTAAATCCGGATGAAGCACATAGTTTTTCGAGCTGGTTTCCTGTGGCAGAATTGCCAGAGCTGGGTTATGATCATCGGGAAATCATTGACAAAGCACTGGAAGCTTTGCAGTCGGCTGTTTTGAAAGAACCTGTGGCATTTGAATTGCTTCCTGAAAAATTCACTTTATTGCAAGTACAACGTTTGTATGAAGCTATATTGGGAGTTAATCTCGACAGAAGAAACTTCAGGAAAAAGATCAACCAAATGAAATATGTCATTCCTTTGGATGAAAAACAGAATGGTGTGCCTCATACACCGGCACAGTATTTCATTTTCAGCTGGGATGTATATCATAAAACCAAGAAAGAAAAATATAATATTTCTTTCTGATACATTTGATAGCGTTTTTAAGTGCAGGAATCATTACCCGAACCATGGTTTGTTTGGATGTCATCTATTTTTTTAAACAGGTGGCATTGCACTAAATGCTGTTTTATCCTGGTTATTAATAGCCAATGCGAAAACAATGCTGCCCATTCCATGCATTCATCTAAGATTTTCCTGCTACCTGATGACATTTGAATCTGATCCGAAAAGTATTAACCACCACGAATGCACGAATAGAAACGTATACTTCAAATACTTTTAGTCTGCAATTTAGTATGTTATAAATATTATTATTATAAATATGTTATAAAAAATTGAAGATATGCCTTTTCGCAACAGACTCAAATATTGAATTCAACCAAATTATTTAATAAACAAATCGATTAAAATGAAGCAGGTAGTTTTATTGGTATGTATTGTGTTTTTCAGTTTACCATTTGTTTCCGGTCAAATAACGGAAAGCCAGAATAATATGAGTCTGGGTGTTCAATTTTCACTGGAAACAGTTTTGGAAGGAGTGACTGTCAGTGAGGCGGTAAAATTATGGACAGATCACATGAAGCAATTTGGAAGCGTTAAAAGAAACAAGAAGGCGGATGAATATTACATCACAGGAATCAAGATCAACCAGATCTCCCTGGGTTCAAATCTGGATGTTTATGCCAGATTCGCAGAGCGTGGAAGTAACTGCACCATGATTTTGTGGACTGATTTGGGTACCGCTTTTATCAATTCAAAGGACCATCCAAAAGAATTTGACGGATTGAAGTCGTTTTTAGAGGATTTTAAGACTGATGCAAAAAGGTATGCGGTCCAAAAGGAATTGGAACTGGCTGAAAAGGAAATGAAGAAATTGCAGAAGGAACAGGATGGATTGTTCAAAGAAAATCAAAAACTGCATGATGATATCAAGAAAGCAGAAGAAAGAATAATCAAGGCAAAAGATGATATCAAAACAAATCTCAAGGACCAGGAAGCAAAAAAAATGGAAATTGACAAGCAAATGGAATTTTTGAAAGCTATTCAAAAAAGGATGGAAAGTCTGGGAAAAAAATAGGAATGTAATGGTGTCAATTGCTTTGGTTGAGCCATTTGTTGAAATTAAAAGCTGTTTCTGGCTTTTCTTAAGGCTATGAAAATTGAATTTGACATGGAGGTAAATCGACTTTTGGAAAAAAGGAAAAAACCGGGTCTTTCATTGCGGTCAGATTACTTTGTATACAGGCAAGCTTTATATTATTATATCAATTGATCTCCAAATTGAAATAAATAAGAAAATCAAACGTATTTTCTTTGGATCAAAAACAAAAACTGTGCAAAAAACATAACTTTGCACAGTTTTTTGTTAAGGTCGGTTCCCATGACGTAAAATATCTTTATGAGAAAGAATAGAATATCATTGCTGTTTAGTTTTTTGTGCCTGTTTTCCCTGAATGCCATTCAAGCGCAGCAAGCCTGGGAAGCAGGTGCCTGGTTGGGTGTATCGCATTATTTCGGAGAGTTGAATCCGAGCTATAACCTGACCAGACCGGGTTTTTCAGGCGGTGTGACTGCGAGGTATCTTTTCAACAACAGATTGAGCTTCAAATCTTCCCTGAATTATGCATTTATATCCGGAACTGATGAAGATTCGTCCAATCCGTTTGAACTGGCTAGAAATCTGCATTTCAGGTCTAATATTTTTGACTTGTCCAACCAGTTTGAGTTCAATTTTCTTCCTTATGTGCATGGAACAAGGGAATATTTTTCACCCTATCTTTTTGCCGGACTAAGTATTTTTCACTACAATCCTCAGGCGCAGCTGGGAAAAAAGTGGTATAATCTCAGAGAGTATGGTACGGAAGGCCAGATCTTAGGTGAAGAATACCTTTCTTACGGAATAGGTTTGCTTTATGGAGCCGGAATTAAATGGGATATCAACTATCGACTGAGTATCAATCTTGAAGTAGGCGCGAGGCTGGTCCCAACGGATTATCTGGATGACATAAGTACGGTTTATCCCAATAGAGGTGAAGTTCAGTCTCTCAGAGGTGACATCGGTGTTGCTTTATCCAATCCTTCCACAGTTCCTGGTTTTGGTTCACAGGGAACCCAAAGGGGCAACAGTACAGATAATGACAGTTATATGACAACCGGTATCAGCATCATGTATTATTTTGGACAGTTGAAATGTCCACCGATCATGCGATATTAAATGAGGCAGATAGAAATTGTTCTTGAACCCAAACCTAAGGGTTTTCATCTTATCACAACGGAAGTTCTCAGGAAGATCGGAACTTTGCCTGAAACAGGTATTTTGCACCTCTTTATCAAACATACTTCTGCAGGTTTGACCATCAATGAAAATGCCGATCCGGATGTTTTGAAAGATATGGATACCGTACTGAATAAACTGGTTCCGGAAAACCTGCCTTATTTATTGCACACCATGGAAGGACCGGATGATATGCCTGCGCACGTCAAAGCCAGCTTATTGGGTCAAAGTGTGAGCATTCCTGTTACAAACGGAAGGCTCAATCTGGGCGTCTGGCAGGGTATTTACCTTGGTGAATTCCGGTATGACGGAGGTGCGAGACGGTTGGTAGCTACTGTGATGGAATAGTAGTTATTTGCTTTAAGTGGAGCTGAAATGCCGTATTCCCGATAAACCGTAAAATGTTCTTTAAGATCGGTCGATTATCAGCGGAGGACAAATTTCATTGAATAATGTACTATTGAACTTTTATGATTATTCTTTGATTTCCAGAGAAATGATTGTATTGAGTGTTCTTTGATCATAATATCCAATGACCTCTTTGCCATTTGCATTTACAATTTCACTGGTAATATAGAATGGAAAAATCATGGTAATTTCTTCTACAGTTGTGATGAAGAGTTCTCCTGGTAAATCTCCTGTTGTTTCTTCATCTGCATTGCTAAGGATACCTTGAATTACCTGTATATCTGAATGCCATTCAGGCAACTCAGTTTTATTAAACAATGAAACGCCATCAATTACAAGATCCAGCAGGGCATTATTGATTTCGCTGGTATATTCAAATAACAGATACTTACCAATTGAATTGGATAAGGTTGACAGATCAATGTTGTACACTTCTTCGAGATTAAGGACAAAGAATTCAGAAAAATCTCTTTCAGGAAACTCTATCGTCAATGTGTAAAACGGATAACCGGAATCTTCCACATTGATAAGTAATCCAAATTCTATAATATCAGGCAATTCAAAAGAGGAAGAAACACTTTTTAAATGAATCCCCGCAGAATAATTAGTTGCTTTGTCAAAGGAATAAACAACTGGATTGCAGGCAGATACAGTGAAAGGTATGAAAAAATAAAAGATCAGAACTATAAAAATAAATGGAAGTACTTTCATTATGTTTTTTTGAAAATTGGATTAGCAATTATAAAAACAGAAGCAATTGGATTTAGTTTTTGTGGCTGAGTGTATTTTGTTATTTATCAAAAAAAATAAAAACAATGTTGTGATTAAAGTGGTGTCACAAATGATCTTTTCAATTATTCAACTTCGGGACAAAGTTCACTTAACTAAAGGAACATAATATTTTAAGTTGCCTATAAAATTCATTAGAAAATTGCACTTTACATTGACAAATGCTTCCAACCACAAAATCAAGGTAAAGCTTTTTATAACGTTTTAATTTTGTAAGTCTTCACTTGACAATAGCTGATTTTTCAATTAAAATCCCATAAAAATATTGTTAAATAATAC
>DDTL01000011.1 GCA_002344345.1 Saprospiraceae bacterium UBA2365
TTCGAAGCTGGTATAAAAAACAATTCACAGCGGCAATGTCGCCCTCTCCGACATCATCACCGTTCAACCATTCGATGATGGTGTACGCGGAAAGATCTGGTATCTGCGCGGCGTGCAACTGCCGGTTTCTTCGCCTTCAACCAGTTTATACAAGCAGCAGGGCCTGATCTATCCCTTTATCCCGCATGGCAATACCAACATCGATGCCTTCAGGATCATCGAACTGAGGTGGTATTATCAGACAGAGTTCCTTCCCTCGCTGGTGGAATTCAAGATATTTTACTTGTTCAAAGTCTGGTTCAAAGGATTATTCGATAAAACTGGTTCAGTAAGTATGCTTAAACCCACGATATATCCAAAATTTGATAAGTTGAATAATAGGATAGAAATGGGAACAAATGGCGAAGAAAAGCATATTTTAAGTTGAAATCAACAATTGGTGGATTGGTGAATAAGCACGGAAAGACACTATTCATTGCAAGACTTAGCCAGGAAGTGGGTCATCTCAACAATTATTCGTTCAGATCATAACATTTGTTTAAATATGGATAAGAATGTTGACTTTATTATTTCTAATCATTCAAACAATCCGCTTGATTATGAAACAAAACATTTTGAATTAAAATATGAAGTTGAAATGTTTTCAACTGGACAATTGAATGGCTCGAAAAAAAAGAATTGACAGATAAAACAGTTGAGCATATTTTCATTAAACAAAAGAAACTGCTCAATGCAAAAAAATCTCAGGGTTTGATTTGAAGATATTGAAATAGCAGCGTTGAAATCAAAAGTTTCCTGCCTGATACGTAGATCTGACTTGAGTGATCATTTCAGAAATAGATTTACTCCAAGTTAAAACGATGTAAATCCTTTCAAGCTTGTTGATTTTTTTAAAATAAAACTTTGTTTAGGAGCCGTATTCAAGCTCTTCCCACATTTTTCTTTTCTTTTCTCCTCCATGCTCAATATTTTATGTAAATAAAACATAAATCCTTATCTTTATGACCTAAATTATTAAGATATGAGAATTGGCATTCCAAAAGAAATCAATGACAGCCGGGTAGCGCTCGCACCGGCAACCATCACCAAACTCAAAGACATTGGATTTGAAGTTATCGTTGAAAAAGGCGCCGGTCTGACAGCCAGCTTTACAGATGAAGAGTACGCTGAAGTAGCTCAGTTGGCTGTAAGAACGGATGTCCTGAAAGCAGATATGATCATCAGTATCAATCCGCTTACGGATGAGGAACTGAAAACCATTGCCAAAGACACTTTCCTTATCTCCAGCTTTGAACCATTTTCCGATGATAAGGTGATTGAAAAATTGAAAGGTCTTGGACTCAGAGCATTTAGTCTGGATATGATCCCAAGATCTACCATAGCTCAATCCATGGACGTATTATCTTCCATGGCCTCCATTGCCGGTTACAAAGCTGTTCTGGAAGCTGCCATGCGGCTCCCGCGATATTTTCCCATGATGGTCACCGCAGCAGGCAATATTAAACCTGCCAAAGTGATCGTACTGGGAGCAGGTGTTGCCGGTTTACAGGCTATCGCAACTGCGAGAAGACTGGGTGCACAGGTTGAAGCTTCTGATGTTCGTGCTGCTGCAAAAGAAGAGATCATGAGTTTGGGTGCCAAATTCATAGAAGTTCAGGGTGCAGCAGATGATAAAGGTGCTGGTGGATATGCCGTTGAACAAAGCGCGGAGTTTCTCCAAAAACAACAGGAAGAAGTGCAAAGGAGAGCTGCCAAAGCAGATGTCATCATCACCACAGCACAGGTGCGTGGAAGAAAAGCGCCAATGCTGTTACCCAAAACTACCGTTGAGCAAATGAGAAAAGGTGCTGTGATCGTGGATCTGGCTGCTTCTACGGGTGGCAATTGTGAACTGACCCAAAACGGTAAAGTCATCAATCACAATGGTGTGATCATAGTGGGCGATTCCGCTTTGGCCAACACCATGCCACAGGACGCGAGTTCGATGTTCAGTACGAATATTTACAACTTCCTCAAATACATCTCCAAAGACGGTCAGGTGAATATGAACATGGAAGATGAGATCATCGGTGGTTCATTTATCACCAAATAATTTTTTAAAGCCAACAAAAGAAATAATAAAAAATGGAATCAATATTATCATTTATTTTTGAGTATAAGGAGTTGATCTTTGTCATCGTCCTTTCAATATTCCTTGGAATCGAGGTGATATCCCATGTTCCCACAGTGTTGCACACACCATTGATGTCCGGGGCCAACGCCATCCACGGTGTAGTAATCATCGGCGCGATCATTGTGATGGGACATGCGGAAACCGTTTCTTCAATGATACTGGGATTTCTGGCAGTTGTGCTGGGAACATTGAATGTTGTAGGAGGTTTTGTCGTTACAGACAGAATGCTGGATATGTTTAAGAAAAAAGATAAAAAATAGGAAGTTATGAACGAGATCATTCAAATAGAAAAATTAATCCAATTCACTTTGGGCGACTCCATTCTGGAGATTATCTACATCATCGCTTCCGTGTTGTTTATTTTTGGATTGAAAATGCTGAGCAATCCCGGAACTGCCAGAAAAGGCAATTTGTGGGCAGCTTTTGGTATGGGTCTTGCGATCGTTGGAACGATTTTATTTCACAAAAACAGTGAAGGTCATGGCATTGGGAATATACCCTGGATATTAGGCGCCATTGTGATAGGCACCGTGATCGGATGGGGTGTTGCCGTCAAAGTTAAGATGACAGCCATGCCACAGCTTGTTTCACTTTTCAATGGAATGGGTGGTGGTGCAGCTGCGCTGATTTCATTGATGGAATTTCCTCATCTGGCAGCCGGATTAGCCGATGGGACATACAATATGTTCAGCGGACAAGTCCTGGCTATTTTGATCGGGCTGATGATCGGTTCTGTGTCTTTTGCCGGAAGTATGGTTGCATTTGGAAAGCTGGATGAACGCATCGGTGACATCAGATCCCCGTTGATCAAGTATATCAACATGTTTTTACTGGTCGTTCTGATCGGATTTATTGTATATATTATGAGCCAGGGAACAGTTGATCCCCATTCCCTGATGCCAGTGATCATCATCATGTTCGTAGTGGCGTTGATCTATGGAATTTCATTTGTAATGCCGATCGGAGGTGCTGATATGCCTGTGGTGATATCCTTACTCAACTCATTCACGGGTGTGGCAGCTGCGATGGGTGGATTTTTGTATCACAACCAGGCGATGCTGACCGGTGGTATTCTCGTGGGTTCTGCAGGAACCATCCTGACTATCCTGATGTGTAAAGCGATGAACCGTTCATTGACCAATGTGATCATAGGAGGTTTTGGCGGAGGTAGTGGTTCAGGTGCAGCCACAGGCGCTGTTGGAGACCAGGTTGCCAAAGAAGTTACAGCGAATGACGCAGCGATCCAGTTGTATTATTCAAGATCAGTGATGTTTGTTCCCGGATACGGATTAGCCGTTGCCCAGGCACAAAAAACAGTAAAGGAACTGGATGATCTCTTGAGTGAAAATGGGGTTGAAGTCAATTATGCAGTACATTCTGTTGCAGGAAGGATGCCGGGACATATGAATGTTCTGATGGCTGAAGCAGATGTGCCATATGAAAAACTTTTGGGTGAAGAGGAAGCCAATGAAAGAATGAAAAACGTGGATGTCATCATCGTTGTTGGTGCAAATGACGTTGTCAACCCGTCAGCATATGATGACCCTGGCAGTCCGATCTACGGAATGCCGGTGATCAATGCCTGGGAAGCAAAATCAGTGATCATTTTAAAACGGAGTATGAATACGGGTTATGCCGGTATCCAGAACCCGTTGTTTTTTAAACCAAATGCAAAAATGCTGTTTGGTGATGCCAAAAAAACCATCCACAGCCTGATCACTGAAGTGAAAAGTCTTGGATAATTATAAAAGCAAGTCATTTATAAAAAGGTCATCAGTTTTTGATGACCTTTTTTTTTTACAATAAAATTGTTTATAGACAAAATATTGCCATTGGTCGAAATTCATGGAAACTTTTTTCTTCAATTTTGTTTCCACACACAAAAACACTATGTTTGCGCCCGAAATGGAAAAAAGGGAAGAAATACTGTTGCAATCGAGCATTTTGTTCAAGCGTCATGGGTTCAAACAGATGACCATGGACGACCTGGCCAACCATATGGGCATTTCCAAAAAAACTCTGTATAAATTTTTTCGCAATAAGAAAGAATTGATCGATGAAAATCTTAAATCTTATATTCATTGCGAAAACAGTGAACTGAACGGGCATCAAAGCACATCTGTCAATGCTATCGACGAAATGCTAAGGGTGCTGAAACACCTGATGGATCTCTTTGATGAAATGGATCCCAAATTGTACAGCGACCTGGCAACCTACTATCCTGATGCCTGGAACAAACTGGATGGCTTTCTGGGTGATCACATTTATAATGGGATGCACCAGAATATCAGAAGAGGGATGGAAGAAGGATTGTATATGAATGATACAGAAGCAGATATCCTCGCAAGAATGTATGTTGCCAAGGTAAGAGCCATCATGGAAAGCGATTATTTCCCGGTAGAGAACTATAGCAAAAGCGCTCTTTTCCGGGTTTTGGTGGAGTATCATATCCGTGGAATCGCGACGGAGAAAGGCCGGGCATTGCTTAACAGTATTAAAAAAACATATTTTGAGTAATCATTCACAGTCAAATATATTATATATGATAAGGAAATTTGGTTTATTGATCCTAACCCTGATATTCACAGCAAGGGTTTTTTCACAGGACATTCCGGCTTTCACCCTCAATCAGGCTATTGACTATGCCCTGACCAATCACAAAGACATTTCAATCGCTGAAAACGAAAGACTTAGAGCAAGACAACAAATCATAGAAACACGTTCAATGGGTCTGCCTCAGGTCAATGCAGGTGTCGATTATAATTATTTCATCCAGTTGCCAACCTCGCTGATCCCTGCAAGTTTTTTAAATCCGTCAGCGCCGGAAGATGAATTTATAAAGGTAGCTTTCGGCACCAAAAACAGTCTGACAGCTTCAGCGAACATAAATTCCCTGCTCTATGACGCTTCTTTTTTCACTGCTCTGAAGATCAGTAAAAAATATACAGGTTTTGCAGATCTCAATTATCAAAGCAAAAGAACCGAATTGAGAAATGCGGTCAGAAAAGCCTATTTGCCACCTTTGATGTTGCAGGAAAACATCAAAACGATCGATGAAAACATCCGTGTGTTGAAAAACCTGCTCAAAGAGACCAATGAAATGTATAAATCCGGTTTTATAGAAAAACTGGACGTTGACAAATTAAATCTCGCTGTTCAGAATCAGGAAGTGCTAAAAAAAGACCTTCAAAAGACGCTTAAGCTCGCATTGGATGCTCTGAAACTGCAGATCGGATATCCACTGGAGTCAGCTCTGAAACTCAGTGATTCCATACAGGTATTATCAGCAGAAACAGAAGAATCACAGCTTATGGATGCTTTTAATTACCAAAACAGATTGGAATACAGCATTTTAGAATATTCAAAGGAGCTTACAGAACTCAATGTTGACAGGTTCAAAAAGTCATATTATCCAAGCCTGAGAGGATTTGTAAATTATCAGTATGTTGTTCAGGGTGACAATCTTTTCAAAAACCCCATTTCAACGCCAGCTGCGATAACCGGATTTTCTTTGGCCATACCCATTTTTGACGGATTGTTTAAAAGTTCAAAAATTCAGCAGGGCAAACTGGATATCAGCAATATAGAAAACCAATCCGTTCTTTTGAAATCAGGTATTGACTTTCAGGTTCAGTCTGCAAGAGAAAATTATCTCAATGCCAAAGAGATCATCAAATCCAGGCAAGATAATCTTGCACTCGCCAAAAATATTTTTGACACTGCGCAATTGAAATACAAAGAAGGAGTGGGTTCAAGTCTGGAGATCATTCAGGCAGAACAGAGCTTGCTGGAAAGCCAGATGAATTATTTAAAAGCGCAATATGATTTTCTGGTTGCAAAAATCGATCTTGAAATCGCATTAGGCAAATGAGCAATCCAATGATTTTAAATTGAATGAATTGAATAAACTATAGAAATTGACACAATATTATTAAATCCAACAAATAAAAAGCAATGAAGAATATACTGATTTTTATGTCGATCATTTTGCTGGCTTCATGTGGTGCAAGTACAAACCAGGGCGAGGCAAGTGTTGAAGGTCTGAGCAAACTGATCAAGGAAAAAGAAAAACAGATGATTGTTTTGAAAACTGAAATTGATTCGATTAAAAGGCAGATCACGAAACTGGATCCTGATTACTTTAAAAAAGAGATCAAAAGTCTGGAAGTCATCACAGTAATGGAAGAAGATTTTAAAAGCTATTACGAAGTTCAGGGATTGATCAATGCTGAAGAGGAAGTGGTGATCTCTTCCGAAATGCCGGGAAGACTTACCACTTTGAATATTGAATTGGGCTCCAATGTTACCAAAGGACAACTGATCGGCACGGTTGATACAGAAGGAACTGAAAAACAGATCGAGGAGCTTAAAAAATCTTTGGAACTGGCAGTTGATGTTTATGACCGTCAAAAAAGATTATGGGATCAGAACATCGGTTCTGAAATTCAGTTTCTACAGGCAAAAAACAACAAGGAAAGGCTTGAAAAAACGCTTGTTTCTGCCCAGCTTGCATTGAAAAAATCCAAAATTTATGCTCCTGTAAGCGGATCTATCGCGATGATGATGGCTGAAAAAGGAGAAATGGTAAGTCCGGGTGTTCCAATAGCCAGGATGATGAGCACATCCAAAGTAAAACTTGTGGCAGATGTACCTGAGAAATTTGTTCGAAATGTAAAAAAGAACGATAAAGTATTGGTTAAAGTACCTGCTTTGGATTATAGCAATGAAGTCAATGTGAGCCGGATTGGTAACTACATTCATCCGAATAACAGAACTTTTGAAGTTGAGGCTAAACTGAGTAATCCAGGTGGTTTGTTGAAGCCCAATCTGCTGGCCATGATGTATATCAATGATTATACGTCAAAAAAAGCCATTGTGCTGGATCAGAATCTGGTGCAACAGGATATCAGCGGAGAATACTTTGTCTTTACTGCGAAAGAAGAAAATGGCAAATATATTGTTGAAAAACGCATCGTTGAATTGGGACGAAGTTATGAAAACAGGGTTGAGATCAAATCAGGTATTGCTGTAAACGATAGAGTAATCAAAAGCGGTATAAGCTATCTTGCAGAAGGTCAGGAAATTAGTATCCAGGACTCAGGTTTGGAAGAGAAATAATTTTTAGGGTTTAAGAAAAATGCCTTAGGGCAATGAAATAATAATATGTCAAGCAATAATAATAAATTCAGGCAGTTTGGACTGACCAATTTTGCAGTGGATAACGGCGTGAGTATCCTGGTTTTGGTATTCATTATCATACTATACGGGTTACGTTCTTACAACAATGTTCCCAAGGAGTTGTTCCCTGAGGTGGTCATACCCAACGTTTTTATTAACACAGTGTATCCCGGCAATTCAGCTGCGGACATTGAGAATCTCATAACAAGGCCTATCGAAAGTGAGTTGAGTACGGTTTCAGGCATAAAAAATGTGACTTCCACTTCCATGCAGGATTTCTCAATTGTGGTAGCTGAGTTTGAAACTTATGTTGAGCCGGAAGAAGCTTTGCGGAAAGTAAAGGACGCCGTTGATAAATCAAAGAGTGAACTACCGACTGATTTAAAGGAAGATCCTCAGGTTTTTGATATTGCTTTCTCGGAATTACCGATAATGTCGGTAAATATTTCCGGCGAATACAGCAATGATGAATTAAGGCATTATGCCGAATTACTTCAGGATGAAATTGAAAACTTAAGTGAAATCTCTCAGGTAAATATTAAAGGTGCGATGGACAGAGAGGTCAAGATTGATGTTGACATGCACCAAATGGAAGCTCTTGAGGTTTCATTTAATGATATAGAAAATGCCATTTTTGCTGAAAATCTAACGGTTTCGAGCGGTGAAATCGTAACCAATGGCGTCAGAAGATCACTTCGGGTAGTTGGTGAGATTCAAAATATTGAAGAGATAGAGAAGGTGATCGTAAAGAGCGAGCAACAGAAGCCTGTCTTTGTCAGGGACATAGCCAAAGTGAGTTTCGGTTTCGCTGATCAGACATCCATTGCCAGATCGGACGGGTTCCCGGTGATCGCACTGGATGTAGTCAAACGAAAAGGTACCAACCTTATCTCAACTTCTGAGAAAGTCAAAGAGGTCGTTGAGAAAGTCAAAACCGAGTTTTTACCTTCCAAGCTGAAAGTCAGTTTCTTCAACGACCAGTCTTTAGAGACGATCAACCTGGTTAATAACCTGGAAAACAGTATCATCAGTGGTATGATCCTGGTCACATTGATTTTGTTGTTTTTCCTTGGGATGCGAAATGCTGTTTTTGTAGGCATAGCCATTCCATTGTCTATGCTGATGGGCATGGCAGCACTGAGTTTGATGGGCATATCGCTCAACATGGTATCACTGTTCGGATTGATCCTCGCACTTGGAATGTTGGTAGACAATGGTATTGTGATCGTTGAGAATATATACCGCTTCTTGCAGAACAAATTCTCGAAAAAAGAATCGGCAAAATATGGAGCCGGCGAGGTAGCTGTTCCGATCATCACTTCTACACTTACTACGCTGGTTGCATTCCTGCCTCTGGCATTCTGGCCGGGATTGATGGGAACTTTTATGAAATATCTGCCTATTTCACTGATCGCTGTGATGTTATCTTCCTTATTGGTCGCTTTGGTTATCAACCCTGTTTTTGCAAGTTATTTT
Source organism: Saprospiraceae bacterium UBA2365 (assembly GCA_002344345.1). GTDB lineage: Bacteria > Bacteroidota > Bacteroidia > Chitinophagales > Saprospiraceae > UBA2365. The sequence goes on from DDTL01000011.1 coordinate 8,828, forward strand.
ATAAAAGAGGAGGAAATTGCTCAAGAAAACAGTGCTTCTGCCAGGAAAAAAAAGAACTTTTTTGTTTTCATCGGTGCTGTTTTGGTTTTTGCCCTCATCATGCATTTTGGTGGTGAATCTCTGGAATGGCTGCGAAACAGTTTATTGATCGTAGCTTTTGTGAGTATCTTCAATAAATATGCGCTAAATCCTATGGTACTGTTATTCCAAAAGCATTTATTGCCATGGATCAACCGCATTTATGAAAAATCTCTTAAATATTCTATCAAAGGGAAAATGCCCAGATGGGTATTTCTTTGGACAGTTGTACTGTTTATATTGTCATTTGCTCTTTTGGGGATCAGAATCCCAAAAATAGAGTTCTTCCCGATGTCTGATCCTATGTATGTGAATGCTTTTATTGAATTGCCTATCGGAACAGATATTAAAACAACTGATCAGACCGTAAAGCAAATCGAGGAAAAAATCTCAACTGCGATCAAAGGCGATATGGATATTGTCGAAGCTGTATTGACTCAGATCGGAGAAGGAACTGCAGATCCGAATGGTCCGCCAGATCCGGGTGCTTCTCCGCATAAAGCAAGGGTGACAGTGAGTTTCATACCCGAAGAACAAAGAAATGGAAAATCCTCTACGGATGTGCTTAATAAAATGAGAGATGCTGTCAAAGATATGGTGGATGCCAAAATAGTTGTGGCACCAAATGAAAATGGACCACCCACCGGAAAAGCCATCAATATTGAAGTGGAAGGTGATGATATAGACCAACTGGCCATACTCTCTCAGGATATTATCAATTTCCTGAATAAAGCAGCTGTTCCCGGTGTGGAAGAATTACAATCAGATATGCAGATTGGAAAACCTGAATATATCATACAGGTTGATCGTGAAGCAGCCAACAGATACGGTGTATCCACCTGGAATGTGGCAGATGTGATCAGAACCGCTATTTACGGTCGGGAGATCAGTAAATATAAAGTAGGAGAAGATGAATATCCGATGATGTTGAGAGTTTCTGAAGAATACAGGAACAAAGTGGAAGCCGTATTGGGTCAAAAGGTGACATTCAGATCTATGTCCACCGGTCAGATATCTCAGGTTCCTCTTGCTTCTCTGGTTACAAAAACCTATACGACCAGCTATAATGCAGTCAAACGCAAAAATCAAAAACGGGTCATTACTGTTTTCTCCAATGTTTTAGGTGGCTATAACGCAAATGAGGTCATTGTCCAACTAAAGGATCAACTGAAACAGTTTCCTATGCCAAACAACTTTAAATACAAATTTACAGGAGAACAGCAGGAACAGGCGGAAGCAATGGCTTTCCTGGGAAATGCCTTTTTGCTGGCTATGTTGGGCATCTTTTTTATATTGGTTCTCCAGTTCAATTCAATTGTGGCGCCTTTTATCATCATCTCTTCAGTTGTCTTCAGTACCATCGGAGTCTTTCTGGGCTATTTCACCACGGGTGCGGATATCAGCCTGGTTATGACAGGTGTAGGAGTCATTTCGCTCGCAGGTATTGTGGTAAATAATGCCATTGTCCTGGTGGATTATACCAACCTTGTGGTGGCTCGCAAGAAATCAGAACTCGGGATAGAAGACGCAGGTAAGATTCCTCCGGATGTAATCCGGGATGCTTTGTTAGAAGCAGGTAGCACACGTTTAAGACCTGTACTCTTGACTGCAATAACTACGGTCCTTGGACTGATTCCTTTAGCTTTGGGATTCAATTTCAATTTCTTTACATTGGTTTCAGACCTGGATCCTCAATTATATTTTGGAGGGCAAAATGCATCATTCTGGGGACCAATGGCATGGACTGTGATCTATGGATTGGTATTTTCAACTCTTTTGACATTGATCATCGTTCCGGCAATGTATTATCTGGCATTCAGGATCAAATATAAAGTAGTGGACAGGTTCAGATAGTTCTCTTAGCTTATGTACTATCGCAAAAACCCCTTACCATGTATTTTGGTAAGGGGTTTTATTATAATTTGAAAATTTCTTTGCTTAATTGTTTTTGAAATATTGTAATTGAGCTCAGTAATTAAAATTTAGGAAGCTACAGCTAATCCAAGTCCCCTGTGATCTAAAAACTAATCAATTATACAATTTGGTGTCATCTTTGCTTCCAATGATCTACAGCATTAAACCTTTTATTTCTTTATTCATGCAATACTTCACAATTTCCTCTGACTTCAAGACTGGATGCGCTTGTATTAAAAATAGCTTCATGGGTATTTCCCGCTGAATGATGTAGGATCACATCCTGCAAAATCAGTTTGCCGTTATTTTCGATCATGCTGTCATTATTATTTAATCGGTGTAAATGCAATCCTTTTATTAAGAGTCCGGCTCCGGATGAGGGAGCAGAATTGACGATCAAAGCATCATTGGAATTACTGTATAGATGAATATTTTTAGAAAGATCTCCTTCAATAACCAATTGTTTGTCCAGGATCAGGTTTTGGTCTCCAAGATCAATTATTTCATTTTCCAAAGCCGAATTAAAACGGATGGTGTCCCCTGTTGAAGCACATTGTAATGCAGAATAAATGGAACCTGCACCATTTTGATATGAATTATCCACTGTCAACCGACAGAAATTGGTGACACAGGTTTTGATCTCCCATTTTTGCAGGGAACCGCCATCCTGATTTGCCAAATCCTGAACTCGCATTCTCCATTGACCTTTGATCTGACGGGTATTGAACGTGTTCAGGGTATTTGATGGACGGTAGGTACCACCATCTGTTGGAGGGCAAGGCCATGAACCTGCGGGAGCACTTTGATCAAAGTTGATATCAAAATTATCATAGTTGCCACAGGGCGTATTCCAAATCCTTACATTTGTTGCATTGGGCGAATATAATGTAAACCTCAGATCGCTTACATACGTATGCAATCCTTCCAGATTCAGCACATCCAGATCCGTGATCACTCCTCTGTCCAATACTGTGTGATACGAACTCACATCCTGTGTACCGGATGCTGAAATCGTTTTTGGTACATCCAGACTTTTATATACAAAACAAGCCTGGGTTTCAAAACTATTGATTTCAGACCACGATCCAATACTGCATACATTAACAGGTCTGACCTTCCAGAAAAACTCTGAAGCACCTTCCAATGCATCAACAATTTGAAAGGTTGATGTTTCCGGCGTTGTCTCCAAAATGAGTGTATTAAAATCTTCATCCCTCGAAACAACCAGTTCATAACCGGTTGCAGCAGCGACAGGTGCCCATTCCAACAAAGGAAAAATAGAAATACCTGTCTGTTGATCAGCAGGGTAAACCAGAGTGGTTTGTGTGGTACTGCCCAATACTTCCAGACTAACATCGGCAATTCTGACAATAGATCCTGATATTGCTTTTATCGAAACTGTATATGAACCTTCAGCTGCTCCGGCATGTGTCAGACTAAGTACGGAATTTTGGCCCTGGTTAACAGGATTGTTACTAAAACTGTAATTTATTCCTGCAGGTATGCTGGTGACACTTAAATTTATTGGATTTGCAAAACCCAGAATTCTTTCAATATTAATATTAACATTTCCTGATCCACCCGAACAAATTCCGACAGATGTTGGATCAACCGTCATAAAAAATGTAGGAACGCCTGAAAGTATGGTAATATTTGCATTATTGATGCCAAAAAATACATTTCCTATTGCTTTTACCATGATCCTTGCTGTCGAACTGAGGCCTTCAGGTACGACGATCGATTCCGAACCATCATTTGCAGTTGAGGCTGATAATGTCACAGGGTAAGTATATCCACCATCATAAGATAACAGGATACTGACCTGACTGCAGCTGATCGGACTTGCAGTTGTTCCCCCAACATTCCAGGTTATGGTTTGATTTTGCCCTTCATACCAGGTGGCCGCTGTATTTTGGGAGGTTACTGTAAAAGCGCCAGATGCAACTGTCGTGACAGTCAGGTTGATCTCTGAATTACATCCTGCCACACCGGTATAATCTCTGGCCACACCGCGGAAACTCATAGTACGGGCTACAGAGGGCAATACCTGCCAGGTATCAGTAGTGTTGTTGATCACATTAGTCAGTGGCGGGAAATAACGTGAGGGAGAGGTGGTAGCAAAAACACTTCTGAAAGCTGGTCCGCTTGTGTTGGTTGAGGCAGGTGGCATGGTCTGCGAAACGCTGTAATAATCCATTTGATCCCATGCATAAGTCATCGGGTTCCCATTTGGATCGGTCGCAGCTAATGTTAAAACAAAAGGTGTAGAAGCCGGAATGGTATAATTCGGCTGGGAAGTCACTACCGGAGCCGAATTGGAAAATGAACTCACGATCAATGCGCAGCTGTTGCCTGTCCCACTCAGATATGTTTTTATCTCCTGCATGCTGATTGCATGAAAATACGCATCACTGTTATTCTGAACATCCGGTGCGCAAATTCCGGCATAACCCATTATGGAAGAAGCGCTTCCAGGCTCCATTGCAGTGGTGTTATTTCTGTTGCAACTATTAAATTGAGTATGATTGGCATTGAATTGATGCCCCATTTCATGTGTTACATAATCAATGGTAAATGCATCACCCACAGGATTTGGCCTTCCTGTATAACCTCTGGCTTTATTACTGGAAGAACAGACAACACCCAACCCGGCAATTCCACCGTCTCCTGTACCAAAAACATGTCCGATGTCATAATTGGCTGAACCAATAACGTTTGTGCAATTAGTCTGGTTGGCTGTCAAATCGCTGGAACTTCCATCATTTGTATATCCATCTGTTACACTATCATAATAAAAAACCAGATCAGTATTTGCAATCAGGATCATCCTGACTGCAACTTCAGGTTCATATACTTCATTTACCCGGTTGATTACGGTTACAACAGCGGAAAGGACAAGATTGGATTGGGCGGAACTGGTAGCACCGTGAAAATTGCTATATTCGCCAGTCGTTGCTTGCGCCAACCGATAACTCCTGAGCTGGCAATCACCAACCCTCAGATTATGATTTTGTTCATCCAATATTTCATGATCATGATCGCTTTCCACGTTGCATCCCCAATGTTCTCCGGAATAGCTTTGTTTGTAATAAGAAATCCTGGTATTCTTATCATTTCGCTGATAATGGTCAATAAATATTTTATCTTCTCCCGGGGCTGTTATGACTGCACGGAATCCCTCAATGGTATAGTCGATTCGGATCCTTTTCATCGGATTGACCAAAGAAACTCCGTAAAATGTTCGGATCTCCGGGTATTTGGCTGCCAATCCAGGCTCCATCATATCATATTGTACAACCTGAAAACGTTCGGTGGTTCCCTCCGGCAAGCCTGCCATGATCACACAATCAGACTCATGTACACCCAGATCACGCTCATGAGGCGCTCTCCATAACAGCGCTTGCATGATTGTGTCATCCATAGAGAATAATGCAAATTCCTTAGGGCTGATGTCTATCCTTCCCTTATTTTCAATTTCAGATTCACTGGTGATCTGCCAGGTTTGGGCAAAACTTTGTATGGTTATCAAAATAAAAACTACGAAAAAAAATAATTTGTTATACATGCTACAGAATATGAAATTAATTGGGGTCAAATGTAATATTTTTTTATTTTTTCAGAAATCAGCATCTTAAATATCTAATTCCTGAAGTTTTACCTGATCTGGTTGGAAAGTTCAAATATAGTTTGCGTAAAACGCTGAGTATTTCGATTTACTCCTTATTAAATAGGTCATCACCCATTTAAACTTTGCGATTTCAATTACTTCGCAAGTCCGGTTTAATAATATTTCTTTTTAATGTGAATAAGTGCCAGGTTCTTTTACAGACAGTATATGTCACGAAAATGAGATATCCAATTTCGACACAGCATAAATCTAATAAAAACCTCTATTTTAGTGTCTCCAAAATTGAATTTGTTTATTTTTTGGCACCACTTTAACGCAATTTGAATGTAGAAAGATATAAATCCTTGGGCGATTCATTTTGGAAAAAAACCCGATATACCTGACTGATTAAACAATTTGTTCAGTTTTATTGCTTCTGAGTCTCCTGCCTTTTGATCAGGCGGTAGGAAATATGCAAAAATTCTTTTTCTGTGATCACTCCTCTCAGATCGCCATCTTTAACAACAGGGAGGCACGACAAATTTTCGGCCTGCATCAATTGGATGGCTTCCAGGATACTTTTATCTGGTGTGATAGTGGGTGTTTGTTTTCTCATCAGATCACTGACTGTCAACTGTCTGATCTCTCCTGAATGGATATGCCTGGTCAAAAACCTAAGGATTGAACCCATAGTTACCAAACCTGTAAATTTCCCCTGAGCATCTTCCACCAACAGGAAGTTCAGTTTTCTCCATTCCATTATTTTGACCACAAATTCGATGATATCATCCTTTTGCACGGTGAAAAGATCTGTTTGCATAAATTCGCTGACCTTCATTTTAGACGGTATATAAATATCCAGATCACTCAATTCGGGCAGTTGCCATTGGTGAACAGGGATATCATTTTTTTGATTTTTTAACATTGCAGAGGCTACAACTGTCAAAGCCTCATCTGCATTCGTTTCTTCAAGAAGTCTGGTATAAGCTCTCAATTGCCAGCGTGCACCATTGGTATGAGTATTTGCTCTCCCTTCGATGACAGCCATGAATCGTTCGATATCAGTCGGGTCAACCTGTTTAAGTTCGAGTCCTTTTCTGGCTAAAGGCAACAGAAAATCCTTGACCAGGTCCACTGCATTGATTTTCTGATCTTTAAACCAGGTAAACTTAGAATCTATTCCATACTTGGCAGCTTTATTAAAATTATCTCTGGCATCCGCAAAAGACATCAATTCGCGAACGTCCTCATAATTGGCAGCCATTCCTTCCATAGCTCCCAGCCAAAACGCTGCGTTGGCTATTTCATCAATTAAGGTTGGTCCTGCCGGCAAAACCCGGTTTTCAATTCTAAGATGCGGCTTACCAGACCGACTGATCCCGTAGCAAGGTCTGTTCCAGCGATAGACTGTCGAATTGTGGACCTGAAGCGCTTTAAGTCGGGGTACTTTACCAGCTTTTACCATTTCAAGGGAGTTTTCCTGAATATCAGCACTCAGTAACACTCTGTATCGGGAAATATCCTCTTTAAAAATATTGAGAATAGAATCATCAAGCCAATCATTACCAAAACTCACTCTTGGACTTCTTTTGCGCATATCATCGTGGGATGATCTGGTATCCAAAGCCTGTTGGAACAAGGCGATCCTCGTTTCATGCCACAATCTTTTACCAAAAACAAGGGGCGAGTTGGCAGTGATGGCGATGACAGGACCTGCGAGCACCTGAGCGATGTTATACATTTTAACAAAATCATGTTGGGTGACCTGAAGATGAACCTGAAAACTTGTGTTGCACGCTTCTATAAGTGGAGAATCGTGTTGTACGATCATTTCATCGATTCCCCGGATTTTAAGTTCAAAAGGTTTCCCAAAAAGCTGACTGCTAAGGGCTTCCATCAATGCACGGTATCGTTCTTTGGGTGTGATATTCTTCATTCTCAGGTCGAATTTTCTGAGAGTTGGTAATATACCTGTCAATATATAGCTTGAATTCTTTTCGTCCAGTTTTTCCTGAATGGATCCAAGATAGTTTTTTATCTCCTTTTCCATATCTGAAAAGCAAGAACCTGAAAATTTTTGGGGAGAGACATTGGTTTCGAGGTTAAATTGGGCAAGTTCTGTATCCAGCCATTCAGGAGATCCAAGATTGTCGATGATTTCCATAGCAATTTTAGCTGCTTTGTAGTGGTCGTTGTCCACAAGTACAATTTCCTGCTCGGCGCCAATGGATAAATTATCATCTTCAAACCAATTTTGTTCAAGCATTATTTTCAATGCTTCAACATCATTCAAAAGAGCTTTGACAAAATCATCCATTTTCTGCCCTCGTTGGATGAGTGACACATTTTGATCTCCCATAAAATAATCTTTGGTTACTTACTTTCCAACAAAGGTATTACAGATTTCTGTCTTGTATGCATACTTGGTAACCAAATCATAGTTTCTTTAAGATTCTTTACTTTTATTGCCAATCTTTTATTCAAAGTTTAGATAGCTTCTAAATTCAATATAATTGTCATAATTTAATTTTATTATTTGGCGACTTTATAAACATTTATTAATATGCAGAATAGTTTAATTAATTATTAACCAAAAAAAATAAAATTATGTCTAAACCTGTACAATTATCGGTTACATGCCCTCATTGCAATGAGTCTTTTATGACTGAAAGCAGGTATATCAACAATGAGGCTACCATTAAAGTCATGATAAGTAATCCACAGGGCGAGAAAGGGTTTATCTGGCTTAGTTCCATTTATGGAGACTACAATTTTTCCACAAAAATCAAGTTTCAGGAAGGAGAAGTGATTGAGTTTTACTGTCCGCATTGTGAAAAAAGCCTATCTGCAAAAAATGAAAAATGCGATCTCTGCGAAGCCCCTATTGTCAGGATGGATTGCACGATAGGAGGCACATTGAGCATTTGTTCCAGAAGCGGATGCAAAAAGCATTATGTTGTATTTGAAGACCTGGAAAGTACGATCAAGAAATTCTACGAAGAGTTTGGTTAAACCCTAATTCTTAATTTTTTTACGGAATATCAAAAAAAGCTCAATAATGCTTGGTTATTGAGTTTTTTTGTCGTTACTTTGTATTACGTAAATACGGATTATATGAATCACGAATA
>DDTL01000046.1:0-5108 GCA_002344345.1 Saprospiraceae bacterium UBA2365
TTTCATAAGTGCACTATTCATATGCCTGGTATTTTTTATTTATTGAAAATTAGCAATGTTTAATTTATTGATTTTTAATTATATATAAAATATATATTTTTATAATACCTGAGAAGAAAATACAAAAAAAAGCCCCTTCAGGCATGATACCTGAAGGGGTTGCAGTCAATTATTCTTTACGAACTATTTTACTACGATCATCTTTCTTGTGCTGGTAAATCCATCTGCAGTCAGCTGATAGTAAAGCACTCCGTTTATTCCGGAATCTTTAAGGTCAACGGTTACAGTATTTTTACCTTTGCCAAATACCTGTGCGATCGTCCTGATTTGTTTTCCAGTTACGTCAAACACATTTATTGTAGCAAATCCGCTTTCTTTCATATTGAAAGTAATATCGGTCCTTTCGCTGAATGGGTTTGGCGTATTTTGGAACAGTTCAAAATCAGTTGATTCAACATTTCTGAACACCAATTGTACATCCATTTTCTCCAATTCTTTTCCATAAGCTTCAGCTTTTGTTACAGCTGAACTTAAGGAAACGGATTCATATAAATCACCATTGGCTTTCCCTGCAAACTTCAATGTAAACAGAACATTTCCTTCCTTAACGTCCACCGGAAGTGCCTGACTCCAACTCATGGTCACAATTCCGTCACTGTGTGCAAAGAAATTGTTTTCATTCATATCAAGTGCACCAGCTTCAATTCCGGAAAATCCAAGTTTGCCGGCATTGTAATTCAAAGTATACTGGAAGCCGTTGATTTGGTTGAAATCGCTGGCATATACAGGAACCTCTATCAGCTGATCTTTGGCAAATCCTTCACTGTCCAACTCAAGTACAAGTTTTGAACTATTTCTTGTTTCGACAGCAGGAAGTCCATTCAGACTTGCATCATTAGTGAGGTCTCCAATCTTCACGCCGATAAAATCAGCATGAACATCTTCGCTTATTTTGGTGATCAACTCACTTTCAGGATAAGACTCGGTAATTGGGTTGGCCTCATTCTCAAACTGATAATCTGCATTAATATATTTCCAGGATGTATTGTTTTTGAATCCATTGTTTACACCCAGGATAAGGTTTCTTGTCTCTAAAAGGTCCATGGCGCTGATCTTTCCGTCTTTGTTCACGTCAGCTGCGATCATTTTATAAGGACTATTGATCGCATTGATTGCAAGTAAATGCCTTTGGACATGGATCATGTCCATTGTACTTACGCCATTGGTAAAATCATTGGCGGATTGTGGCTTCAGATTGTAAGTACCACCTGAATTCATTTCAGGGAATTCGAAAGCACCATTTGCATTGGTCTGGGCATTATTGAACTCACTGCCTTCAAGCGCAACGCTTACACCTGAAATTGAGCTACCTTCTTCATCCGTAATATTTCCTGAAACCACTACCGTTGGCATTGGGCTTGAACACAATTTAGGTGTGTTGTTGTCCTGTACCATAATGGTCATCGTGCAATAAGATTTGGTGTAAGTGCCATCAGGCAATCTTGCCCAGGTCCATTTTTTTACAAGATTTGGACCTAAGTTAGCACATGTGAATGTCAATTTTTTATAATTGATATCAGTTCCACTCCATGAATAGAACAAATCATAATCACAAGGATGAGATGAACATTCCATACAGCAATCTTCTGAATACACATCAAGGGTTGCAGTTGGTGTACCTCCAACATTTGAAAGATTTACGTTGACCTGACCAGGACACACTGAAATCGGCTCTACACAATTCTGGATCGTGAATAAATGCTCCTGCCATGTTTTATTACCACACTGATCCCAGATTATCCAAAGGATTTTGTGTGTACCTATATCATAATAAGCACTTGCATCCAGCTCATTACCATTATATACAGGAGAAATATAATCATAAACTCCCAATGCGTTATCATTAAACCTGTCGATCTTGTACTGCCATTTCATATTTTCTCCGGTAGTACATTCGTCAGCACTTCTTAATTCAAGATTTATAAATCCTTTTTGGCATGCCATATCATAAGTGCAGACTGTTGTATCAGGTAAAATCCTGTTAAATGTGGGAGCAACCCTGTTTTTTACGACAAGTACCTGATCATGCTTCCAGGTTGCATATACTCCATGAATCCTGTGACACCAGTCTTTCACCGTCCATGTTCTGATCACCTTAAAGCAAGCACCATCGGTATTTAAATCATCTGAATTCATAACAAAAACTTCATCTGAATATGTAAACCCAACCAGGTCACATGCACCCTCTTTTAATATCGGATAGTGTGATTGATCCGGATGTAATTGGCTGTTTGAAGCAAAATTATATGGATCCAAACATCCAACAATATTCATGTTGTCAGCTGGCCAGGTAATATCGCCAAAACCAGTTTGATTTGTATCTCCGTGCCTGTATCCGAAATAATTGTCATGAGAAAATGTAATGGTTTGAGTCAATTCTTTTTCTCTTCCGCCATTATCTTTTGCATTGAAAGTTCTGATAATTGTACCTGCACCACACTCATCAATATTGTAAATTGCAGGTTTTTCCGTCAAAGTCACATAACAATTATCTTCAGCTGTAGCTGAACCAAAATAATCATCAAGATTATTTTTATCGTAGAAGAAATCACAAGCTACCCTCATAGATTCAGGAACTGTAAGTGTAGGGCCGATCCAATCCTGGACTTCCACTTTCACTTCACAATCGCTAAAGTTACCAGCTCTGTCATAAGCTCTCATGATCACCCACCATTCTCTTCCAATATCATCACAGGTATACGTAACATAAGGAGCAAACTTATCTTGAGGTCTCTCCCTTCTTTTAATTTCTACTCTGTCAAACTGGCAATCGTCATAACTTCCACTATTCACGGCTGTTGCAGGCAAGTTAGCAGAACCACCCCATGTGATTGCTACAACGGTAAACTGTTGGCAAACAGCGACCGGTGCCGTTTTATCCTCTACTTTAACGGTAAATGAACAGGTGGATGAATTACCACAGTCATCTGTAATAATATATTCAATGGTATTTACGCCTAAAGGTAAAACTACGTATGGAGGATTGCCCCATTTGATAGCAGAAAGAAACTGTATAGCAACATCATTATCATTATAAATATTGGCATTCCAAACCAAACCTGCCTGACAATTATCTTCAGCTTCCGGAACAGGTAAACGGAAGTTTGCCCCGCAGTTTACGGTTCCATTTGAAGTGTTATTAAATATTCCACTGGCATTGGTTGTCAGCACGACATTCGCCGGACATTCGATTACAGGACCAGTCTGGTCTACTACTTCAATAGTCTGGATGTATGGACCTCTGAATCTTTCAGGAGAACTGCAGGACCATTCGGTTACTGTCCAGATGCGGATGCATTTGTAGTTACAATTTGGTTTTGGTGTATTTACAGGAATATCGATATAAGTAGCTGACAAATTACAAAGCATATCCGGGAAAGGATATAGATTTGTTGTATCACCATCATTTACATAAAATGGAACACCTGCAAATTCAGGAACCGGACACAGTGTGGGTGTACAACATCCATCAACAGTCGTTTCATAATCAGCATCACAAGAGATTGGGTTATCGTTCAAAACGGTTCTGTCTTCCGGAAACTCGATATTCGTATAAAACTCATCGTCTGTTAATCTCAATATTGTAATGTCAACGGGACGCAATACTGATTGATTTCCTGAAGCATCTGTTGCGACATATTGTCTGTCAATATTCCGGAAAATGTTTACATCCCATCCCAGATTACAAGAATTGTTGTTAGTTACTTCGCTCACTTTCGTGATGGCAGCATTTGAATTACAATTATCAAACGCACGTAAAATCACTTTCTCATCGATTTGGTCATAACAGTAGAATTCATAAGCACAATTGAGGTTTCTTTCCTGGATTACAGCACCAACCGGTGTCGTAAACGTATAGGAATAAGATCCTGTTTGTCCGTTTATCCTGGGAGAAGTTACCAGAAAATATCTAACATCCTTACTCAATGTCAAAGTAATATCAGGATTAGCACCTGAAACAGCTTTTTCCACATTCGCACACGGTGTCATAGAATTACCTGCATTATCTGTTGGATCAAATTCATCAGAATATAATGCAACATACCAATCATTGGCAGGTGTAACGATTGAATTGAAATCAAAAGTGTAACTTCCATTGGTCGTTACGAAAAATTCCATCACATGATAATAAACCTGGTCTCCGGTTCCAATTGGCGAAAATCCACTGCATACCCCTACGGATAGATTAGTCCTGTTGTATGTAGGATCGGAAGTTGTAATCACCTGGGTTTCTCCTGAAACAGCAGCTTCAAAACATTCCAGTGTCGGTATCAGCTGGTCAGAAATATTCATCAAAGTCGGCAAACTCTGATTCCCTGAAACCTGGTCGATCACTCTACCTCTCAGCGTCTGGCCTGCATAACCGGAAGGCAGGGTCACCGGTGCATTATCGCTGACCACCACATCACCGTTCAATTTTGTGATAACAATCGTAAAATTTCCTGTCGGGCAGGAAGTTAAATCAGCATTCAACAGATGATCAACATCTATGACTGCCTGACAGTTTTGATCCACAGATATGTGAACCTCATCCTGAGCAACCAAAGAACAAGCCTGAGCTAAACCTTGATTGGTCTGTAAAAATACAAAGGTGAAAAGGAATACAAACAAGCTAAATGTTTTATACACCACTCTCCCCTCCGTTTCGAAAAGAAAAAAATTCTTCATGAGACAATAAGTTTTGTTATTAAATAAATTTCCTCCAGATATCGTGAGACTTTTAAAAAATCTCACGTATCATAACAAATCAGCTTGGGTTTAACGTTGCTACTGTTTAAGGATATTTTTTGTTGATTATCAATATTTAACAAATCGTAATTATTCGTTATATAATGATAAATCATCAATCATATAGCAAATATATATAATATGTATTTAACTAAAAAACTTTTTATTAAATATTTTCATTTTTTTTAATATGTTATAGGTTAAAATGAGTGGAAATCACTTATTAGTGGTCTGGATACCACACAAAATTTATTTTCAAAGTTGAATTATCTGAAGACAAAACCAGGCACTATATATATTAATGCGAATCAAGGGTTGAA
>DDTL01000046.1:5176-8418 GCA_002344345.1 Saprospiraceae bacterium UBA2365
TTAACTTTAACCCTTGATTCGAATTATTAGTGTATTGAATCATGAATCACCCTTTGATAATCAATGAACAGATTCTGAAAGGAAATGCCATACTACTTAAGTTGTGCAGCATGAACTACTCATTCCAAAGACCTGTTCTCCAGGTTTCAAAAAAAATATCTAATCTTTAGGAATACTCTTTGATATATTAAAGTTTTGACTATTTTTGTTAAGGCTAATTATTCATTTAGAAAATCCAACTTTATGGCAAAGATTGTTGTTCTCGGAGCCGGAATAGCAGGTCATACCGCATCTGCATTTCTAAGAAAGAAACTGGGCAAAAAGCATACAGTTACCGTTGTTGCTCCCAACGCTTATTATCAATGGATCCCATCCAATATTTGGGTCGGGGTTGGCAGAATGACCATTGACCAGGTCAGGTTCAAACTGGCACCTCTTTATAAAAGATGGGGAATCGATTTCAGACAAGCGAAAGCTTTGAGTATCCACCCGGAAGGCGAAAATGATTCCGGGCAACCATTTGTCCGGATAGAATACACGGATGAAGATAAAAGAGGTCAGAGTGATCAGATAGCATACGACTATCTGGTGAATGCAACCGGGCCGAAACTCAACTTTGATGCAACTGAAGGATTGGGCCCAAATCATCATACGGTTTCTGTTTGCTCTTATGATCATGCAGCACATGCCTGGAAAACCTTGCAGGAATCCATTAGGAAAATGGAAGCCGGACAACCTCAGCGAATCGTAATTGGTACCGGCCATCCTATGGCCACTTGTCAGGGTGCTGCGTTTGAGTATATATTAAATGTAGCCTTTGAGATACGCAAGCGAAAACTGAGCCATCTGGCAGACATCACATGGCTGACCAATGAATTTGAACTAGGTGATTTTGGTATGGGTGGAGCACATATCAAGCGAGGAGGATACATCACTTCTACCCGCGTTTTTGCTGAAAGTTTCCTAAGAGAAAATCACATAAAATGGGTTAAAAGAGCCGGCGTAACCAAAATTGAAGAAGGGCTGATACATTATGAAAACCTTGATGGCGAACAAAAAACCATTCCGTTTGACTTTTCTATGCTGATTCCGGCATTTGCAGGAGCTGGTTTGAAGGCATATGCCAAAGATGGCTCAGATATCAGTTCAACGTTATTTGCGCCTAACGGATTGATGAAAGTGGATGCCGATTACAATCCGAAGCCTTTTGAAGAATGGAGCGTTCAGGATTGGCCATCTACTTACCGCAATAAAGACTACCCAAATATTTTTGCTCCCGGCATTGCATTTGCACCACCACATCCTATTTCCAAACCGATGACCAACAAAAACGGACTCAACATTTTCCCGACTCCACCCCGAACCGGTATGCCATCAGGTGTTATGGGAAAGATCACGGCTTTGAACATCGTCAATCTGGTCAATAAAGGTGAACATGAATTAGTTCACAAAGCCAACATGGGAAAAATGGGCGCTGCCTGTATTGTTTCTGCAGGCTATGGTATCACAGGTGGAGCAGCAGCTACCATGACAGTATTCCCAATTGTGCCTGATTTTAATAATTTCCCGGAATATGGCAGGAGTATGAATTACACCATGGGTGAAGCAGGATTGGCCGGACATTGGATGAAATGGTTCATGCATTACATGTTCCTCCATAAAGCAAAAGGATACCCATTTTGGTGGTTGCTACCCGAATAGTTAAAAATGTATTTATTATATACTAACTAACAAAAGAGCTAATGAAATCGAGGTTACAAACCTTCAGTAACATAAATTCAACAGGCATATATTGTAATTACTGTAATAGTTAAAATACTGATTTATATTGTGTAACCAGGTTTTTTCATCGATGAGTGGCATTTTACGGAATAAAAAAAATAAAAACATATGAACAAAACGCATACACCTTATAGTGAAGAGTCATATCCTCCGGTACCAACTAAAACCACCAGGTTTTGGAGGAAATTCATTCCCTGGCAGTTATACAGATTTTTTGTACTTAATTTTAAGATCATCAGGATTGTGGTTGGAGGACATTCCTGACCCTGGCCTTTGGGCAGCTTATTGGTCGATGATCCCTTGTTGTAATAATCTTTTAAAAACTCATAAATTTCGGGTAGGATTGTCATTTTGCAATGATGACAATTCGGTTCAATTTTTTATCCCGAAGTATTGCGCATACAAATTTCAGGTAACTAAAAGTTTGAATTCCGAATTTTGAATCTCAATTATTTAAAATGTTTTCATTAAATTCCGACCTCAGTGAACGGAAAGCCGGTTACATCTTCATGTCCATCTGGTTGTTGATCCTGGCCTTTTACCTGACCTGGGATGGTTGGGTGTACGAATGGGAAGTTTGCGGATACGACGGTCCCAATCAACACTTCGATCTGAATCTATTTGACATGAGATATGGTGTGATCAATGGTCAGATCAAGTATTTCAGCACCAGTAACCTGCATAATATTATTTATTTATGTTACTACGGTTTATTGATGGCCTGGTTGGGATTATTAACAGGAAACAAATACCTGAAGCATGGTGCCATGAGCTTGACCAGCGTCATGTTCCTTGCCATTCTTTTTACCCTAAGACCTTCTGATCATCAACATATTTTACAGTTTGTCTGGGATATCGTCCACCTTAGCGGGATCATTGCCTGTGCTTATCTTTTCTATAAAAATAAATTCAGATTCAGATGGGCATTGCCCGTAATATTTTCAACATGGGTTGTTTATTACCTTTCGCTTTTCTTGCTCAAACCCTGGCCATTTTGGGAAAACAACCATTTAGCATATTATGGTATCAACCAGATCAATAAGATGCCTTTTTATTTTTATGGCCTTGAATTTGCTCTGGCGATATTTATTTTGATTTCGATCAACTTAGGGGTATCAGGATTACAGCCAAAATTTACCGGCAGAAAAGCCAGGATTATCCTGCCGTTCATCATGGGGTTCATTGCTTATCTGATCCTGCTGTTTTTAGGTTTGGTCCAACTGGAACATCTGGATATAGGTACCTGTTGAACCTGGGTCAGAATTGATAAAAGGTTAGGCTTATGAATGAATGCATCGGGCTGAAAATAAATAAGTTGACAGGAATATTCACTCAATGAATACCCAATAATTGCTCATTTATGCAATTCTGAAATTTCCACTTATATATTCATCATTTTTAAGTATTTATATATAATTATCTATTAAAAAAATTATTGGTGTCCGACAAAATTTAAAAGG
>DDTL01000020.1 GCA_002344345.1 Saprospiraceae bacterium UBA2365
CAAACGTTTATAATACAATTATTAGATAAGAAACAGTAGTTCGTTTGATCTTTAATAAAAACTTCGTTTAAAAAAAAATCATAGCACGCAACCATTTTAAGTAGAATCCCGGTATAGTAGTTTGTTCTTAATTATTCATCAAAAAAACAAAAGACAATGAAGAAACACATTTTTGGTTTGCTACTGATAGGATTTTTTACCATGTTGTCCTGCAATACGGAAACCGAGTTGGTGACCGAGGAATCTATTGCTGACGTAATACTGGAAACGAGAGGTCTGACAAACGATTGCTTCGAATTTGTTTATCCCATTTCTTTCCAAATGAGAGACAGCAGCATCATGGTGGTGAATTCAGATGAAGAGCTAATAGCGCTGAAAAACGAGGAACACGGAAGGTTGAAATTGATTTTCCCTGTTAATGTTATCAATTCTGCCGGAGAGCCTGTGGTGGTCGAAGATCACGAGCAAATGCATCTGATCCTTGAAGAATGTGGTATTGTCAGACCAGATGGGAAAGGTGGAAAACACGGAAAAGGTGGAAAAGGCGGAAAAGGCGGGCCTGGCGGATGGGCTTTCCATGAAGTGCCAAAATGTTTTGAACTGGTATTTCCCGTAACAGTGATCTTCCCGGATGAAACAATGGTTGAAGTGGCTGATAAAACTGCCATGCACGATACCTGGAAAGCCTGGAAGGAAGCAAACCCGAGTGTAAAAGGTGGTCCGGTATTTGAGTTTCCCATTCAGGTACTTAAAGACGGAGAAACCGAACCTGTTACAATAAATTCTAAAGAAGAATTGGAGGCTTTGCGAAAGAGTTGTTAAAAATTTTCATTTTTGTGGGCAGGAAATAGTTTTCCTGCTCTTTTATTTTTTCCAATAAATAGTTTGAAGGGAGACATCAATATAAAACTATTGATCGAGCAGGTTAAATGTTCGAGCGAAGCAGCCGAGTACAAGTTGTTCAGGCTCTTCTATCCCTATGTTAAATCAATATGTAACCGATATGGTGCAGGAGAACAGGAATCTCAGGAAATGGTGAATGACACCTTTTTGAAGGTATTCAGAAATATCGATAAATACGATCCTGAATTTGAGTTTAAACCCTGGTTAAGGAAGGTCTGCATTAATTGTTGCCTGTCTTATAATAAGAAAAAATTTATTACCTATACGGCATTGGAACCTGATATGGCCAATCAGGTTTGGGATGATCAGGATTCCATCGTAGAGTATTTCAATTCGGAAGAATGTCTTTCAATATTGAAAGAATTATCACCACAATACCGAACCATATTTAATCTCTATGTTTTTGAAGATATGAAACACCATGAAATTGCCCAGGAGCTGAATATCTCAGTCGGAACCTCCAAATCCAATCTGAACAGGGCAAAAGCTAAATTGATCGAGATCATGAGAATGAAGAAACCTGATATTTTCAAACAGAAAATAGCATTAAATGGATAATTTTTTACGCGATTTCAAAGAAAAGGTCAACCGGGCTAAAAAGCCGGAAGTTCAGCCATCAGATTGGGAGCTATTTAAAGCTTACAGATCTGGTGAATCAGTTAAACAAAAGCCTGTGATCCCAAAAAGAATTCCTAAAAGGATCATCGGTGGAGTTGCTGCTACACTTTTAATTGGTATTTCATTATTTGCCTATTTCACTTTTCCTGACAAAACCGGAGAAAATGATTTGACAATTGAGGGAAAAAACATGCAAAATAGAAATACACAATACGAGCTGTATGGATCAGATGAAAATCAAGGATCTGAAGCATTGGTTTTAGAAAATAATGAGGTAAATAAGAAAGAACTTTCATTAAATACTCACACTAAAAACAATGAAAAAATCGGTCATGTAGAAAATTCTAAAAGATCGTCAAATAAGGTTGGATTACAATCTAACCAGAAAAATGCAAACATTTCCATTTTAAATGTATACAATACTCCACATTCGGATTTAACAAATACAGATTTAGCGCAAAAAGAAAATTTCCTTGAAAACCAACAGAAAGCTTTAGAGGAAACGGATTTTGTAAATTCAGGTTTATCGATTAAAAATCCGGGAAATAATCAGTTTACCGGATACGAAAATGATGGCATAACGGAGCTATCAGATTTTTCAAGGTTGGAGATTGAAGAATTGCAAAGAAAAAACTATTCCATTGAACAAAATCAGGAATCATTTGATTTAAATGGATCCTTTGCACTCAACCAAGTTGAGTCTGAAACACTGGTAAAAAATCATTTTCAGATAGGTGGTGCGATACATTTCATAGTTCCTGTTGAAGATAGGATCGGCGCAACTTTTCATTCCGGCAAACGAATTTTTGGCAGTTATCAGATTAATGACAAATTGAGCTTCGGTATAAACTGGTCGCAATCAGCATATACCAGGACGATACCGGACAAAAAAATGTATCCGAGTCTGGATGAGATCAATCCGAGAAGCACAGAAGACCAATTGGAAGAATTGACGGTAAATGCAAGTTTTAATAAAGCCGGATTGTATATACATTATGACATATTGCGGTTGGGTAAGTTGATCAATAAAATTGGTTTTGGTATCCAAAGGGATATTTCTTCAAAATTTGATTTTAAAATGCACGTGAGAGATCCTTTGGGAGCGCCAAAAATTCAACATCAAAATAAAAACATAATACCCAAATCCAGGTATTTCATCACACCGCAATATCAGTTGAGCTACGCTATTGCTGATCATGTCAATATGTATGCTGATGCTCAATATGATATATCTTTGGCCCCTGGCAGAGAAAGGTATCTTAGTTTTGATGTAGGCGCTGCTTTTGTATTCTGAAAAACACCCGCCATAAGAGCGCGGGTGCTACAATGAATGGGTTTTCCATTTCCCACCAAATACAATTTGGAATGGTCAAAAAGAAGAAATTTTATTTTGAAGCTGTTTTGGTGGAGTTTAATTCCAACAATGCAGAGATCCTTTCCTGTTGATACTGAACCATCTTTTTCAGTTCGTCAATCTCAGATTGTTGGGAAATGATCATATCATGTTGTTCCTGGATTGCTTTAATAGAGACAATCAATGCGCTGTAACTGTCCAGTTGCAAAATTTCTTCTGTTTCTCCTTCAAGAAATTCACCGCTACCTTTCACAGATTCTGGAAAAACCTGTTTGAATTCCTGTGCAATAAAGTTGTAATAATAATGATCAGAAATTCCGGAATTACGTTTTTTCCAGTTTTCAGTGTATTTGAATTTAACAGGTCTTAATTTCATGATGGTTTCACAGGCGTTTTCGATATCCCTTATGTCTGTTTTGATTCTCCTGTCCGAATTGGCAAGCCAGCTACCGGCAGTTGATTTGGAGGCATCGCCATTCACTTCCAGGGCATTTGAAGACGGATCACGTGCAACACCTAAATTTCCGGTTATATAGAGGCTGTTTGCTGGTGTTGTGGTATGATTGGATCCAACACTAACGCCTCCGTTGCTTAAAACAAGCAATTCTGTTCCTCCATTAACCTGAACCCTGAACGCATCCGTATCAGCTGGTGCATTTACA
Source organism: Saprospiraceae bacterium UBA2365 (assembly GCA_002344345.1). Lineage (GTDB taxonomy): Bacteria > Bacteroidota > Bacteroidia > Chitinophagales > Saprospiraceae > UBA2365. The sequence goes on from DDTL01000020.1 coordinate 3,538, forward strand.
TGAAGTTTGGTGTTGGGACTTGTCGTTCCTATCCCAATGAATTCATTGGAAAGATTTCCAAAAAGAGTGGTCGATTTACCCAAAACCATCTGGTCATCCCCCGAGGCAGATGGTACATCGATATCATAACCCAATATGATGTTATTGCTTCCAGACGAAATATTATCCCCGGCTTTATACCCGATGAAAATGTTATTGCTTCCGTTGCTCCCTGAAGCTCCGTAACCTGACTGATACCCTAATGCCAGATTATTGCTGCCCGAGGTATTATTGTAAAGTGAATAAGCACCCAAAGATGAGTTATAAATACCCGTATTATTTGCAGGAATTGTACTGCCTGCAAGTGCATTATATCCTACAGCTGTATTATAGGAATATGATACGGTTAAATCATCATTTGCATTCATCATGGACGCATATCCTATTGCAGTGTTACCATTTTTTGCAACATTACTTGATAAAGCATATCGACCCAAGGCAGTATTTCTATTTCCGCTAATGTTAGAATTCAATCCGCCTAAGGTTGTATTATAGTCACCATCAACATTTGATAGTAAGCCCCCTATAGCTATATTATATATTCCATCAACATTATCCCTGAGAGATTGTACCCCTATTGCAATATTGCCCCAACCGATTGTATTGTAAGATAAAGCAGATGATCCGACTGCAATATTTTGATAACCAGTTTCATTGGAGTTCAGTGCATAGGAGCCCAAGGCCGTATTCTCATATCCCGATGAGTTTAAAAAAAGTGTTTTATAACCAATTGCTGTGTTGGAATAGCCTGTGTTGTTGTGAGAGCTTACGCTTCCCCTAAGAGCTTCGGCTCCAACTGCTGTGTTGTTGGTATTTTGTTGATCAGGACTACTATTTGCATAATACTGAGCATTATATCCAATGGCCGTATTATTGTTATTTGCTATATTATGGTAAAGAGTTCCAGGTCCAATAGCTGTATTAAAAGAACCATTTACATTGGAGTAAAGACTTCTATAACCTAAAGCAGTATTTCCAAAGCCAATTGTATTGGAAAACAATGATTTTGAACCGACAGCAGTATTAGCAGTTCCCAGGGCGCCGCTTGCTCCAGTTCCATTGTGATAAAGACATGAATCCCCGAAGGCAACCAGATTCGATATTGTAGTATTTTGATATAAAGCACTTGCACCAATGGCTAAATTGCTATAACCTGAGATATTATTATACATTGCTTCTTTACCAATGGCTATATTGTTACTTCCAGTGGTATTATTATTTAATGAAACGCCTCCAAACGCGCAATTCGCATTACCAGTGGTATTATTATAAAGCGAGTGCATCCCAAAGGAAGAATTATAATTTCCTGTTGTGTTAAAAAAAAGAGCATCTGAACCATTTGCTGTATTGCTATATCCGGTTGAATTTTTATAAAGTGAATGTGCCCCTATTGCAGTATTGTTATTTCCAAGTGTATTTGTATATAATGTTTTTTGTCCAATAGCTGTGTTATTCCATCCTTTTGTATTGGAAAACAATGATTTGGAACCCACAGCGGTATTATTGGTTGCTTCAGACAACTCATTTGCACCTATACCATTATTATATAAACTTGAATCCCCGATGGCAACCAAATCAGTTTTAATTGTGTTTGAATACAAAGCATTCGCGCCCACGGCAACATTACTTAAGCCTGAACTGTTGTTATAAAGAGCAGACCTGCCAACAGCGGTATTGTTGGAATTAACATTGTTATAGAGTGCATTTGAACCAATAGCAGTATTGGAGTTACCAGCAGTGTTGGTAGACAAGGTTTTATATCCACAACCTGTATTTTCATTACCTAGGGAATTCTGAAATAATGACATTCTTCCAAAAGCTGTGTTTTTCAGACCTGTTGTTTGATTGTTTGATAGCGCACTGTAACCTACTGCAATACTTTCAGATATATTGTCCAGAGCAAGCCTGCATTCTCCATGTACGTTATTCCGCAGGCTCATTTTCTCAGTCCCTCCCACATCAAATCGAATGATATCTTCATCGAGATTTTCCTCTACCTGTATTTTGGTGTCATTATCGCTATCAGCCAAAACTTTCTGGACAGCCGGCGCAGACCAGTTTGCAGCTCCTGCTCCACTTGCAGTCAGCACCTGGCCAATGGTTGCTGCACCGGAGGTAAGGTCTGCGGCAGTGACTGAGCCATTGATGATCTCTGCACTTCCCACAGCATTATCTGCAATTTCAGAAGAGGTAACAGCTCCTTGATTGATATGGGAAGCCAAGATACCATCTGGTGCTATCTGCACCGTAACTGATCCCGAAGTACCACCGCCTGATAGCCCGCTACCTGCGATCACTCCGGTGATATCGCCTCCTGAATTCTCATCTATGGAAGCTTCCCATGTTGAGGTGGCATTGTTCCATTTCAGCACATATCCGTGAGACGGGGACGCATTGCTCACATTCCTGCCCTGGATTGCCATAACGGAAGGATTGGGGTAATTTCCCCCAAGATCACCTCCCGCTCCGGATCCGCTGGTAATATCATTGGAAGGATCTGTATCTCCGGTATTGTTGATCACCGAGCCGATGATCGAAATGCCGCTTCCTGCGGAATAAGTTATGTCCGGTTTAAGTTCAATCCAGGAACCAGTTGGTGTGTTGTAGAAAAAAAAGTTGCCAAAATTTGTATCAAAAATCAGCAGCCCATTAGCAGGGGAAGCAATTGCATTTCTTTCAGATGTTGTCATCCGTGGTATTAACAGGCCTTTGGTTGTGCTTTTGACATCCAGCATAGCACTCGGATCGGGAGCGCTAACATCATTATTGATACCAATGTTTCCCTGTGAGAATAATTGCATTGAACTGCCGGCAATGAATAAAAAAACAACGAGAAAGTGAATTGTTGATTTCATAATAAGTGATTGTTTTATGTACAATTATTTGATATTCAAATATATCAGAAACGATAGAAAAATATCCGGAATTGACAGATGCAGAATTTTCGAGATAATAATGCTCATTTTTATCATAAAATGAAGAGGTCATGGACCTTTTCTTCAATTAAAATGCCTACATTTTTCTTTATTAATTGTACATGCAAAAATATACCAAAATTTTATTAAAAACCAAATCAAAAAATGACATTTTCTCTGGAATCCATTGAAAAATTTATCCAAATAGTAAGGTTAATAATAAAAAAAACACCTGCTGTTCAGTCAGGTGTTTTATGAATTGATTTAACGGAGGCCACTAAATATTTTAACTCATTGCAGGCAGAATTTTATTTTGAAACCACCTTTGATGCATTGAGCTCCAGCAATGCGGAGATCTGCATCTGTTGTTGCTGAACGATCTTTTTCAGTTCGTCGATCTCGGATTGTTGTTCTTTGACCGCTTCTACGAGTACTGCGGTCATTTTATCATAGGACACTGATTTATAGCCATTATCTTCTGTCACTACAAATTCAGGAAATTCCTTTTCCAGTTCCTGTGCAATAAATCCGATATGTTTTCCTTTTCCTGCCTGGATCTGGTCATCCTGATTCAGGTCATATCTTACTCCTCGTATTTTAACTATCTTTTCAAGTGAATTTTCGAGTGTGGTGATGTTTTGTTTATAACGTATATCTGAGTTGGTCAGCCAGGAGTACCCGCTCTCCACCCGGCCATTTCCGGCTGTGATATCCAGTTTTTGACCGGGATCAATATTACCGATCCCCAGGCGACCGTTTTTCACAGAGACATTGCCACCATTGTACAGGTAAAGATGTCCCTGGGAGACATTGATCCCGATTGCTGCAACATACCCGGAAGTACTATAAAATCCAATATCTGAGACATTGTTAGATTGTATCCTGATTCCGGCATCTCCAGAATTGTTTCTAAGGTGTACCAATTCAGCTGGGCTATCGGTTCCGATCCCGATATTTCCATTTTTCAAAACTGTCAGCGCATTTTTTCGGTTGGAAGTGCTGGTGCCGTTTCCTATCACAAATAGCCGGTCATCCGTATCCCATGCGATTGGACTACCAGGAGTGTATGAAGTGGAGTATGCTCCAAAAACGGATTCAACAAATGAAGGAGCATCATTATTTAATCCTGTGGCAAGTGAGTTTTTCCCTGAAGCGCCATTTAAATTTCCCATGACCGTTGAATAATCACCATTTGCTGAATTACTTGCCCCCAAAGCAGTGGCATTTAATCCATTAAGCCAGTTATCTCTTCCCAGTCCGACAGAATTTATTCCATTGGCTGTGATAAGTTCTCCTATTGCAATTGATTTTTCAGCATATGCTGAGGAATTCTGCCCTATTGCAACTGAATTTGCTCCTTCCGCAAACACACCTTGTCCAACTGCAATTGAATTAGCTCCTTCCGCTGTTGGATCTTGTCCCAATGCAACAGAATAATTACCAATATTTGTTTTGTTCCATTGTGTGCCACTAACACTACCAACTCTGAAAGCAGCCTTGTCTGGATACCACATCAACCTGGTACCTGCACCCGTGGTAGCCGGTTCACCAGGGGTTGTTTTGTAAGATCCCGCAAACAGTACATTGCCTTCGCTTGTTCCGATACCATTGATGTGGAGAAGTGCATTGGTATTAGGCGTTGTTCCGATGCCGACATTACCGGTATTCGTGATCCTAATCCTTTCCGTGTTGTTGGTTCCAAAAGCCAGGTAGTTATTGGAACGGTTGTATATCGTCCTATCGGCACCGGATACATGAATATTACCTGCGACTTCCAGTCTTTCATTGGGAGCAATCAAACCAATTCCAAAGTTTCCTGTGTTGGTGAATCGGGCTCTCTCTGAATTATTCGTTCCAAATGCCAGATAATTGTTGCTTCTGTTGAAAATCGTCCTGTCAGCTCCTGAAAGATGGATATTTCCAGCCACTTCCAGTTTTTCATTGGGCGTGGCCGTGGCGATACCCGTGTTGCCGTTTTTCAAAATGGTCAAAGCATTGCTTCTCGCAGTGTGGTCAGTTCCGTTGGCTACAACAAACAATCGATCTCCTGCATTCCAGACGTTTATCCCTGTTGGGGTATAAACTGTATTATACTGTCCGATCACCGTTTCAGCGAATGACGGAGCAGTCGTATATGAGCCAATTGCAGTTGAAGAGTTACCTGTTGCATTGGTATTTACACCCAGTGCAGTAGCAAAATCGTTCGATGCAGTTGTACTATAGCCCATTGCCACACAGGATGTTGCTGAAGCTTTTGTATTAAGACCCACAGCCATAGAATGGGTACCTATGTTTGTTTTATCCCATTGGGTTCCCTCAACCTGCCCCACTCGAAATGCAGCATAATCGGGATACCACATCAGCCTGGTACCTGCCCCGGAAGCCGGTGGATCGCCTGCTCCGGAAATTTTCCTTTGACCGGTGAAAAGCACATTGCCACCTCCTGTTCCGATGCCATTTGCATGCAGAATGGCTTTGGGAGTTGTGGTTCCAATACCAATGCGCTTATTTAAGATATCGCCGTAAAGAAGCAGAGAATCTCCGATAATCATTTGATAACTTCCTGTTGCTGAAGGCGTTTCTACATTATCACCCACTACAATGTTGTAGTTTCCGGTGGTAATATTCTTACCTGCATGATGACCTAAGACAATATTGTTGGTACCGGTGGTAATTTCAAATCCGGCTCGGTTACCAAGTGCTGAATTTAAGTTACCTGTATTTTTATACAGTGCTTCGGACCCGATCGCAGTATTGTTGAAGCCAATTTCATTTGAATTGAGCGCACTATGTCCAAGTGCGCTGTTGCCCGATCCGGAAATATTTGCATACATGGTTACCGTACCTATTGCAACATTGTAGTTGCCGGAGGTATTATTGAAGAGCGTTCTTGAACCATAAGCCGTATTGAACTTGCCCTCAGTATTTTTATTTAAAGAATTCCATCCGGATGCAGTATTTTCATATCCGGTAGTATTTGAGTTCAAGGACTTCAATCCTACAGCACAGTTATAGCTTCCTGTGGTATTGGCATAGAGCGATTTCGACCCAATGGCAGTATTTCCCGAAGAATGGCCAGAAAGCGTTGCACCTATACCATTGTTATACAAAGCGCTGTCCCCGATCGCTACCAGGTTGCTTCTTTCCGTATTTGAATACAAGGCCATGATCCCTACTGCGATATTTGAATTACCAGTGGTATTGGAGTACAATGCATGATATCCAAGGGCACTGTTGCGTGAGCCTGAGGTGTTTTCATTCATAGCCCTGCCTCCCACTGCAGTGTTGTAAATACCGGTATTATTTGCAGGATTAAAACTCCCACGGAGCGCATGAGTTCCTATGGCTGTATTGTAAGCGTCAAAGGCCACGGAATTGCTGTCAGCAAACATCATGGCACCATAACCTACGGCTGTATTTCTGTTTTTTGCCCTGTTGGATTTCATAGCAATGCCACCAATGCCCGTATTGAGCATCCCTGTTTTCAGGTCCTCAAGGGAACTATAACCAAGTGCTGTATTCTGATTTCCGGAAACCACTTTTGCCATCGAGTTATACCCGATCGCTGTATTTGCGTTTTCATTACCATTATCGTTTTTCCCGGTATATTTGCCAATATAGACGGAACTTCCATTATTGACCGGCTCAATAGTGGAAGCAGATATTTTGTATTTTTCAATACCGTTAAAAAAAATACGCAAGGTGTCATCGTCCGTTGAAGGCTGGCGGAATGAAAGATAACTATCTCCATCGATATCAGAAATCCTATGATTATTGGTCTCACTGATCAGTTTTTTCCAGCCTGAAGTGATACGGAAATAAAAACAATTGTCTGTGGTATTAAAGATCATTAGTCCATCTGCCGGGGCAACAATGGCATTCATTTCAGCTTCGGTCATTCTCGGGATGAGCAATCCCCTGGTGGTACTGCTCACATCCAGAATAGCGGAATTGTGCGGTGAGGCGCCTGTTTCATTGATCCCGACCTGGGCAAATGTATTTAAGGTAAAGAATACGATAATCGAAAGGAAAATCAGTTTTTTCATGATCAAATTTTTTTCAATGTTACTTTAACTTGTATTCAAGATTTATTCAGAATCAGGAATAAATCTGAAGTCGCATAACAAAAATATGATGTATAATCAGGGAACCTTTTGGAATGATGGCGAAATACTGTTTTGAAACGGTCAAGTGCCTCCATCTGATGTTGAGTGGATGAAGGGGACCTAACTTATATTAATTCTAATATTCAGATCTGCTATCTGGAGAATTGAGCTGAAAAACCTTCACATAAAATTAATATTGTTTTGTATTTAAAAGAAAATGAAATATTTTCACATTTCTGAAAATGCCATAAAACTTGTAGTTATGAAGGCGGGATTCATTGTATATATTTTGATTTTTTTTAATTTCAATTATTTTCCATTAAGATTAGAAGGTCAGGGAAAGATAGAAGTTATGGTTGTTCCGCCTGATCCAGCATTGAATTGGAAAAATCCGACAATACTCACCCTCGGATATTTACGGTCTTATGCACAGAAAACTTTTGCAAAAAAACTATCCGGAAGAGAACGATCTGCCATGGGACATGGTATTGTCAGGGTTAAATGCTCCACAGAAGCTGAAGAAGTCGACTTCTGGTCGGGATTTTCCGGAAATGAAAATTACAGAGGACTTTATTTGTTATTGGGAGGTGCAGGTCTTTCGATTATGACCTATAATTACCTTGATGGACACATTCAAAGCACTGAATTTGTTCAAAAGTATCTCGATGATATTATTCAGCAACCCAAAATACAAGCCGGTTTTATACGCATGAATATCAGTCAGGAACAATGTGAAATCATCAGGAATCACTATGAAGGGTTCAGGCAAAACGGTACCGAAAATCTGATCTATGGATTTTTTACAGATCCTCTTAGTTTGGAAGGGGCCGGCTGTACCTCTTACGCTACTAGTTTTGCTCAAAAATCCGGTGTTTTTTCACCTTTTCTTCAAGAAAAATGGACCAGAACAATTGAAATATCTGCGAAAAACTTAGGTCCTACCAATCAGGCAAGTTCAATAGAAGGATATCAATTAAAACCGGTCTCTTTTATCAGATTTATTAATTTTCTAAGGCCATTGCGATGGAAAAAGGAAAATGATAAGCTGATTCGTTTTTCTTTCATTGATCCTCAATATATGGCGGATTTTTTCAGGCAATCCATTGAATGCCTGGAGCATCCCGAAAATTGTAAAAACAAACCCGAACTTTTGAATTGGCTTAAAGAAAATGAAGCTGAGCTATGTTCAAATGAATATTTAAGGGGCATTGAAATCAGACTAAAATAAATCTTTTCCGAATTCATGTCTAACGGCCCAGATGTACCAGCAAAACAGAAATATCCGAAGGAGAAACACCGCTGATCCTGCTTGCTTGTCCAATTGTTACAGGTTTTACTTTGCTTAACTTTTCTCTTGCTTCATTGGACAATGACTGTAATCGGTGATAGTCAAAATCAGGATTTAACTTTATATTTTCAAATCGGCTGAGTTTATCCACCATTTCTTCCTCCTTTTTGATGTACCCGTCATATTTCAACTTGATCTCTGCATAATCCACCATCTCATCAGGAAATCCGTTAAGAAATTCATTTACCCCGGGAAGTTGAACCCTCAAATCTTTTAAATCCACATGAGGTCTCAATAAAATCTTGTCGAGTTTCATTTTTTGAGTCAATAGCGCTGATTCTATTTTTTCAAGGTAGGGATTGATGTCATTTGGTTCCACACTGAACTCTCTGACATAAGTGTTGATCTTTTGTTCTGCATCCAGTTTCTTCCTGATCTTTTCCATTCGTTCCTCCAATCCTGACATCCCCAATTCATACACCCTCGGCGTCAAACGCAAATCTGCATTGTCCTGCCTGAGCAAAATCCTGAATTCGGCCCTTGATGTAAACATTCTGTAAGGCTCAATCGTACCTTTATTGCAGAGGTCATCAATCAAAACTCCGATATAGGCATCAGAACGCTGCAATACAAAAGGTTCTTTTTCATGGATGCTCAAATGGGCATTGATCCCTGCCACAACACCTTGTCCGCCAGCTTCTTCGTATCCCGTTGTACCATTGATCTGCCCGGCAAAAAACAGATTGCGTATCAGTTTTGTTTCGAGTGTTGTCTTGAGTTGGGTTGGTGGAAAATAATCATACTCGATGGCATAACCGGGTCTGAACATTTTCGCGTTTTCAAATCCGGGAATTTGTTTGAGCGCTTTGTACTGAACATCTTCCGGTAACGAAGATGAAAAACCGTTGACATATACCTCATGTGTGTTTCTTCCCTCAGGTTCTACAAAAAGCTGGTGCCTGTCTTTATCAGAAAAACGGTCTATTTTATCTTCTATGGAAGGACAGTAGCGCGGACCAGTACCACGTATTCTGCCATTAAATAAGGGAGAACGGGCAAAACCCGTTCTGAGTGTATCATGGACATCCAGACTGGTATAAGTGATGTGACAAGGGATTTGGTTTTCAAGTTTGGGAGTATCCGTAAAGGAAAATTTCCCGGGGTTTTCATCACCCTGCTGAATCTCCATTCTATCGTAATCGAGGGTTCTGCCATCTAGCCTTGGAGGAGTTCCTGTTTTCATTCGCCCGGCTTCGAAACCCAATTCGATGAGCTGTTGGGTAAGTCCGAAAGCTGCTTTTTCTCCAATTCGACCTCCGCCGAACTGTTTTTCGCCAATATGGATGACTCCGTTGAGAAAAGTACCATTGGTCAAAACAACACTTTTACCCGGAATTTCGAGACCCAGTTGGGTGCAAACCCCTTTTGCTGAACCATCTTTTACAACCAATCCCACAACCATTTCCTGCCAGAAGTCAATATTGGAATGAGCTTCAAGCATCATTCTCCATTTGCGGGAAAAGGCCATCCGGTCACTCTGAGCTCGCGGACTCCACATGGCAGGGCCTTTGGATTTATTGAGCAGGCGGAACTGGATCATGGTATGATCCGTAACGATTCCTGAATAACCTCCCATTGCATCGATCTCTCTGACAATCTGACCTTTGGCTACTCCACCCATCGCCGGATTACAGGACTGTTCGACCATATTACCCATATTCATGGTAATGAGCAATACTTTTGATCCCATGTTGGCTGCGGCAACTGCAGCTTCGGCTCCGGCGTGTCCTGCGCCAACCACTATTACATCATACTCGGGAAACATTCTGATAAAAGCGTATTTAATTCATAATTAACCTGTGATTCAGGTTGTCTCAACTTTATAGGTTAACAACTATCCTGGTTTCCGGTTCATAAAAAGGAGTTCCAGAAAACAAAAATGTTGCCACGGAATTACCTGTGGCAACACTATTTTTTTGAAATAATTGATCAATATCTGTCGAGACAATTCAAATCTTCGAATGCGATTTGCAAACGATCGACCATTGAAGTTTCTCCTTTTCTGACCCATGCTCTTGGATCATAGTACTTTTTATTGGGTTTGTCGTCTCCGTCCGGATTACCGATCTGCCCCTGGAGGTATGGTCCGAATTCTGCATTGTATTTCCTGATGCCATCCCAGAATGCCCACTGTGTGTCCGTATCGATGTTCATTTTGATGACACCATAGCTGATCGCTTCCCTGATCTCCTCTCTCGAAGAACCTGAACCGCCATGGAATACGAAGTTGACAGGTTTATCAGCAGTGTTATGTTTTTGCTGAATGAAATTTTGGGAGTTCAACAAAATTTTGGGAGTCAGCTTGACATTACCAGGCTTATATACACCGTGGACATTGCCAAATGAAGCAGCGATGGTGAAGTTCTCTGAAATTCCGCTCAGGATTTCATAAGCATAGGCCACTTCTTCAGGTTGAGTGTACAGCAAGCTGTTATCCACTCCTGAATTGTCCACACCGTCTTCTTCTCCTCCGGTCACTCCCAGTTCTATTTCCAGCGTCATACCGATTTTCGCCATTCTTTCGAGGAATTTGGCGCTGATCTCAAGATTTTCTTTGATCGGTTCTTCGGAAAGGTCAAGCATGTGTGAGCTGAAAAGCGGAATTCCATATTGGTCAAAATGCCTTTCTCCTGCTTCGATTAAACCCTCGATCCATGGGAGTAATTTTTTTGCAGCATGGTCTGTATGCAAAATGACGGGAATGCCATAAAACGGTGCCATATGGTGGATGTGTTTTGCGCCAGCAATTGCACCTTGTATCGCAGCAGTCTGGTTTTCAGTAGTAACAGCCTTACCCGCATTGAATACAGCGCCACCATTGGAATACTGAATTATGACAGGAGAATTTGCTTTTTTTGCTGCCTCCAACACCGCATTGGTTGAATGAGAACCGATCACATTCACTGCAGGCAATGCAAATTCGTTTTCCTTAGCCATTTTAAAGATGTTTTGTACATCTTTGCCCGTCGCTACTCCGGGTTTTACATAATCTGATATTCTGTTTGCCATATTATATTTTTTTAGTGAAAAGAAATACAAAGGTATGGACTTAAACCGGAAAATGTTAAAAACTAACTGAATATCTGTTGTCAAAATCAACGATCTATAGCATATTGGAAATAATAAAAAACAAGTGCGCAACTATTTGGTTAAAAATAAACTTTTCGAAGATTTTTTACGTTCTTGTTTTGATTTGGTAAATACCATAAAAAATTGAGTTGAATGCTTATGAAAAACAATTACACAAGTGCATTTTTGCAGAAATTTTACTGCGAAATATGTTTTGGAGCGTTTTTTCAAAGTAATTTAAAATCAAACGAATGAAATTCAACAAAAGAAAATTGACCGGGAACCTTTTCATCATTTTGCTTTTTACCTTGTTTTTTTCTGAACTGAGCGCTCAGAAAAAAGAAGATTTACAAGTGATTGACTCCATTGAGATCGACGGACAGATCTTTTCTGCTATTGTGGAAAAAGGCGATACCATGATTGTGGCTCAACTGGAAGATGTGTATTATACTTCTTTTCGCACCTTTGCTTCCCGGGAAGAATATCTTAAATATATGAAATATAAAAGGTATGCGGTTCAGATGTACCCTTATGCCAAAGACGCCATAAATATCCTGGAAAAACTGGATCAGCGGACCAAAGAAATGAGTTGGTGGAAAAGGCGTATGTATGTCAGACAAACCTATCAGCAACTTGAGAAAAACTTTAGTGATCAATTGAAGAATAAAACAAGGTTGCAGGGTTATATTTTAACTAAAATGATCGAAAGAGAGCTCGACAGAAGTCTTTATTCGATCATAAAGGAGAAAAAAAATGTATTCTCGGCAATGTATTGGAATCAGTTGGGAAAGGCTTTTGACTATGACATCAAAAAAGGCTATATCAAAGGTGATGACAGAATACTGGATGCAGTACTCCAGGACTTTGATGTTTCCTACAAGGAAGGCGCAAGTCCGAAATTAAATACTAAATAATGCATTTTTTCTGATTTTTTTCAGTAACTTTACATAAGGAAATATGGTTTTTCTGCTTGTTCAGGGTATGAGGATTTCCAGCTTAAAAACGGACAGGATTTACGGTTTACCCTGAACAGAATATTATACATTCTGAACCTATTAGTCTTTAAAAATATCCAAAAAGGGATTCAATTAATGAAAAAAGATATTGCTGATGAACAGATACGATGATCCGTCTTTATTGCTGGAAAAACTGAAGGAATATGAAGGAATTGTAGGTTGGAAAAGTCCATCCAATATTGCATTGATCAAATACTGGGGAAAATATGCCAATCAAATCCCGTTGAATCCCTCCATCAGTTTTACCCTGAGCCAGGCATTTACACAAACAACCATCAGTTATCATTCCAAAATAAAGCGTTCCGAAAAAGTAGAGACCACATTTTACTTTGAAGGAAAATTGAACCAGGAATTTGCAAAAAGAGTAAAAAACTATCTGGATGCGCTGTTGCCGATCTTTCCCTTTTTAACCCAGTTGGATCTGACCATAAAATCTGACAATTCCTTTCCCCACAGTTCAGGCATTGCTTCCTCAGCTTCCAGCATGAGTGCGCTTGCTTTGTGTCTTTGTTCGATGGAAAAGCAGCTGTTTGGCACTCTGGAAGACAAGGATGAATTCTTCAGAAAGGCTTCTTTTGTAGCCAGAATGGGTAGTGGAAGCGCTTGCAGATCGATTTATCCGAAAGCAGCTATCTGGGGCGAATCCATTGATTATGAAGAATCCTCTGATTTTTATGCAATTCCGGCTAAACTTGCCCTACATGAAAAATTCAGACGTTTCAGAGATGATATATTGATCGTCAGTAAGGAAGCGAAAAGTATTTCTTCCAGTGACGGGCATAAGATCATGAGCAATCATGTGTTCAGGGAACCAAGGATCAGTCAGGCAAAAAAAAGGCTGCATTTCCTGCTGAAGGCACTTAAAGAGGGCAATTACAATCGTTTTGGTGAGATTGTTGAAAAAGAAGCATTGACTCTGCATGGCATGATGATGACATCAACGCCTGCGTACATTCTCATGGAACCTAACACCATTAAGATCATCCAGGAAATACAGAATTTCAGGAATATGACCGGTCTGCCTGTGTATTTCAGTCTGGATGCAGGTCCGAATGTGCACATGTTGTATCCGGCATCGATTGAAGACAAAGTTCACGCCTTTGTGGAAAACGACCTGGTAAAATACTGCAAAAACGGTGAATACATCAAGGATTATCTGGGAAGCGGTCCGATGGAGCTGGACTTTCATTGATACTCTGCCGATTCTTGTTCGATCACATCTGCCAACTGATTGGCAATGATCTGATCCTCAAATATTTCCAGGATCATTTGACGTCCGGTCATCCCCATTTTTATTTTATCATCATCGGGTAACAGGATAAATCTCTCCATAGCATTGACCAAAGAATCTGTACTTTTTGCCGCTGCCAGGAAGCCATTTCCACCATCGTTCACCGCTTCCCTGCAACCCGGAGTGTTGGTCGTGATCACCGGTTTGGCCATGGACATGGCTTCAAGGATCACTTTTGGCAGGCCTTCCCTGTATGAGGGAAGAACGATGCAGGAAGAAAGACCAACGAGTTCACGGATGTCAGATTTAGGACCATGATAGATGATCGTTTTTTCATCGGTCCAGGTTTTCAGATCGTTGTCTTTGACTGAAGCCGGATTTCCAGGGTCAGGATCGCCAATGATCCAACATTCCGTGTCAGGATATTTTTTTTGAATTTCTTTGCTCGCTTCGGCAAATTCCCGTATTCCCTTGTCATACAACAACCTGCCAATAAAAGTGAATACTGTGTTCTTGTTAACTTCAGGAATATGGATCGGTGCAAAGTGCCGGGCATCAACTCCGCAACCTTTTACAGCCATGCCCTTTTCTGTTTGAATTATCCCCAACTGCTGGAACAGCGCCAGATCGTCCTGATTTTCAAAAATGATTTTTCTATGGAATTTGCCGCTCAGCCGGTATAGTATTTTAGTGATCTGTTGAACTGCACCTTTATGCAGAAAGGCATATCCGAGACCCGTAACTGCTGCTATTGACGGAATTCCCAGTAATCCGGCTGCAAAACCTCCGAATATATTCGGTTTGACCGTATATTGAAGGACCAGATCCGGTTTGACCTGCCGGTAAATTGTGTAAAGTTCTATGATCAGTTGTAGGTCATACCAGGGATTGGTGCTTCTCCTGTTGAGTTTTTTGAGCGGAACGAAGCGAACACCTTCCTCTGTTTGGTTAAAATAATTGCTTTCTTCCGGGGTAATGATCGTGACCAGAAAGCCGCGGCGAAGCAGGACATGAACCAGGTTCATCCTGAAATTGTAAATATTCCAGGCTGTATTGGCAACGATCGCGATGTTTCTATGTTGTGTTTTTTGGTTGATAATCTATCGAAATTTGGCCATGTCTAATAAGCAAATTGGTCCGGGTTTATAAAACTATTTGGCAGGAAGATGTTTATTTGCTTCCTGCTGAACCTGCTTGATTTCCTGTTCCAGACTTTTGGGATAGATCATCAGCACATCCTCTTCGTCAATGATGATAAAATCCTCCAGTCCTTTGACCACGACCAGTTTATTTTTAGGCGTTTTGATCAGGTTGTTTTTACAATCCATCAGCATTTTATGGTTGGAATAGACCACATTATTGTCCTCCTCTTTCGGTAGAAAAGCATGGAGAGCGTTCCACGTACCAAGGTCTGACCAGGCAATGTCCGCCGGAATGGTATATATGTTGTCGGCTTTTTCCATGATGGCATAATCCACAGACATATTGGATGTTTTAGGAAAATATTCCTTAATAAAATCAGATTCTTTATCTGTATTGAATAATCCCTTTCCTTTATTCAGGCAATCATAGGTGTTTTTGTCAAACTTTCTGAATGCATCGAGAATTGTAGAGGCTTTCCAGATGAAAATACCTGCATTCCACAGGTAATTTCCACTTTCGAGGTATCTGATGGCAGTGTTCAAATCAGGTTTTTCGCGAAAGTCCTGAACTTTACAAATCTGATGCGGAAGTCTTTTTTCTGTGCTGAAATCGTTTTTTTTGTCAAAGTGGATATATCCATAACCGGTATCAGGTCTGTTGGGTTGGATGCCAAGGGTAACCAACACCTCATTTTGCCGTGAAAAAGAAAGTGCAGTGTTGATTTTATCCACAAATAGATCTTCTTTTTCAATTACATGATCTGCGGGAGTCATGATGATATTGGCTTGAGGGTCTTTTTCAAAAATTTTAAAGGCAGTATAGGCCACAGCAGGACCGGTATTGTTGCGGGTAGGCTCTGTGATCACCTGGATATCTGTTATTTCGGGTAATTGCTCCAGTATTTTAGCTTTGTAATGTGCATGAGTCACTACAAAAATATTTTCCTTTGGAACCACTTTGAGAAAACGCTCGAAGGTCATTCTGAGCAAAGATTTTCCGGTGCCGAGTATATCGATGAATTGTTTTGGATGAGCCTCAGTGCTTACAGGCCAAAACCTGGAGCCGACTCCGCCAGCCATGATCGAGACATAATCGTGAGATGGTAAAGACATATTAAGAGTTTATTACAGATCAATCAAATATAAATTACAAATATCCTTTATAAAATTGGAATGCACCAAATTTTGGCAGCATAAAACTATTTGAATCTTGGACTCTGCTGATCAGGGGATATTTCAGACGCAAAAAGCTTGGTTAATATTATTGTTTATGGGGGAAATACAATGAATTGGAATTTTTAGATAAATGGGTTTATTTTCCTGAATATTTTATCCTGATTGATGCCATTAATGGCTTGATCAGATAAGTGTGGAGAGTATCAGCCTATAATATGTATATAAATGGTTTGTTGTTTTTCTGCTACATTTCGGTAAACCTGGCTTCTGTTTTTCGTATGTCGCAGTTTCTAACATAATTTTTCTACTCAAAACCTGTATCACAATTGTAAAAGCATTGCTTTTTTTTGAGACTGACTTTTCTTATTAAACTGATCCTCATACATTTTCTCATGCATGGCAGCGATCTTTTCCATATTGAACTGATCCTTAATTCTTTCATGTAACAATGCTCCTTTGGATTTTGCTTCATCATAGTTTTCCATCACATGCGTCATGAGTTGTTCAAACTGAGCAATTTCCCCTGTATATCCAGTTTTGTGATCAATCAGTTCAGCGATACTGCCAACCTGTGTGCTGATCACAGGCAACCGTGACAACCCAGCTTCCAGTAAAACGATGGGAAAACCTTCCCAGAGTGAAGGCATGAGCATAACATGAGACTTTGAACATAATTCCTGAATGTCTCCCCTAAAACCAAGAATATGCACAACGCCTTCCAAACCTGATTCTCGGCATTTTTCCCTCATTAATGGCTCCAATTCTCCGGTTCCGGCAATTAAAAGCTGGAAGTTATGTAAAGATTTCAGTTTTTGAACAATTGGAAAAATTGCCAAATGATTCTTTACCGGTTCCAGCCTTCCAACCATTAAAAAAGTGAACTTTTCAAATTTCGGGATCTGTTCAGGTTCAATAAAAGCTATACCATTGGGGATAACAGTAAATTTTTTTTTCAAAAAAAACTTTTTATGATATGGGGCAAAAAGTATATCCACATCTCTGAATGGTCTCAGGAAAAAGCTGGTCACATCCCTTAAAAATGTACCCATTTTGATATTGTGGGGTGTAAAAACCAGTGGAATTCCCATGGTCATTTTTTTTAAGCAAACTCCGGCTACCATTGCGTGATACATGTGTGCATGCAGAATATCCACCTGTTCGGATTGTATCACATTCTTTATTTTTTTTAAACCACGTATAAAAGAAAACGGGTTCTTTTTCATCTTCAAGGAAATGGTTTGAATACTGCTGTCCAAAAAAACAGGTACCAGTAAATCTTTTTCGCTCATTACGACAACTATATTATCGAAACGGACTTTATCCAGATGTTTACAGAGGTCATAAACTACCCTTTCTGCACCTCCGGGGTTCAATCCGGTGATGATATGCATTATCTTTAATTTACGCATTGATCATTTTTTGGGTTATCCTTTCACCGACAACTTTCCAATGAAAGTTTTCAGCTAATTGCTTATTTTCAACTTGTATTTTCGACAATTCTGATTTGTCTGCAATCATACTTTTTATAGCACGGGTAAATGCCGCAACATCTGTTGGTTGATCAATAATGAAACCATTTACCCCAGATTCTATAATGGCTTTAATACCCCCGGCATTGGAAACCACGAGAGCTAAACCGGCAGCCATCGCTTCTAACGCTGCAGTTGGCGTCCCTTCTTCAAAAGACGTAAGTAAAAAAATGTGCGAGCTGTTTAAATGATCTGCAAGCTGATATTTATCCAGTTGTCCTGTCATCCCGACATTTTTGATACCTTCCTTTTTAACTGTTTTTTCCAGTTTTTGTCTGCAACTTCCCTCACCTGCAATGATAAAATCGAGTTCGGGCAGCATTTTAGCAATCTCTAAAACTGTTTCCAGGTTTTTAATTTTTTCCAGCCGGGAAACAGTTATGACTGTCGTTTTTGTATTCTTAGTCAATTTAGATGATCCAAAAAAAACCGCATCAACACCACTCGGTTGGAATACAGCTCCCGGATGCCATTTTAAAAGCTCAAAGCTATTATAACCTGTACAAAACACCAAATTTGTTTTGGAAACTGTTTGGGACAATAAAAACTTTTTGACCCTGCCATAGGATTCTGTTGATCCGTGAAAGCTCAGCATAATTTTTTTTGACCGGGTGATTTTCTTTAAAATACCAGCCCACAAGAAACTATTCCAGTCTCCATGTATGTGGAGTATATCAAAGTAGCGTGGTTTTACCATAAGGTAGCAAATAATGGCTAAATAAAAAATCAGTATTCCCAAAAACTGTGGCCGGATACGATATAGTTTTACAGCCTTAAGTATCCGAACATCACCGGAACTCAGTCTATCACCATGATTGAAAAACAAGTTTACCTCATAACCCATATTCAATTGATATTCTGTCAGATACTTGATGTGTTTTTCCATCCCGCCTTTCATCGGAGGCAACTTGGTATAAATCCGGAGGATTTTCATTTTATAGTTGATTGATGTGTTTTCTGCGAGTTTATTGAATCTTTGGTAACATTAAAAAGGGGAATCCTAACCTGGACAAGCCAGAACAAAACAGGAAAAAGATTTAAGAACCCATGCGGGCAGGCCCATGCGGGCAGGCCCATACGGGCAGGCTCATACGGGCAGGCCCGTATGGGGGTTCGACCCCGATGGATATATATCCTACGGGGTAAATATTCTGTGTGGCATTATTTCTAAGATTAAAATTCGTCAAAGTTCTGCCAAATATTACACGAATTCAATTTTTAAGACACTAAAAAGTATCTTCAATGAAAATGGTGTTTATTACATTAAATAAGCAAATATAATCTTTACCCCAATACCTCAAACATCATGTTATAAATAAATGGATTTACATGCCATACAATGCATTGCGATAAATCCTGAATGCATTATTCCATTCGTATTGAGAGGATGCTTTATTGAATGCATTGGTTCCGAGATAAAAACGAAGTTTTTCATCAAGTAACAATTTTTCAATTGCATTGGCCAGTTCCTCCCTGGACCCTGGTTCAATCAGCAAACCATTTATACCATGATCCACAACACCCGGAATGGCTGCGATATTTGTGGCTATAACAGGCAAACCCATTCCCATGGCTTCCAGAATTGTTCTGGGCATCGCTTCTCCCAAAAATGGAATAGATGGTTGGATGTATAAATCTGATGCATGTAAAAAACGAATAAGTTCTTTCTGTTCCATCCATTCGATCAGGTGAATATGTGAATTATCACCAGCACATAGCGTTAGTTCTTCAAATAGTTCACCTCCGCCAATAAGATATAACTCGACCGGATATTTTTTTGAAAGTTCCAGAACAGCCTCAATGGCAATGTTATATCCTTTTTGAGGTACAAACCTGCCCACACTAATTATCTTAAAACTTTTTCCTGCCCTGAAATCAGATTTAGGAGGGTGGAATAGCTTCAGGTCTACCCGGTTTGGAATCACCACTACATTGTTTTTTATCCCTTCTGAATCGAGTAACCGACTCATTTCATTACTTAATGAACGCACCAAAGTAGCATTTCGGAGGCTGTATCTGACCAGTTTGGACAAAATCCTGTCAGTCCATGTTTTTTTCTGAAAATACTTAAAAAACACGTCCCCGTGAATTTCCACCATAACAGGTAAACCAAACAATTTTGAAGCAATAACAGCTGCAAGGCCACCATTGATCGGGGATTGGGACAATAAATGCGTAATTCTGAATCGGGGAATATAAAACAACAACAAAAATCCACTGATCAAAAAGGATCTCTCTCTTTTTCCAATAGCAGGAATCAGGTGAAGGATAATATTTCCTTCTCTGTAAGATTCAAACCGGTTTTTTTCAGAGCGGGCAAATACATGGTACTCATCAACATCTTTGGCCAGTTCTATCCATATCTTCTTGGTGTGATGATCCACATTTAAGGGTGGAAATTGATTGGCAGATATGTGAAGTACTCTAATCATTCGACCTCAAAAATACGATGGATATACATGTCTGCAACTGCTGATGTGGTGAATCTTCCAGATTGGTTCAAATTTTCCTCAGAAAGTTCCTTAAGCATTCGCTGATCGTTGTACAATCCGGAAATTCTTTGCAAAAATCCAAAACGATCTTCTACATCAACAACATATGATTCCTGTTTCTGACCCAATACGTCCAAAACACCTCCTGCTGAAGTGGCAACCACAGGTAACCCACATGCCATCGCTTCAATCAGGGTTCTCGGAAAACCTTCTGCCCAGCTGGGTTGAATAAAAATATCAGACATCTGATAAATTTCATGTATTTCTGCATTCGGAACATTGTCTGAAAATATGATCTTATCCCCATAATCAGCGTTTTTCATCCTGGTTTCAATCGATTTTTTTTCCGGACCTCCACCTGCAAAAAAGAAAGAACAATCAGCAGTTGGATTCCATTTATAAAATTCATCCGTCAGGAAAGGAAAATAATAATCGGTTTTTCTGACTGGTGAAAATCGGTGAACAAATAAAAACAAAGTAGTATTTTCAGGAATATTCCATTTTTTCCTCAATAGTTTTTTTTGAGTTTCGTCCACAGGTTTGAACCTTCCAGTGTCCACATCATTATACAATACGATAATTTTTGAGAGGCTTACACCCAAAAACGTGAAATAATATTGCAACATGGATTCCGGACCTGTAACAAAATGAGTGATGTATTTTTTTATAAACCAGAATGGAAGCTCTGATTTAATCCAGAAAATGAATTTTTCCAATCCAGCTGTCAGTGACTGATAATGTTCATGACTTCCCTGCGTACTTTGCCAGTAATAAGTTTTTTGATTTGTAAATAATGCAACAATAATGCTGATAACTGCACCGACCCAGCTTATTCGGGTAAAAACCCGGTGAAATCCGTCCCTATTCAGTTTGAAAAGGAGATGGGCCAGGAAAAATGGTCTGAACCAACTGAACTTATTCACCGGAAAAATTCGGACATTTGGAGAATTGACATGTGGCCTGTCGTGGCATTTTTCGATGATGAGGGCTATCTTAACCCCTTTTTGAGCCAGTGTTTCCAATAAATGTATGATGGGGTAAAAGTGCGAACTCGAGTTGTGTGCATAATGATTTAGAATGAATATTAGTTTCATTTGTAGTGGTTGATCTTTCATTAAACTTCAAAGTTAAGAAATTTTTGGCAGATAGTCAATATTGTTCACCAGTCTTTTCCAAAGGATGATTTAAACCTTTTTTCCATTATAACAAGGTATATCATTTGCAGCAAAGAACTACTGAAGAGCATCAGAATCAATTCATTCAAACCCAAATTTAAATCTGTTAATTGAAAGATTATAAAGCAGATAGATGGTGGTAGGAGGAATAAAGCATAACTGATGTTGATGTGAAAGTTTTTATATAAACTCAGAAAAAATGCCCTGGCTTTGATAAAGAAAACATAAGGATACATCAGAAAACTTAGTAGGATAAGCCAGAATGTATAATAACTACCTGCCGTGCTTTTCATGTAGATCAGACCCACCAGTATCATGCTAAACTGCAAAAAAGCACTGATGAAAAATGCATTTTTAATAAATGAATTCTGGTATTTCTGTATGTTTTTTTTGAACAGGAAAAGGGATTCTGCTGTTCGTACAAGTCCGGTAATAAACTGAAAAACTTTTGTGATCAGAGAATAAACACCAAGCACTTCTTTGCTTACCAGCGGTTCGAAAAGCAGGATAATGATATTGGAATCAAGCTTTTTTAGGCTGATATTGAAATAATACGGATAAAAAGAGTTGATTTCCGCCAGGATGGTACGAAACATCTGCCCAAAATATTTCAGACTTTCTACAAAGACAGTTAACCTGTTAACAATGAAATATATGGCTATGACAAATTGCGCAAACGAAATGATCAGTATCAGTCCTTCAAAATCAGAGATCCATCCAGGGAGAAGCATGAATCCCAACAATATAATTTTTATAAGAGCCTGCGCAAAAATCAGAAAATAATAATGATTTAATTTGTTCTCGGCCTGGAGACATGTATCCATATAAATCTGAAAAGAAGTCGAGAAAACAAAAATATAAAAAAGCCAAAAAGGTATTTGAGTCAGGTGTTGAAAAATGAGGACAGGTATAATTAACAGTACATTAATCAGAATAAAAAAGGAAGTAAAAACGAACTTGAATTTTTCGTCATCCTGATACCTCATGATCGCATAATTGGGTGGAATGACGATGAATATCAAACTGAATAAAGCTGCAAGAGAGCTAAGATAAGCAAATTCACCAAAAACATCGATTCCTAAAATTCTGGCTATCAGTACATTGGCCACAAAGTTGATGGCTGCCGCTGAAGTATTCCAAAGCGAAAGACTAAACAGTTTCCTAACTATATTGGCTGCCATTCAGTTCTTTAATTTTATACAAGACACCCGTCAAAGTTACAACAAGTAAAAATAAAAACGAAACAGGAAGTAACCAGCTGGCTGACAAAGTAGTGATAAAAAAAACAAGCAGCCACATCCTGGCAGCGCTGTAAAATGTATAAAAAGCTGAGTTTTTATCAAACTCAGGTATTTTGGTGGCTCTGTAAAGGAAAATCAAAAAAAGTATAAATGCGATCAACCCGACCATACCCGATTCTGCTAACATTTGAATATAAGGATTGAAAGAAGAAGCCAGGATAACTGCAGCTGATCCGTCAAAAAACTGTTCCCTCCCTATCTCAACAAATTTAGGTCTGTATTTCTCACGGACGGCTCCGGCATAATTGCCATAACCATAACCTAAAACCGGTTTTTCGCTGATCATATCCCATGCCACCTGTAAGGAAAGCATCCGGAGTGCTGAAGATTCTTTGTCTGATTGTTTGGAAATGTTGGTAATACGTTGAAATACAGGTGTTTTTGAAATATTCTTGTATGAAAAAAAAATAACAGGAGCCAGAAGTAGTATTGAGCCCGTAAGCAAAAAAGCATTAATTTTTGTTTTAGGTGTCACAAAAATTAAATGACTGATTATCAATACTAAAAAAGTAAATATTGCTCCCAGACCAACTGTAAGTATCAATGCAACAGCATATAATGACGTGCTAATCCATTTTTTTGATATGATGGCTTCGTATAAAAAGAATGTCAGAAATACACTCACCTCATCACCCATGATCCCGAATGACCTTTGAATACCTGTTTTACTGGTCATGTTGTTGAATAGCTCAAAATCAGGGAAAATACCAGATAAAATCACCAAAACAGCGTTGATTACCGCAAAAATTCTGAGAAAAGTGATGAAAGTAAGCATTTGGCCTTCATTGGCTTTACTGAACTTGACAAACAGAATGATGTTTAACATCAGCTGGATGTGGAGGTTAACAGATAAAGCCTGTAAAAAATTGCCTGGAGAGATGAGCAATACAGTGGCTGTAGAGAGGGCCAAAAACGAGCTGAACCAGATTAAATAAGCCGGAATTCCAAATTTCCGGTCAAAATGGATCAATGTCAGAAAATTCAAAACCAGGAAAATCAACTTGAATATCAGTGACAACCTGATCTCAAGTCCATTGCCCAAATTCACCAGGGTACCCAAAAACTGGTCCCCGTTTTCTAAAAGGATAACCCAATAGAATAAAATGAGCAATAACAGTTTTCCCATGATTACAGTATTGTTTCATACCACATATGGGACTTTTTCAATCCTTCAAAAACATTGAAAGGTGGATTATAATCCAGCAAATTTTTTGCTTTGGAAATATCTGCAAGGCTGTGAGGTATATCTCCGGATCTTTCCGGTCCGTGAGTAGCCGCTATCTCTTTGCCAACAGTTTTGCAGATCATTTCCCATAATTCATTTAAATTGGTTCTGTCACCACAGGCAATGTTGTAAACCTGATTGACAGCTTCTTCGTTTTGAGTAAATAAAGCCCGCAAATTTGCATGGACTGCATTTTCGACAAAAGTAAAATCCCTGCTATAACTGCCATCACCATTGATCGTAGGACTTATACCAAGGAGGGCTGCCTTGAAAAACAAAGGAATGACCGCGGCATAGGCGCCATTCGGGTCTTGTTTGGGGCCGAATACATTAAAATATCTCAATCCGATGAATTCAGTTCCGTATAAATCAGCAAAAACACGCGCATAATATTCCATGACCAATTTTGTGATGGCATATGGAGAAAGCGGGTTACCTATTTCATGTTCCACTTTTGGTAATTTCTTACTATCCCCATAAGTTGAGGAAGAAGCAGCATAGACGACTCTTCTGATGTTGCAAAGTCTGGCTGATTCAAATACGTTGACAGTTCCGAGGACGTTGACATGTGTGGAAGTGACCGGATCCTTGATAGATCTGGGAACCGAACCCAATGCAGCCTGATGACTGATCAGATCCATGCCTTCACAAGCCTTCATACAGGTTTCAAGATCCCGGATATCACCCTCAATAAATTCAAAGCGGGGATTCCCTGTAAACGTTTCAATATTTTTATAAAATCCTGTTGACAGGTTATCCAATACCCTTACCATGGATACGTCAGGTATATTTAACAGGGCTTCAACCAGGTTGGACCCAATGAACCCTGCTCCTCCTGTAACCAAAATTGAATTGTTTTCCAGCATGTTATTTCATTGAATTAAATTTGATATTTTATACATGTCATGTCCCGGCAAGAAATAATAAATTCTGGCATTCAAACGCCTTTCTAATTGACGAATGGATGTTTAACCAATGGTAATCCTGCCAGGGGATGATAATCTCCTACAAGTCCGACAGGGTCCTGATGACGGATATCATGTACGATCTGAATAGCTGTCTTTGCAACTTCTATTCCAAAACCATTTCCTTTCAGAATTTCTTCATAACTTCTTGTATGAAGCTCGGTAAATCCACCACTGAACTCAAATTCTTCATCACCAATGGTTATTGACCGGTAAGTTCTCAGCCCTTTTTCCTGAACTTCTTTTGGA
Organism: Saprospiraceae bacterium UBA2365; assembly: GCA_002344345.1. Lineage (GTDB taxonomy): Bacteria > Bacteroidota > Bacteroidia > Chitinophagales > Saprospiraceae > UBA2365. The sequence continues at coordinate 28,516 of DDTL01000020.1, forward strand.
AGAGTGTCTTCATTGATGCTTAAGAACCAGCGTACACGGGCTTTTTCCAGTTCCAGGTAACCTGCAGCTCTATCATGAGTGTGTAAATGCACAACATTCTTTTTCACATCTCCAAAAACATAATGCAGCATATCATAAAAATGAACCCCTATATTCGTTGCGATGCCTCCTGATTTATTAATGTTACCTTTCCAGCTGGTATAATACCAATTTCCTCTGGATGTCAGGTAGGCAAGATCAACATCATAAATTTTGTTTTTGGGCCCTTCCTCTATTTTCTTTTTCAATTCAATTACACTCTCATGCAATCTCAACTGAAGAATATTGTAAACTCTCTTGCCCGTCTCGGCTTCCATTTCTTTAATTCCGTCAATATTCCAGGGATTCAATACTATAGGTTTTTCACAGATCACATCAGTACCATGTCTTAATCCGAACCTGATATGCGCGTCATGCAAATAATTGGGGGAGCAAACAGTAGTAAAATCAATTGGGGTCCCTTGTCTTTTCAGTTTGTAGATATGCCTGTCAAAGCGCTCAAATTCAGTAAAAAAATCTGCCTGAGGAAAATAACTGTCCATCACTCCGACTGAATCAAACGGATCCAAGGCAGCAAGCAGCTTGTTTTCGGTTTGTTTTATGGCTTTCAGATGCCTGGGTGCAATAAATCCGGCAGCTCCGATCAGAACGAAATTCTTCATTGTAAAATATTGGTATTTAATTGGTTATCTTACTAACGAATCCATCTTTTAAAATGTATTTTTCATTGGATTCGGGACAAATTGCTACTCCGTTTTCATCAAAATGAAGCCTGTGACCAAATTCACTCATCCAGCCGGTTTGCCTGGCAGGATTTCCAACGACCAATGCAAATGGTGGAACATATTTTGTTACAACCGCACCGGCGCCAATAAAAGCAAATTCCCCGATATCATTTCCGCAAACAATGGTTGCATTCGCACCGATACTGGCTCCTTTTCCCACATGAGTCCTCGCATATTCTCCGCGTCTGTTCACTGCACTTCTTGGATTGATGACATTGGTAAATACCATGGAAGGACCCAGAAACACATCATCGTCACAAATGACTCCTGTGTATATCGATACATTGTTTTGTATCTTTACATTTTTACCCAGCACAACTTCCGGTGAGACTACAACATTCTGACCTATATTGCAGTTTTCACCTATCTCACATCTGGACATGATGTGCGAAAAATGCCAGATTTTTGTTCCGGCACCAATCTTGCAATCATCATCCACCACGGCGGTTTCATGTGCAAAAAAAGATTTTTTTTCCATAATTGCTCAATTAAAAAAGTTATTGATCTTTTGGGTTATATAGGACAATATCTCTTGATTCATCTCGGTATGTATTGGTAATGAAAGTACTTCCTTGCATAACATATCGGTCACAGGAAGGAATTCCACTGCTCCGGAAAGATGTTTGAAGGCTTCCTGTTCATACAATGGCACCGGATAGTAAATATTATGTGGAATATTCTCGTCTGTCAGATATTTTCGCAAAGCTTCTCTTTTACCTTCCTTTACCCGTATCGTATACTGATGAAAAACATGGCTGGATTGGGGATTACGGTGTGGAGTCTGGATCACGGAAATTTCCCTGAAAGCATCGTCATAGATGGAGGCAGCATCATTGCGGGCAGCTGCATATTCATCAAGATATTTCAGTTTGACGTCCAGAATGGCTGCCTGAATGCTGTCCAACCGGGAATTCACACCCACCATGCCATGGTAATAACGTTCAGTTTGTCCATGATTGGCGATCATACTCATTTTCTGAGCCAATTGATCATCATTCGTGAAAATCGCTCCTCCATCGCCAAAACATCCCAGATTTTTAGCCGGGAAAAAAGAAGTAGTTCCAATGTGACCGATGGTTCCCGCTTTTTTTACTGAACCATCAGAAAACTGATAGTTTGCGCCGATAGCCTGAGCATTGTCTTCGATCACATAAATATCGTATTTAGAAGCTATTTTCATAATATCCTCCATTTCTGCTGCCTGCCCGAAAAGATGAACAGGCACAACGGCTTTGGTACGTGGTGTGATCGCTTTTTCAAACAACTCGCCAGTCAGGTTAAAATGATCAGGATCCACATCCACCATAATTGGGGTCAATCCCAATAATGCGATCACTTCAGCAGTGGCCACATAGGTAAAAGCTGGCACAATGATCTCATCACCACGCTTGAGATCCAATGCCATCAGGGCGATTTGAAGGGCATCTGTTCCATTTGCACAAGGGATAACATGTCTGACCCCATGGTAATTTGCCAGGTTTTTGGAAAAACTGCTTACCTGAGGACCATTGATATAGGCAGATGAGGCAATGGTTTCCAATACTGCACCATCGATTTCATCCTTGATTTTATTATATTGACCAATCAGGTCTACCATGTGTAATTTCATTATTAAAATATTTTTTATATGTTCAGATTATTGATAAATTCCTCATTTCAAAACGATGTCAGTTCAGGGTTTCCCGACCGATGCTGTTGTAATAAAAACCTGATTTTTTAAGTTTTTCTATATCGTAAATATTCCTTCCATCAAAGATCACAGGTCTATTCAATAAAGATTTTACCTTATTGAGGTCTGCATTCCTGAATACATCCCATTCTGTTACGATCGCCAGGGCATCTGCACCTTCCAGAATTTCATATGGATCTTTGCCAAATTTTATTTTGTCCCGTACAAATAACTGTTTGACATTTTCCATTGCTTCAGGATCAAATGCATGGATTTCAGCGCCATTTTCCAGCAATACCTCCATGATATCCAACGCCGGCGCTTTCCTGATATCATCTGTATCCGGCTTGAACGCAAGTCCCCACAATGCGATCTTTTTCCCGCTCAGATCGCCATTGAAGTATTGAATGATCTTTTGGGCAAAACCGGTCTTTTGCCTTTCATTCACATCGATCACCGCTTTGAGCAATTTGAAATCGTAATGATTTGAATCAGAAGTATTATTAAGGGCTTCTACATCCTTTGGAAAACAAGATCCGCCATAGCCGACACCCGGATAAAGGAACATATTGCCGATACGGGCATCTGCTCCTATCCCAATCCTGACCTGATCTACATCAGATCCCAGGATTTCACAGAGATTAGCTATTTCGTTCATAAAACTGATTTTCAGCGCCAGAAATGAATTGGCTGCGTACTTGGTCAATTCAGCACTTTTTTCATCCATGATGAGCAAAGGACAATTATCGCTCAGATATGGCTGATACAACTGCTCCAAAAGTTGAATGGCCCTTTTGGAACGAGTGCCCACAACCACCCTGTCAGGTCTCAGGAAGTCTTCGACAGCTTTTCCTTCTCTAAGGAATTCCGGATTGGATACTACATCGAACATAGAGGCATCTACCTTTTCCAAAAGGATGTTGGTCACTTTCCCGGCTGTCCCTACAGGAACAGTGCTTTTATTGATGATCACCATATAGTGATCGATCATCGGCGCCAAGTCTGATGCAACCTTTAAAACAAAAGATAGATCTGCAGCGCCATCACCTCCCTGAGGAGTAGGCAATGCCAAAAAAACGATCTCGGCATGTTGAACAGCATCCTTTAGGTTGGTAGTGAAAGACAGGCGTTTTTTCTCAATATTCTTTTGTAAAAGTTCTTCAAGTCCGGGTTCATAAATGGGCACGATGCCTGATTTCATTTTCTGCACTTTTTGTTCATCGACATCCATGCAGATCACTTCATTTCCGGTTTCGGCAAAACAAGTTCCGGTAACTAAACCAACGTAACCGGATCCAATAACGGATATTCTCATATTATTATGCAATAATTGTTATAAACCTCAATCAGGCTTTTTTAGGGCTGTAAAATTACAATTTTGATGTTTATTAAGGGAAAATAAGTGAATTTTATTCTTTTTTGCCATGCTAATACCTGATAATACCACAAGGATGGCATTGCATGACTCATTGACTGGTGGCATCCTTGTATAATTTCCGCATCAAAACAATCAAAGCTGACAGGGCTATACCTACCAGGAATCCTAAGACAAGATTTTTTAACAATGATTTTTTAACAGCGGGTAAAGGCTGTACGGGTCTGTCAATGGTCTGTACATAAGGCATGGTATTCCGAAGCGCAAAATCAGCGATCTCCAGATTTTTGGTGCTTTCACCCAAGGCCATGGTCAAGAGTGTTATATCTTTTCTGAGCCGGTCGCTTCCCAGTCTTGTCGTTTGAGAATACAACCCGAGTGAAGCATCGTCTCTTCTGGCTAACTGACTTTCCTTCATTTGTATCTGATGCTTGATGGAATCCGTCTTTTCTTTTACAATTCTATATGTAACAGACTGTTTTTCAGTCATTTTGGCAATATAAAACCCGTTCAGTTCATCGAAAATCTGATTCGTCAGCGCAATGGATAATTCAGGATCACGGGTAGTTACTGTAAGTTCAAGAATCCTGGTTTCTTCATCATAGGTGCCGTTGAGCATACCAGGTTGATCCTGTTGAGGATTTCCTGCAATGACACCATGAAGATTTTTCATCGCTTTCAATGCGGTTTTGTCGAGATTGTTTTGATCGGAATGTTTGAACCGGAAACTGTCCAAGCTTTTATCCCGTGAACTGTAAAAATTGTACCAGGGCTTGCTGTTCCACTGATCCAATGTGTCAAGATAGTTGATCAGGTGATTGGCAAGCAGCTTTTTTTGACCGTGAATTTCTGTTTTAGCGAATAGTGCTTTTTCAGTTATATTCCTTGATCTTGAAAGATGGATGAGTTTCGCAAGGCTGTTTTTTCCCCTTTGGGTAATACCGAAAGTTCCGAGTACACCACTCAGAGAACCTAAAGGATTGCCGGAATCTTCATCGATCATAAAGGTCAGATTTGCAGAGTATTCCGCTTTATCCAAAAAAGCTCTGATACCAAAAAACAACATGAAAATCACGCCGGCAAGGATGATGTACAACTTTTGTCTGATCAATTCGCTAAAAAGTTCTGTTGATTTTACAATCAGATCTTTCAAACTGACTTCTCCGGGATTTTTTTGCTGCTGTTTGTTTTCCATAAAAAATTCAGGATAATGGTAAAATTGGTTTAAATCCCATCCCTAAACGATTGCAAAGATGAATGATTCAATAAAATGATACACAATCTAATGACTAAATTTTTTATCTTTCACCATCATGTGCATATTTCCGGGTGCAGATCAATAGTCTGTTTCATATTGATTGAAATTGACTTTTAATGATATTTCTGCAAAAATAGTATTTTCCCGTTGCTGAGTAGACTGGGTCAGAATTGACCGGTACAATCCATGCAATTCTGCAAAATAACCCGGGTAAAGTCGGTATTTAAGTTTTAGTCTTAACAATAAAAAATTCCGGGTATCGCCGTCCGCTGTAAAATAACCAGTTTCTGATTGACGGTCACCGGAGGATTGAAAAACATTGCTTCCCCGGTTTTCACCGTTCAAATCACCTCCATGTTTTGCATAAAGCGCAGTTCCTTCCAAAAAAATCCTGCGAAAAGGTCTGTATTTAATACTGAATATACTTTCATAAAAACTGGAACCCAACGGATGAGCAAGCAACTGTCGGTAATGTGTGTAATTGGTACTTGAATCCTGATGACTATAGGTAAAAGGCCGGACAAAATTACCTTCAAGTTGAGCATCCAAATGATTGATACCAGCAAGATCAATGGCTTTGATCCCGGCTTGGAAACCATACTTATTTCCCCACCAGCCATCATTTTCACGGATATGACTCATACTGAATTCATCGAGGATCAATTGACCGTATAGTTTGAATTTTTTGAGGAATGAGTAACTGATATCCAGACCCATAAGCACATTGTCAGGACTGCCGACCAATTGTTCCACACTCCTGTATAGAATGACCGGATTGAGATACTGCAATTCAAAGTGATTGGGTCTGCTGAAAATCACAGACTCAAAAAAGCCGGCTTCCAGGCGTGGTGTGATCCGGTAACTCAGGTAGTGCGCAGCCATATATTTTTTCTCAACCAACACATCTCCGGGTACAGCATTGGCGCTCGTAGAAGCCAGTTCCGCAAAAATATTGTGATAATGGAATTTCCAGATATTGGTATTGAAGGCGAGGAATAAATAATTTTGAGCCTGGTCCGAGAGCAGCAGAGAACGCATACCTTGACCGATAAAAAACCTGCCTTGACCGAATTGAGCACTGATATTATTGTGCAGTTTTGCACTGATATAAGCTTGTGAATTGGCATAATCATGACCGGTTATTCCCGGGATAAAGGTACTGCTGTATGATTTGAAAAATCCGTTACCCTGAATGGTTTTTTCTTCCTCAATGCTTTGTTCAATGTACTGTGGGAAACTGCTCTGGTTTTCATAAAATGAAGTGAAAAAATAAAGGTTTTTACCAAGTCCGCCTTCAAGCAGGATACCTCTGGTATTGTGGAAGGTGGTTATATCGTTTTCCATATCTCTGCCAATGGATAACCTGATCACAGGATTGATTTTCAGGTAAAAGTTTTCATTCCGGATAGCCAGAAAATCGGGTTTTGTCCGGTAAAAATACTTAAACCATTTATGTCCATCGTTCCTGAAATGTTTGGTTTGCATGGAAACAGACGGATTATCAGGCGACATGTATTGAAAGTATTGTTCGCTCAATGTCAACTCAAGATCTTCCTGATCGAATGGATGCATGGTCGAATCCTGATGTTGAATAGAGGTCAGATATTGGATCAACTGTTCCCGGTCAAACTTTCTAAGCGATTGATGAAAAGTTGGTTGATGGCCGGATTTAATAGAAAATCGTTCAATGGCAGGCATGGTTTGACCATTTCGGTCAAAGAGTATTTCCTGAGCCATAAGCACAGTGTTCAAATACAGAAAAAACGATACCCAAAGCAATCGACGCATCACACTTTAAAATTTAGCAGGTAATTCCTGATATCCTCCTCAAAAAGGCTTTTTTCACCAAAATGAAAGTCTATATCCACGGGCAGGAGATAAACCGGAATTTTGTTTTCAAGAATATAATGACGATGCATGTCTAGTCTGGTTGCATCTTTTTCAGTGGTGAGTATGATTTTTTTTGAAGAACTGATGCTGTCAAAGTTGTTTTTGATGGCTATCAAATCGTCCGTGGTAAACTGATGGTGATCGGTGAAGTCCATGATTTCCAGAGAATTTACCATATCTCCAACATACTGAACCAAATAAGCAGAAGAAGCGATGCCTGACACCAACAATACATCCGTGGATTCATCCAGATCGGTAGTGATGGACGGATTGTATATAAAATAAGGTCTGTAATAGCGGTAATAACTGAAATAAACCCTCTGATGAGGCAAAAGATTAAGTTTTTGGAGCATGATCTCTTTATCACGGATGTTCAGTTGGAATGGACATTTGGTAATAATGATGATATCTGCTCTGTGGAAAGAAGACCGCCATTCCCTCAGTGTGCCGGTAGGCAGGAAAAAATCGTTAAAAAAAGGTTTGTCATAAGTAGTCAGAAGGATATTTTGTCCCGGCTTGACAGCCCGGTGCTGAAAGGCATCATCCAATAGGATAACCTGGGTATTGGGCTGTTTCATCAGAATATAAGGTATTCCCTCAGATCTGCTTTCATCAACAAAAACACCGGTATCAGGATATTTGCGCTTGTACAGCAGAGGTTCGTCGCCAACTGTCAGAACGGTATCATTCAGTTCGACCGTTTTAAATCCCTTTGTTTTGCGTTTATATCCACGACTCAGGACAGCCACTTCCAGGTAAGGTTTTAACATTCGGATGAGGTATTCTGTATGGGGTGTCTTGCCCGAACCACCAACTGTCAGATTGCCGATATTGATGACCGGTACGTTGAAGCTGACCGGATCGAGGATTTTCAGGTCGTACAAGGCATTGTACAGGATGGAGAAAAATCCGTAGATCAGGGAAATGGGAAGAAGTAGAATTCTGAGCAGTATGCTTTGTACCATAGAACCAGGCAAATTTTAATTTGAATATCTTCATTGACTAAGGCCAATTAAAATGCAATTTATGACAATTAATGGCAAATGGATGAATAAAGTTCCATGATGGGTCTTAATGCCGTTTAAATGGTGTTGCCTAATGTTGCAAATTTTGCCCGAAAAACATACGTTAGTTAATTTGGAATTTTGCTGAACAGATGAAATTTTTGTTTTTTAAAAACCGGAAAATTGAGTCTGCTCCGAAAAGGCATATCTTCAATTTTATAAATCATATATATAATATTATAATTTATAACATACTATAATTCTGACAATATGTAATTGACATATACGTTTCCATTCTCGCATTCGTGGCGATCAATACTTTTCGGAGCAGACTCAATATTATTATTTTGAGCATTGACAGGTATTTCAAAAAGACGATCCTGACAATCGTGGTATATCATAATTCGGATAGGGATTCAGAATAATTTTGTCAGTTATCTGTTTAGTTTTTCATAAATTCAGGATTATAAAAAAATATTTAACCAAATCTGTCTATTTTGTGTTAAAATGAGAATACTATGCTCAGATGGAAAATAGCTCAGTGGTGGGAATTGTGGTGGTGGAAAAAATATCTCCGTTCGCGTGAAAAATCAGCATACATCGCCTGGAAACAAAGCTATTGGGAACGTTTAATTGATAAAACCGGGGTGCAAGATACCTGGCTTTCAGCAGATGCTGTTCTGGATATCGGATGTGGACCATTCGGACTGGCTTTGGTCCATGAAGCAATAAAAAAACCTTTGATCGCCATTGATCCTTTGATCGGAGAATATGAAAAAGCACTGCCACATTTTGATAAAAGGGATTATTCCTGCACAACATTTATTGAAAGCATGATGGAACAATATGAATCAGATCATTTATTTGATTTCGTATTTTGTCTGAACGCAATCAATCATGTGGAAAACATCGATTTTTCTTTTAAAAAACTGAGTAAGTTATCCGCAACAGGAGCAACTCTGGTTTTGGGAGTTGATGCCCACAATTTTTCCTTTTTTAAATATCTGTTCCGGTGGATCCCAGGAGATATATTGCATCCACATCAGTATGACCTCGGTGAATATGAACGGATGCTCGAAGGGTGTGGTTTCAAAATTGAATCAAGACATATGATCAAAAAGGAATTTATTTTTTCCTACCGGGTGTTGGTAGCCAGGCGGTGTTAAAAACCGGATTTTATCATCATTTTCTTTGGGATTCAAGCATACAGGCTTTTAATTATCGCAAATTTGCTGAATATTAGCAATAGGGAATGATCCCGTAAATACCTTTGATGTTCAGTCACATCTATATTATTATTGCATTTTTTGATTTTAGATTTTGAAAATGAGGAAAATTGAAAGTAACACAATTAAATGGGGCGTTTTGGGTGTTGGCAACGTATGTGAAGTGAAAAGTGTTCCTGGCATGTATAAAGCAACCAACTCAGAAGTAGTAGCTGTCATGCGAAGAAATCCTGAACTGGCAATGGATTATGCAAAAAGGCATCAAATCAAAAAATGGTACAGCAATGCGGAAAAATTGATCAATGATCCTGAAGTGAATGTCCTATATATTGCCACACCTCCGGGCTCACATGCTGAATTGTGCATAAAAGCGGCAAATGCAGGCAAGCCCGTTTTTGTAGAAAAACCAATGTCGCGCAACTATGACGAAGCACTGGAAATGATCGATGTTTGCAAAAATGCCGGGATACCTTTATTCGTTGCATATTATCGGAGGGCGCTGCCGTTATTCCTGAAAATCAAGGAATTGATTGAACAAGGTAGGATTGGAGAAGTAAGGTTCGTAAATATACAAATGTACAAGCGTTTAAACCACCCGATGAATGTTCCGGCTGACGATAACTGGCGCATAGTTCATGAAATTGCAGGCGGAGGTCATTTTTATGATCTGGCTTCACATCAGTTCGATTTTCTGGATTTTTTATTTGGGAAGATCACAAAAGTTGAAGGTTTTTCAACCAATCAGGCCAAACTATATGAGGTAGAAGATCTGGTATCCGGTTCGTTTTTATTTGAAAACGGAGTTGTGGGAAACGGACTTTGGTGCTTTACAACAGGAAAGGTCAGCGAAAAGGAAATTGTGGAAATTGTGGGCTCTAATGGTCAGATTGAATTCAAAACCTTTGGTGACCCGACCATCGTTTTAACAACTGATGATAATGGCAGGGAAGAAATTATCATCCCCTATCCGCAACATATTCAGCAACCACTGATTCAAACTATTGTAGACGAACTTTTAGGCAATGGAACCTGCCCGAGTACCGGAGAATCAGCAGCAAGAACGAATTGGGTTTTGGAACAATTCAAGCGGATCTGATAAAAAATTCAAACTCAATTATCCCGGTGATTATTCTAATTTATTTTAAAACTAAATTGGAAATCATCCGGGTTTTCTGTTTTTTCTCAAGCCTTTTGTGATTAAATTTGTGCAAAAATAAATATTGAACCATGGCAAGAACAGCGGAAGATATCCTGAAAGAAGCTATACTCCTGGAGATGAGAGGAAAAGCATTTTATAAAAATGTTGCAGAGAAATCAGACAGCCCGGCAGCAAAGAAAATATTCGGCATGATGGCAGAGGAAGAGGACGAACATGTAAAATTCCTCACCTCACAATACTCAAATTATACCAAAACCTATGCTTTTCTAAAACCGGATGCACCCAAAGAAGATCCTGAAGAGGCAGTCATTTTGAAAGTACTGACTGAACAACTGAAAAAAGAGATCAATGCAGCAAGTTTTGAAGCAGCGGCAATCTCTTCAGCGATTGATTTTGAGACCAGAGCTGTCCAACTGTATTCAGATCGGGCAAATGCGGCTACTGATCCCAATGAAAAAGAGCTTTACGATATACTGGCGAAATGGGAAATCGGCCATCAGAAAATGCTACACGATCTCAATGAACAGCTTAAGGAAGAGATCTGGAATGACAGTAACTTCTGGCCGTTCTAACCAAAAAGCATTGATTAATCGTTGCTCAGGAAAACCGATGAAATTCCTGATTGTGAATCAGAACTGATCACAGTCAAGGTTATTGATGGTTTGCTCAGTTGCTTCGAGGTGAGTTTCATAGACATCTCCTAATCCATGATAATCATAACAAACCTTCCACTCCCTGAGCTCATCAAGATAATCCAGGTATGCATTTTTGTAAGCCAGACAAGTAGTCTTGTTAGGGTTGGTCAGAAATTCCTGAGCTCTAAGTTGTAAAGCTTCAATGGTTTCTTCAAAATAATCATTGGCCTCCCAGCCATCACATTTTTGTTTGACTGGGTCGATCAGACAAGATTGGTTGGTCAGGGAAATGCTTGTAAAAATAAACAGAACGGTCAGAATTTTTTTCATTTGTAAGCAATTTGGTATTCTTAATGATAATTGAATTAATTACAAATTTCTACCTTATTGAGGGATTTGTCAATAGGGTTCAAAAATGACATAAAGGTTTTGGAAGATCACAAACAGCAGAGAACATCAGGAACAGATATAATGCAAAAGAAAAATAAGCAGACCTGCCGTTTTAAATACGTATTGATCCCCGAAATCCCCTGGCAGCATAATAGGATGATGCTCCGTTGTGAAAAACAAAAACTGCCCCATACCTGTACTCCATGAACAAAGCGCCTCCGAGTTTCCTGATCTCTCCGGGTGTGACGATCCAACTTGAAGTTTTGGTATCAAATTTTCCCAATTGCTGAAGTTCGCGGTATTTCGCCTCATCCAGGAGATCTATTCCCATTTCAGATGCCATGTCCAGAACTGAGTTTTCGGGTTTGAATTCCTTTCTGTCATTCAGCGCTTTTCCGTCATAACACAGGCTCCGTCTACCTTTTGGGCTCTCAGATGAACAATCCACAAAAATATATTCATCCGTAGATGGATCAACACCCATCACATCAGGTTCTCCCCCGGTGATCTCCATTTGATAAACAGACCATATTTTTCCCGGGTTTTTCTCCAGTTTTTCCTGTATAATATCCCAGGAAAGATCAGGGTGCCGGTGCATATTTTTTTGAAAACGGGTTTTCAGCGTCTGAAATAATTCAATTTGCTGATCAGTGGAAAGTTTTCTTTGTTGTACGTTCACAGGTATTTTCAGTTAGATTATAAATAAATTCAACAAACATGAAATGATCATGTTTATAAAAAATATAATTATCCTATTTGCGAAGAAAAAGGGAGGCTGTTAATGCCTCCCCTGAGTACCTTGGAATAGTCTTATTGGTGTATGATAACCGGAATGAGATTTCGACTTAGTCCATTGCCACTTTGTTCCGAAACAGCACAGAAATAAAGGCCCTTTTCTACATCCGAAAGTCTGATTTCAATCAGGCTGCCTTCATTGCCGAAAGTTTTTTTGTCAAAGACTTTTCGTCCCACGATATCCATGACTTCAATACTCACTAAAGATCCTGGATTTTCTAACCGGATGTTGAATGTTCCGTTATTCGGATTAGGGAATATCTTTATGTCCTGAATATGTTGATTGATTGGATCATTTGTTCCTGTAAAGTAGCAATCCAGCGTGTCGATCCGTGCATCCCTGACCCGTTCAAAAAGAATTCTGTGACCTGCATTATTGAGGTGAATGCCGTCTCCTGAATCATAGGCAGTATTTATGAAACCATTTTCCTGGGCAATTCCTGTCCAAAAATCCAGGGCATGATCACCATATTTGGTCAGAATAGCATCTTTTACTTGTTTTTGGATCTGGATCTGGGTAGGATTGGTAAAATTCCGTGGTTGAGTGGTGGCGATAAATATTTGTGCGCCTGCATTGGTAGCAGCCTGTGAGATCAGATCAAAATTATTCATTTGTTGCTCCAGGGTAAAATTATTGTTTGCATCGTTGGAAGGCATGTTGACAATGATCGCGAAAGGCTCATAACTCAAGGCTTTAGTAATATTCCTTTCCTGATCTACTCCGATTGAAACACCCGGAGACACAGTGCCTGTTGGTAAAATATGGAATGTGGTATAACCGCCTCTGCCCAGATTGATGACTTCATAAGCCGTATTGTTGGCCAAAGAGGCAGCATACCTGTTGACCCACGAACTATCTCTTGGTGAGGCACCGGCACCTTCGGCTGTGGATGATCCCAAAACAACGATCCTGCACGTAGTGCTTTCCCCGGAGATCTCGAAATATTCATCGCTTTGATCGCTGACTTGATTTCCGCTGACCCGGATCAATGCCTGCTTACCCGGATCATCAGGAACGGTCCAGTTGTATGTGCCGGCAGCTCCGGGTGTTTTTGCGATTTCCTTCCATTCATTTCCACCGTCAACGGAATAATCCAGCGTAACTTCAGGTATGTTTCTGCTTGTCCATTTTATGGGGACCTGTTTGCCAGCCTGCCAGAATTCTCCACCATTCGGTTTAAGAACGGTGACTTCTTCTGAACCGGCTGAAAATCTGTTAAAAAATACCTGCATCGAACCTAAATAGTAAAATCCGGAGGCATTGTTGTTGTTTGGTCCCGGTGAAGCGGTAATAGAAATAATGCCGTTTTCATCGGGTTTAAGTGTGGCAAACACTACATTTTCAGTATTGGATGAAGCATCCAGATATAAAATCTGGGTGTTATTGCCTGAAATCTCATATTTTGCTTCCCTGTTATCGGTCGCTACCCTGGAAGCAAATATTGACATGGTGTATTCCTTTTCTTTATCCAGATTGTACAATTCAAAACCACCGGTCTCTTCGATTTTACCCCCAAAAAGCACTGTATTTCCAAAAAAACTGTCTCCTGAGACAGTTGGCGGAATGCCAAGCTCCGGATTGGCAGCTGTCGTACCAGCTGTATTGACCCCGTTGAAAGCATCCGTGATCCTGAAACCATAGCCTGAATTGACCCCGGATACGGTTACCAGGTCTTCCATAACACCATCGGTGAAATTTTCAACGTTGATCCATGGACCAGGAGACAACAGTGTGCCAAAATCCAAAGAAATGGTATCAAATGGTGAGGGTAGAGGTTTATCTTCATAACTGATGATCATTCCACCAAAATAGTAAAATCCTGAAGCATTGTTATTGTTTGGACCGGGTGAAACTGTCATGATGATATCACCTGATGCGTTGGGTTTCATGTTAATATTGGCAACTTTATCCTTGTTGGAGGAAGCATTCAGGAAAACTGAATCTATGCCTGATCCTTCAAACAAATATTTTGTTTCCCTGTTGTCCGTAGCTTCTCTGGATGCAAATATGCTGAAATTGTATGTGATCAGAGGATTTAAATGGTATAAACTAATTGCGCCTGTAGGTTGTTATTGTCCTCCGAAATCAGCCACATTTCCAAAAAATGAGTCTGCCGAAGCAGTCGGCGGAAAACCGGTAGACGGGTCAGAGCTGAGTGTTCCTGCCCGGTTGATATTGTTGAAAGCATCGGTTACGGCTAGTTTGTAGCCGGTTTGTTTACCTGTATTGGTAAGCAGATTTTCAACTACCGCACCAACCGGATCAATGATGTCTATCCATGGACTTCCGCTCAGGTTGTCTCCGAAATCGATGAGAATGCTGTCTCTGACTGCTACAACCGGAGGTACGTCCTGTTCAGGGTAACTCATTCGGATCGCTCCCATATAGAAAAACTTTGAAGCATTATTGTTGTTTGGGCCGGGTGAAACTAAGATGGTTATTTGACCATTAATAGTTGGTTTGATGGTAAAAATAGCCAGTTCTGAAACATTTGAAGCTGAATTGATAAAGAATGAATCTATATTGGATCCTGTAGCAACAAACTTAGTCTCTCGGTAATCGGTTGCTTCCCTTGAACCAAAAATCTCAAAATAATAGTCTGTTTCAGGGTTGAGATTTTTGAAGAGTACACCACCTGTGGGTTGAGTTTGGCCGCCAAAATCTGCCACATTGCCAAAAAAACTGTCGCCGGTAGCTGATGACGGCATGTCTATGGATGGATCTGTTGCAGTCATTCCATTTCTATTGATGTTGTTGAAAGGATCAACAACTTCAATACTGTATCCGGTAGCCTTTTGTTTTTGGTTGTTCAGATCGACTATGGCACCTGAAATCGGGTCACTGATATTGTTCCAGGGCAAGGGCGAAAAATTATCACCAAAATCAATCAAGACTGTGTCTTTAACCTGGCTGAACCCGATCAACGGAAAAAGTAAAAATATGAATGCTGCAAAAATTGGATAAGAGTTTTGTTTCATAGGCTGTTTAATTTTAATTATAATAAATCAGTCAGAACTCCGGGTCAACATTTATTGACTTACTTGGCAACCAATACTAATATTAATTTACTTGTTGTCGAAATCCAATATTACGCCATCATTACGCCATTCAATAAAACTCTTTGTCATGAATGTTTTCCTTAAAATTACCGTATTTATTGGTAGTTAAAATAAATGCCAAATTCATAGGGGATTGAACATAACTTTTTTATTTTTGATTGATTTTTTTTTGAAAACTAAAAACTACTAAAATGAAGAAAATTTTCACAGTTCTACTGATCATTTTGTTTGCTTTTTCCTCTGCCAAAGCGCAATTTTCCATGGACAAATTGTTCGCCGGAGCCAATTTTGGTTACGCAGCGCCAGTTGGAGCCTTTAAAGATTATGCAAACGGCGGATTTACTTACAATCTATTTGCGGGGTATAAGCTCAATGACAACCTGCGCGTAGGGTTTGAGTATAATTCCGCCTATACATTGGCCATTGGAGATGAATTTTTGGACATTAAAGTTCTTGGATTGCAAGGCTATAATGCCAAAGCTTGGTACACACCTTTAAAAGGTAAATTTAAACCTTATGCAGCATTAGCGCTTGGCGTTTCTAAATTTTCTGAACCGGACATTACCCTTGGTGATGTGACAACCTTTGGGGCAAAAAGATTTGGTTTAGGAGCCAATGCAGAAGTGGGATTTGCCATTGCTGGTTTAAATATTTCCTATGCTTTTAACCTGGCAGGAAAAACACCCAAAGCGCCGGTTATTTATCCTTCCATGGAGGAAGTGAATGTATTCTATCAAAAATTCGCTGTTGGTTATATTTATAACTTTTAAGGATTTTTATTAAGGTAAAAAATGAATTTGGAGGTTGCCTGAAGGCAGCCTTTTTTTCTTTATAAAACTAGCCTACAAATTGGAATGCTATCCCAAAACTCTTTTATTAACTGAAATTGAAAGACATTTCTGTTAACAATCAGGATGAATGGTTTCTGATGCTGGTTACAGTTTTAAGCCAATTCATCATTTTTACCGACTTATTGAACTTGATTTATTTCCATTACCGACCAATAATCAACAATTTTACTAATTTCGTATTCATATCGAAATCGGACGAATTATGTGGCGAATCGCGTCTAAAATTATTTCTTTTATATTTCATCCGCTTTTTGCGTTGATATATATTCTTGGGTTCCTCATATTGTTGAATCCAATGCTCTTGGCCCATTTTACACCGGAAGGAAAGGTGATATTTTTAGTTTATTTTGTTGTAAACACGGTACTGATTCCGGTAATTGCCATTGTTTTGATGAAAATGCTCGGATTGATTGCCAGTCTTCAAATGGAAACGACCAGGGATCGCATCGGTCCGATGATCGTTGTATTCATATTGTATATGTGGATGTTTATCAATTTTAAAAAAGAACCTGATATTCCGCTGATCCTTGTCAATATCATGCTTGGCACGGTGCTGTCAACCGCCATTGCATTTATCATCAACGTGGTGAATAAGATCAGCCTGCATATGACAGGTATGGGAGGACTTTTGGCAGCCTTGGTCATTATATTTTTTCATCAGCAAACCAGGCTTTTAATACTGAGCCTGACTACAGAAACAGCTTTTAGTGTTCATATGGTTTTGGTAATTATTTTTGTACTGATTTTGACTGGAATGGTGGCATCCTCAAGGCTGTTTTTGAAGGCTCACCGACCCGTGGAATTATTACAAGGGTTTATTTTGGGTTTTATGGCACAATTCGTAGCTTATTGGATCATCTTTTAAACTTACAGTATGCAAAAAATATCATTTATTTTATTATTCATTCTGACAGGATTAAACGGATTTTCTCAGGAGATCATCCAACCTGGTGACGAACAACAAAATGACTACCTCAACCATATTGTTTTAACACCTGAGCAACAGCAATATGTCGAAGCCATCGCTTTTCGCAGCGATACTTTCGACTTGCTGCATATTGCCATTCATCTCAATGATGTCAATTATGGAGCTAAAATGATTGAAGCCCACACAGAAATATTTTTTTCTGCCAAAATGGAGGGGCAATCCAGCATCACTTTTGACCTGCTGGATTTCAGAGTGGATTCTGTGTATCTGAACGGTATACCAACAAGCTTTGATTATAACAGTCCGTTTTTGTTTGTCCACTCAGAAACGCCCTTTGAAATAGGGGATACCAATCATGTGGTCGTATATTACGGAGGTAAACCGACGCTCGATCCTTCCGGTTTTGGAGGTTTTGATTTTCAGGATGGATATGCATACAATCTCGGGATCGGGATCACATCTTTCCCACATAATTTCGGAAGAGGCTGGTATCCTTGTTTTGATAATTTCATTGAACGATCCACCTATGATTACTTTATTACCACTACTGGCGGCCTTGTAGGATACGGAGTAGGAGATCATATTTCGACCGATACACTGGAAGATGGTAAAAGATTATATCATTTTCACATGGACAAACAAATACCTACCTATCTTTCAGCCGTAGCAATTTCCAATTACTCGATCGCAACTTTGTTTCACCAGGGAATTGAAAAGGAAATTCCGATTGAGATCGTTGCCAAACCGCAGGACCTTTCCAAATTCATGAGCAGCATGGCTTATATGTCTGAAGCCATCGATGCCTTCGAATATTGGTATGGTCCTTATCAATGGAATCGTGTCGGCTATGTCATCACCTATCGCGGCGCGATGGAACATCCTACCCTGGTTTCGTATCCGGCCTCTGTCGGACTGAATGGTGATCCTGATGACAACATGCGGTTGATGTCGCACGAACTGGCGCATCATTGGTGGGGTGATATCACGACATTGACCACCTCTGCTGATATGTGGATCAAGGAAGGGAATGCAGAATATGGCTATCATTTATTTGTAAAAGAATTTTTAGGTGAAGAAGCTTTTAATAAAGTTGTGACTGACAATCAGTATTATGTGATAGAAACAGCACATCGAAGCGATAAAGGTTACCGACCTTTGTCTGGTATGCCCAAGGAATATACTTATGGTACAACTACTTATAATAAGGGTGCTGCTGTGATGCATAATCTGCACAGTTATCTGGGAGACTCCTTGTATAGAATTGCACTTCGATCTATTTTGTCTGAGTATGCCTACAGCCATCTCAATGCATCACAATTCAAAGAACAGATCAAAATCGCTACAGGAAAAGACATGACAGCTTTTTTTGATGCATGGATTTATAATGCAGGCCTGTCGGCTTTTCAAATAGATTCTGTGAAGATCATTCCTGAAAATGATCAGTTTCAGGTCAGGCTATATGTCCAACAGAAATTGTTCCATGCGCCACAATTCCACAAAAATGTGCCTATGAGTGTCACTTTTTTTGATGAGAACTGGAACAAACATCACAGGATGGTGGAATTGTCGGGACAATACTGTGAGGTTGACCTGACATTGGATTTTTACCCTGTAATGCAATTTTTGAACGAGAACAACTTCCTTAACAACGGACAGATATCAAGTAGTGGTGTGATCAAAAACACAGGAAGTTACAAATATGAGAATGCAAAGTTTGACTTTAAAGTTGAGCATCTGCAAGACTCACTTTTGTTGATGGCAGAACATGTTTGGGGAGCGCCTGATCCGGTTTTGAGAGAAGATCTTGATCTGAAAATGTCTACAAGTCATTACTGGAATATTGCCGGAGCAAAAAAACCTGAAGATCGTATAACTGCCCGGTTTAGTTATCTTGGACTTGACAGTACTTTCCTGGATTACGAATTGGTTTATTTCACCGAAAATGATATCATATTATTATACAGGCCGGATGCCAGTCAGGATTGGGTGGAATATCCTTATGCCAGCAAAAGTATTTTTATTCCGGGAGACAAAAAAGGCTCATTTATCGTGGATAGCCTGCTTTTTGGACAATACGCTTTTGCCAATGGAGATTATTTCTCTGTCCGGGATGAAAAAGTATTGCCTGCAAATGACTGGACAGTCGAATTGGCTCCGAATCCAACCAACGGATGGATATCATTGGCAGGATTGGAAGAAGGAAATTATGTCGTCAGTCTCAATGATCTGCAAGGAAAAACACTTGATGAGATCCCATTTGAAGGAACCGGAATGCATATGGATATCAGCCGGTATCCTGCCGGGGTTTATTTGCTGAAAGTGGTCAATAACAAAGACAGAACAAGTATTTTAAAGAAAGTGGTGCTACAATAACGGGAAAAGATCTGAAAGGACAATTTTGGGTTATTTATTTGGCTTAAAAGTCTAACAGTCTTCTAATCGCTCATATAAGATAAGGATCAATACTTGAACCTGGTCCTAAAAATCCCTTCTGCTTAAAACCAGCCAAAAGTGCACTATTATTTATGTTAAAACATGGCGAACGTCCATAGATCGAGCCTGGTGATGCTGAATTTGTGACAAATAAAATAAAGGGTTAAATAATCAGATCCTTAATTAGTATCTGCAGGAAAACCACTGGTTTTTTGCCTTTGATAAGAAAACGTCAAGGACAAAGCTTGCGACCTTTCTGCCGGAATCGCACAGGCATGAGTTTTTGAAAATAAGGAGTTTACTCATTGTAAATGACTGTTTCAAAAACAAGCCTAAAGCATTATTTGGCTTTTTCTTGCAAAGACTAATTAATAAAATTCAGTTTTTTACCAGATTGTAATTACAACTAAGTTTGAGATCAGGGTACAGCCCGGTGGAAAAAATCATTTGTAGTGTCAGGGTTGTGTCGTTGGTCAAGGTTCCTCTTGAAGCGAAAAAAGTATATTTTACCGAATCGCTTCCCTGTTGGATTTTCAATTCCTGATCACCGATATAAATGGTATCCTTCAAAATATGTGCTTTCAGCCTGAATCCGCTCAGAGAGGAGGAATTTTCCATGTCGATGATGACATCGAATGGTGGTTTTTGCGGTTCAGGTACGATGCTCAGTTCAGTTAATTGGTTTCCGGCTCCGCAATTGATCATTCCGGTGTAATCGCTGATGAATTTATCGTATTCCTTTTCTTCGCAGTTTTCGCCATAGTAACCGTTAGGACAAGTTTCTTCACAGGATGTCCAGCATAATCCCAACAATAAATAGGGTAAAAATCTGAATAAATGAAAGGTCTTCATTGGTTTGGATTGAATTCCCGGAATGGAAAAAAATGCCCGATCTCAGAATTTGCAGATATTGATTTACTACTTTTAATACTTCAAAAAATCTGCAATTGAATCGAAAAACCATGTGTATTCAGATCGTCATTCAGCTAAACACACAATATTTTTTGCATTCCAAAACTTTTCCGGAATGGTTAAAAATATAAAGTTAAAGCAATTTTTTAAAAATGCCAAAATGAAACAGATAATTAGAATAGGGCAGTTTATTTCCCCTGATTATCCTGATAATCTTATACATATTTTGTAATTGTTTAGCTCAATAGTCTTTTTGTTTAGCTCAATAGTCTTTTAGTCTTAAGTCTATTAGCTAATGATTTATAC
>DDTL01000071.1 GCA_002344345.1 Saprospiraceae bacterium UBA2365
ATATTTTGCGTTTTTATGTTTTCAATCATAATTATTCCATAACAACCAGATATATATAAATTATTAAATTATTTAATTTCAGATTACAAAATCAAGGTAATCGTGGATTTTTTCATGGCTTTTGATTTTTATCTTGGATTCGTTAAAAACTGTGGAATTCTTTTCTATGCTTGTAACCAGCCAAACGTTACCACCGATCACTGAATTTTCTCCTATCACTGTTTGCCCACCCAGGATGGTGGCATTCGCATAGATGATCACACGGTTCTCAATCGTAGGATGCCTTTTGGTATCTTCGTTTATTTTTCCCACACTGAGCGCTCCAAGTGTAACTCCCTGAAAGATTTTTACATCATCCCCTATGATACAGGTTTCTCCGATCACGATACCGGTTCCATGGTCAATAGCCAACCTTCTGCCTATTTGAGCGCCCGGATGGATATCTATTCCTGTTTTGCCGTGAACATGTTCTGAAAAAATTCTTGCTACCGAATGCAAACCGAGATTCCAGCAAATGTGTGCTATCCTGTGAATAGCCAAAGCAAAAAACCCCGGGTAACAATTTAGAACATCCTGGACTGACTTCGCTGCAGGATCAAAATTATAAATGGCAACCGCATCCTCCATCGAAAACTGGTACATGTCCAACAACGCAGAAAAAAAATCTTTCCTGACAGTTGAATGATCGGCACTTCCATTGATCAGCAACATTTCAAATTCCTTTTCCAGCATGCCCATGGAATGGACGATGTCTTCTGTTTTGTAATGGAACAGAAATAAAGCTGCATAAAGATCTTCAATAAATCCGATCGCTCTTTTTTTCGATGGATAACTGATGCTCAGTTTTTCCCTTTCTTCCGATATTTTTGAAATCAAATTGGACATCATAATATGCTCTTAGGAGCGTTTTTAACTCCAAACGCATTACTATAATGCAAAAAAGAGAAATTTGTTCAGTCAATATCAGTTTATTACGCTTTCAAAGCCTGAAATAGTCGCCATTTTGAAAAAGATGTTTGGTACAATATTATGTTATCCGCAATGGCTTAACTGATATTCAGGGAATCTCAATTATCATCAACCTGGACAGAAAGAGAAGAATGATTTATAAACCCATACAGGCAGGCCCCGATACGGGCAGGCCCCGATACGGGTAAGCCCCGATACGGGTAAGCCCCGATACGGGCAAGCCCCGATACGGGCAGGCCCCGATACGGGCAGGCAAAGAACGCTGATGAACGATTTCAGATCTGGTATTTTTATTCTAAAATTTAATTTCATTAATCCTTGTTTACCCGCATGGGTTCGATATTTTGGCAGTTTTGTCAATTAAAAAAGTTTTATAAATGCTGCAAATTTCCAAATTTCCAAATTTTCAACTATTCCCCATCTTTATCCATCAGCTTTTTCAGCTCATTGAGTTTGAGCATACATTCGATCGGTGTCATGGAATTCAGATCCAATTCCTGAATTTTTTGTTTTAATTCGCCTACCAAAGGATCGACTGTTTCAAAAATGCTCAGCTGATAGGGCGCAGGCATTTGTTTAAGTTTTTTCTGTGGACTTTGTTTTTCAGATCTTTCGTCGTCAATAATTTTTTTCTCCAGTTGGTGCAGGATTTCCTCCGACCTTTCGATCAAAGCTCTGGGCATGCCGGCCATTTTCGCTACATGTATTCCAAAACTGTGTTTGCTTCCACCTGCGATCAGCTTGCGCAGAAAAATTACTTTGTGACCAACTTCTCGGGTAGATACATTGAAATTTTTTATACGCTCAAACTTATGTTCCAATTCATTCAGTTCATGATAGTGTGTTGCAAACAGGGTTTTTGGCTGTGCGTATGGGTTGCCGTGGAGATATTCTGCCAATGACCATGCGATGGAAATACCATCATAGGTGCTTGTGCCCCGACCTATCTCATCCAGAAGGATCAGACTTCTGGATGAAATATTATTAAGAATATTGGCGGTCTCATTCATTTCAACCATGAAGGTAGATTCGCCGCTGGAAATATTATCAGATGCACCCACACGGGTGAATAGTTTATCTATAAAACCTATATCTGCTGAAGTTGCGGGGATAAAAGATCCGATTTGCGCCATCAGGCAAATCAATGCAGTCTGGCGTAAAATAGCAGATTTTCCGGACATATTCGGTCCTGTGATCATCATGATCTGGACATCGTCATTGCTCAGATAAATATCGTTTGGAACGTATTGTTCACCTAATGGCATCTGATTTTCGATGACCGGATGTCGACCCTGTTTGATGTCAATGATCAGACTTTCATTGACATTGGGTTTGCAATAACCATTCTTTTTAGCTGCCAGGGCAAATGAGATGATGACATCCGTTTTAGCAAGGATCTGTGCATTTCTTTGTATAGGGATCACATAATCCATGATTTTATCCACGAGTTCGCTGAAAATCTGTTCTTCATGTTCGAGGATTTTTTCTTCAGCGTTTAGTATTTTGGTTTCCAGCTCTTTCAGGGCCGGCGTGATATACCTTTCTGCGTTGGAAAGGGTTTGCTTGCGTATCCAGTCGGATGGAATCGGATTTTTATCCTTATATTTATTGGTCACTTCGAGATAATAGCCAAAAACATTGTTGAAGCCTATTTTAAGCCTTTCAATCCCTGTTTTTTCCGCTTCCTCATTCTGAATGTTGATCAGCAGCTCTTTTGAATGAGAAATGATGTATCTGAGATCGTCCAATTCTGTGTTAACTCCTTTTTTGACAACATGTCCTTTGCTCAATTGATTGGGAGCATCCTCACTGATGGTTGACTGGATTTTTTCCCTGATTTCTGTACACAAATCGATTTGTTTGCCTAATGAGAGCAGTTCTTCATGATCCATTTGCTCCAGAACTTCCCGGATATGTTGGATGGCTGTCAGCCCTTTGCCAAGCATCAGGATTTCGCGCGGATTTACTTTGCCAAGTGAAACCTTGGATATCAGTCTTTCCAGATCACCGATCTTTTTTAGTTGAAGTATGATCTCTTCCGCATCAAAAATATGCTGTGTAAAATATTCCACCATATTAGACCGCCGGCTGATCGCTTCGGGGCTGACCAGTGGCATCAGTACCCATTTTTTAAGCAATCGCGAACCCATGGGTGAGGTGGTTTTATCGATCACATCGATGAGAGGGATCCCTGAATTGTGTTGCGGTTCGATCAATTCCAGATTTCTGATCGTAAATCTGTCGAGCCAAAGGTATTTTTCATTATGTATCCTGCTGATACTGCTGATGTGTTTGGTCTGTTTGTTTTCCAAACTCTCAAGATAATACAATATGGCTCCTGCGGCAGTTTGAGCGGCTTCCATTTCATCGATACCAAAACCTTTAAGGGAGCTAACTTCAAAATGACTGAGCAGTTTTTCCCGGGTAAAATCGGTAGTATAGACCCATTCTTCCAGCGTAAATTTGTAAAAATCCTTGCCAAAAGTTTTTTCAAATTGATTGGAAAAGCTTCTGGAGAGAACAACTTCTGAAGGTTTAAAGCTTTGGATCAGTTTTTCTATCTGAAGGATGTTTCCTTCACCGGTCAAAAATTCACCGGTGGAAATATCCAGAAATGCAATCCCGTGGTTACCTTTGGATTGGAAGTGTATCGAAGCCAGATAGTTGTTTTGACGGTGATCCAGCATTTGATCACCGGTCTTTAAACCAGGCGTCACTACTTCTGTCACACCTCTTTTGACTATTTTTTTCTCTTTGGACGGTTTTTCAAGCTGTTCACAAACTGCCACCCTATACCCGGCTTGTACCAGTTTAGGTAAATAGAGGTCCATCGAATGGTAGGGAAATCCTGCAAGTTCGACGTCGTTTCCGCCATTGTTGCGGGATGTCAGGATGATGCCCAGAGCTTTGGCGGTTTTGATTGCATCTTCCCCAAAAGTTTCATAGAAATCTCCCACGCGGAAAAGTAAAATGGCATCCGGGTGTTTGGCTTTCACCTGGTGATATTGCTTCATCAGGGGAGTCAGGTTGTTTCCGGTATTTGACTCTTTTACACTCAAAATAATTTTTCTGCAAATATATTATTGTATAGGGGAAATTTATATAATTAAAAATCATATTTGAGTCAGGAAGTCGCCAAATCTGTGAAATTGACCTGTATTCTGTTGGTTGAATACCATATGATCTTCATTGACAAAGTCTGAAAAAATATCCTTTCTGAAAAAAACGCTGCCAGCAGTTGAGTCAAATGAATTGACTATATATCAAATAAATTTTTCGTAAAAACCTTATAATGCCCTGCAGCCTTCGGATTTAAAAAGATGATCCCAAATTTGTACAAATTGATACTGGCTTTGACCTTTGGGTGTTTGATGATCTCTTTCCATGCCCTGTACATTTCTTTAGACCAATAGATATCATCCATGACGATAACTGAATGATCTGAAGATTTATTTACCAGCCAATCGAAGTATTTTTTGGTTGCTTCGAAAGTATGGTTGCCATCTATAAATGAAAAATCTACATGCGGCAACTTTTTTAGTATTTCAGGGAGTGTTGTGTCAAAATTGCCTTCTGAAATTTCAATATTATTTAAATTCAAAGAGTTGAATACAACCCTTGCGTATTGGGTCAATACATGTGACCCTTCAAAAGTATAGACGGTACTTCCATGATTGAGCGAAGCCAGATAAGATGTGCTGATCCCAAGTGAAGTTCCCAGTTCAATGATGGTTTTCGCTCCTGTTTCCCTGCCCAAACGAAATAAAATTTTGCATTGCCAGGGCTTGGAAAGTGATTGTTCAGCAATGTCTTTTACCTGAACTTCTTTTGGATTTTTATTAAAGCTTCCAGCGCCAAATTGCTCCAACTCAATCAATTCCGGATTCCCTCTCAACAGGTTTCTCACCTGTTCTATCTTGATATAATTGCCTGGTTTCAGATCCATTTTTAATATAGATCCAAGCATTTTTTTTATAAATACATTTCGGCTTTTTCCCTGACTTAATGATTTAATAAAAAAATTAAGGAAGGATGTTATTCGCCAAAAAAAATTATTTCGTTTGAACACAAAAAACATATTTTCTAGTTTTTTACGATGGTTGTGTCCGCAACACCCGTAAAGTGGATAAAGATTGCCCGTGTTTTAAACAAAACACCATGGCAAAATGATTATTATAGATAATATGGCTAACCTTTATGGTATAAAGGGTTTTAATCGGATTGTGATGCAAAGATATGAAATTTTTCTTAATTTAAAAGAATAACCCTTTATTACCGGCTTTGTTCTTTAAACTTTAACTTTTTGATAAAGCATGTGTGCATTTGGTCAGGAGTTTTATCTTTGAACTAAATTTGATGTCGAGATAGTTGAAAACAATGTAGATAGTTGTAGTAATTGGCTTTTATTGAATGGGTTATAACTATTTTTGTTTTGGAAAAACAACTCATGCAAGTAATGATTTTGATGGGTTTTTTTAATACTAAAAATCACTACTGACCGACAAAAAATACAAGATTTCTCGCTCCGCTCGAAATGACAAGGCTTTCAGGGGGTTTAGCGGAGTAGGGGGTAGGCGGCAGCATTGCCGCCGCCTACCCCCTACTCAAACAACTAACTGTCTGTCATTCCGAACGAAGTGAGGAATCTCGAACACATAATTGTACACTTTAAAAATTATGTCGGTCAGTAGTGACTAAAAATTTTAGGTTGAATTAAAATTAAGCAATTGATTTTGTTGCCATTTATTAAAAGGATGAATGTCCGGAAGTCCAAATCACTGTATTTTTGTTAACAATTATAAATACCAAAAACAAAATTTTGTTCGTATGCTTGATTTTTATGAGGTGACCGGCATTTTGCCATCGGAACAACAGGAAGAAAAATACAGGACTGAAGTTCTGAAAGATTTGTGGGTTTGCCTGGTCAGCCGGGAAGCAAGTATTGCCGGTAGAAAAGAAGTGTTGAATGGCAAAGCCAAGTTCGGAATTCTGGGTGATGGAAAGGAATTGCCACAGGTTGCTCTGGCAAGGGCTTTCAGGAAAGGTGACTTCAGGTCAGGCTATTATCGGGATCAGACATTGGTTTTTGCATTGGGTATGGGTGATCTGGAAGACTTTTTTGGACAATTATATGCAGATACCCAAAATGATCCATTCTCAAAAGGACGGCAAATGAATAACCATTTTGCAACAGCGCTCATTGATGAACGAGGCGAGTGGTTAAGACATACGGAAAGAAATAATTGTTCAGCGGATATTTCCCCTACAGCTGGTCAAATGTCGAGAGGTCTGGGTCTTGCCCTTGCTTCCAAGCAATACCGGATTCATGGTGAATTGGATCTGGAAAGGAAGTTTTCAGTTCAGGGTAATGAAGTCATTTTTTGTACGATAGGTGATGCGAGCACTTCTGAAGGTGTTTTTTGGGAAAGCCTCAATGCAGCTGCTGTAGCCAGAGTGCCAATGGCTGTTTCAATCTGGGATGACGGCTATGGTATCTCGGTTCCCAAAGACCTGCAAACTGTCAAAGCCAACATTTCCAAAGCGTTGAGCGGATTTGAAAAACAAGAAGAAGGAAACGGGATCATGATCTATGAAGTGTTGGGAAATGATTATCCTGCCTTAGTGGCCACCTATGATGCCGCCATTGCTCATACCCGGAAAAATCACGTTCCTTGCCTGATCCATGTAAATGAATTGACGCAACCGTTGGGCCATTCGACTTCCGGTTCTCATGAACGTTATAAATCAGAAGACAGACTGTTATACGAAAAGGAAGCTGACGGAATTGAACATTTTATTCAGTGGATCATTACCACAGGCATCTGTGATGAAACTACCATTGATGATCTTCGACAGAAAGCGCGTGTTTATACCCTTGAAAAAAAACAGGCTGCATGGGAAAAGGTAAAAAAACAATCTTCTGCCTGGAAGCAAAAACTTACAGCAATTGTCAGTTCATTTCCGAAAAATCAGACTGAATTGGTCGCATCTTATCTGAAAGAATTTGAAACGGCCCTGAATCCGGGGCTTGCAACTATGATGAAATATGCTTTCAGAATGGATTGGGCTTTGAAAAATAAGGGTTTTGTATCAGCTGAATTATCCGATTTTATGAAGATGATCAAATCTGAGAGTGAATCGCGATACCATACACATTTATACAGTAGTTCTAAAAAAAGTGCCCTGAATGTCGAAATGATTCCTGCGGTGTATTCCCCCGATGCTCCGGTATTGAGCGGGCATGAGATCATCAACAGGTTTTTTGACAAAAAATTCGAGCAGATGCCAGCTCTGATGGCATTTGGCGAAGATGTCGGAAAAATTGGCGGTGTGAATCAGGGCTTTGCGGGATTACAGGAAAAATATGGTGATGACCGGATTTTCGATGCCGGGATCAGGGAATGGACCATCATGGGTGAAGCAATTGGGTTGGCCATGAGAGGATTCAGACCCATTGCCGAAATACAATATCTTGATTACCTGATCTATGGTATTTCTCCTTTGTCGGATGACCTTGCGACGCTCAGGTATCGTTCAGGTGGACAGCAAATGGCACCGGTGATCATTCGCACCAGGGGACATCGGCTGGAAGGGATCTGGCACGCCGGCTCACCAATGGGGATGTTGCTCAACTCGTTGAGGGGCATGTACATTGCTGTTCCGCGCAATATGACGCAGGCGGCGGGATTCTACAATACCCTGCTCAAATCGGATGATCCGGGTATCATCATTGAGAGCCTGAATGGGTACAGATTAAAGGAAAAATTGCCCGATAATCTGGTGCATTTTACTTTGGAATTGGGTGTGCCGGAAATATTGCTGGAAGGTGAAGATCTGACTCTTGTTTCTTATGGCTCCGTACTCAGAGAAGCTTTTCACGCCATCGAGCTATTGAAACAAAAAAATATCTCTGTAGAATTAATAGATGTTCAGACCTTACTGCCATTTGACAGGCATCAACTGATACTGGAATCTCTCAGGAAAACCAATAAACTTGTAATTCTGGATGAAGATATACCAGGAGGTGCTTCAGCTTATATGTTCAATCAAATATTGGAAGTTCAGGATGGCTGGCATCACCTCGATATGAAGCCGCTGACGATCACTGCGAAAGAACATAGGACACCTTATGGAACAGATGGAGATTATTTTACCAAACCGAACGCGGAATCCATCGCAGGGGAAATTCTGGATTTTATGAATAGATACCGTGCCTGAGGGAATACTTGAAGTGAGTATATTTAAAGCATTGTTAAACAATATAATATATCTATTTTTCTTAATGGGATAATAAGGATGAGAAACAACTGGCAATGAAAATTTATACAAAAAAAGGTGATAGTGGATTTACTTCCCTTTTCGGGGGTAAAAAGCTGACGAAGGATAATCTCCGGATTGAGGCGTATGGCACGATAGATGAACTCAATGCAAATATCGGTGTGCTTCACTCATTGGTAAAAGATGAAGCGATGGGCTCAGAACTGCTTCGAATCCAACGTAATTTATTTGATCTGGGAGCGATATTGGCTACAGACCCGCAAAAAATTGATATGGTTAAACCATTTGATGGTCAAGAGATCAATAAACTGGAGCTGAGTATCGATCTTATGGAGAAGGATCTACCCGCATTGCGTAATTTTCTATTGCCTTCCGGCTCTTTGGCTGTAAGTCAGTGCCATGTGACCAGGACGGTATGCAGAAGAGCTGAAAGGCGCACAGTTACACTACACATGGCAGTTCCGTTGCAAAGTGAAATTGTTATCTATCTAAACAGGTTGTCAGATTACTTTTTTGTATTGTCCAGGAAAATCTGCATGAATGAGGGTTGTGCAGAGAATCTTTGGTTCAGTGAATAATAAAGTTCAGCTAATGAACACGATGGTTAATAAAACTATTTCAATTTTGATCGGGATCATGTTTGTTTTTGGCACGCTGAAAGCTCAAAAACAAGATGTGCTGTCAAATCACGGACAGGAGTTGACCATTGCATACAAAATATTATTTGGACAAGCAGTTGCTGGTTTATTGGTAAAGACCAGTTTCGAAAATATTTTTTTGAATAAAACAGCGAATATTTCATCCCTCGAGGCTTTGGAGCTGGATATATATCGATTTTCTGATATAATTCCTATTTTTTTAAATATTGAAGTGGGATCAAACGGAACTGAAGAAACATCTGATGGATCTGATTCTAAGGGATCACTCAAAAAATTTTTGAATGTTAAGCCAGGGAAGATCTTAGGTTACCTGCTTTTTGGTTTGTTGATATTTGCTATGCTGTTTTTATACCTTTGGAGAACAGCCAAACGAGTTTTTGAAAGCAGGACAAAGCTAAGGTTCATCACTCAAAGCATCCTGCTGACGGCTATTGTGACTTTTATAGCCAGCCGACTGGAGTATGACAGTATCTATGCAGTGCCGTTTATATTTATGATAACGGTGATCTCATATTTTTTTAATACAAGGATCGGATTATTCGTACATTTACTCAACCTGATCATGGCTGGTCTGATCATCGGTTATGACGGTGAATTTCTCATTATCCAACTGATAGCCGGCCTACTCGCTGTGTTGATCTTTAACGGAAATAAGAGTTGGAAACACGTTTTTGGCCGTTTCGTCGGGATCACTTTGTGCTATTTCCTTTTTTACTCCATGATGGAACTGATGAGAACCGGAACGTTGGATATGTTGGATCAACAAGTTTTCAAATGGATGACATGGAATGGTCTGATCACTATGCTGGCTTATCCATTGATACCTGTTTTAGCGAGATTTTATGGTTTTACATCGGATCAGGTGTTGGAAGAATTGAGTGATCTGAATCACCCGCTCCTTAAAGAAATGGCGGACAAAGCTCCGGGAACACTTCAACATTCCATTCAACTTTCCAGCCTGGTGGGAACAGTAGCTGAAGCGATCCATGCCAATGCCCAGTTGGTAAAAGTGGGTGCATTGTACCATGATGTTGGAAAAGTGAAAAACCCTGAGTGTTTTATAGAAAACTTAGCTGGAATGGAAAATGTGCATGATTCTATGAATACGGTGGAGAGCGCCTCCAAAATAATCAATCATGTGCTGGAAGGTGAAAAACTGGCAAAAAAATATCATTTACCTCAGGAAGTAACTCATTTTATTTCAACACATCATGGAACATCACGTGTTGAATATTTTTACAGAAAGCATTTAACAGCCTATCCTGATTCAACATTGGATGAAAATTTATTCAGATATCCCGGACCGGTTCCGGGAACAAAAGAGGAAGCAATTCTGATGATCGCAGACAGCCTGGAAGCTTCAGCACGGAGCTTCAAAAATTTGCAAAGCAGTCAGGTCGATATGCTGGTCGACAAGATCATCCGGATAAAGCTGATGGACAAACAATTGGATGATTGCGGATTGTCGGTGAAAGAACTTGAAACCTGCGCTGATGCATTCAAATCTATCATCAAAAGTATGCATCACCTGCGGGTAGAATATCCGGAAGTAGAGTAGGGGTGTTGGTGAGATGACGATTTGTTGATTCGTTGATTTGATGATTTGTTGAATCGTATAATTGTTGAACGGTAACGTTGTTCTGAAAGGAAGCTCAGATTTTGAAGTTCCCGACATTTATCGTGAGGTTCAAATTTTCAAATTTCCCCATTTTCAAATTTTCAAATTTCCCCATTTTCAAATTCCCTCATCTTTTTAATAAAAAAATACAGTTTCCATAGGTCAAAGCTTCTCAGTAAGGGTGACGCAGAAAGCAAATTGGTCTCATATTGTTTTATTCTTTTTTCGAGATACCGGTATGCAATATTGGTCAGGCTAAACTTTTCCAGCAAATGAAAAGCCCTGATCAGCCTCGTTTCAAGGATATTTCCTTCCCTGTACAACAAAATGAGGTTGTCCAGCGCATTCAAGGTTTTTTTCAGAAAAATATCGCCGTTTTCCAAACCGCTGTGCAAGAGTGGATTATTTATATGTCTGATAGTTATGGATGCATGCATCAATCTGGTAGCAAACAAGGTGTCTTCGTAACCATAACCTTCGTGTGCCGGATCAAAACGATGCTTGACAAAAACATCTGACGGGATTAAAAAATTATTGGACAGGAAATTCAGATAGGGAGCTTTATTCCTTTTTTTTGCTGGCTGGGACTCCCGGTTTGCCCCATATAACCAATGAAGGATTTTTTTCGCACCTGGCTTGTTTTTTTGGTAGCTCCGTCCGCCGTATATGACTTCTCCGGGCTTAAGCTCAGCTAAATACTTCTTTATGTATGATTTATTGGGGACTTTAGAATCTGCATCGATGAACAATAAAAACTTGTTGCTCGCATTCCCGGCCAAAAGGTTCCTGATTTTAGCACGACCATGATTTTCCCTCAGTTCCACATAACTTACGCCAAATAAAAATGATAAAACTTGATTTTTTTGTCTAAATTCGGGTTTTGAACAGTCATCAAAGCATAGAATTTCAAAAATGACATTGCTTTTGATGCATTGTTTGTGCAACTCATTAACAAGTTTCGTGCAATCGATGTTATATACCGGAATGAGTATTGAAAGCATCGTGCAAAGATAGAAAAAATTGTATTTCATGAAACATGGTTCTTCGAATCAAAAAATCTTATATATCGTCAGGCATGGTCAGACTGATTTCAATGCCCAGGGAATTTTGCAGGGCAAAACCATTGATGCGCCTCTCAATCAAACCGGTTTTCAACAAATGGAATCCTTTTTTGAACACTATAAATCTGTACCATTTGACCTGGTGATCACCTCCGAACTGCAAAGAAGTATCCAAAGTGTTCAGCCTTTTATTACCAGCGGGATAAAACATATCATTGACGAAAGGATATCTGAGTTTTCATGGGGTGAGAATGAAGGCAAACCACTGGATGCTATCATAATACACAATTACAAAAAAATGCTGGAAGCCTGGAATGATGGAGATTTGGAAGCTTGTATCCCTGGTGGAGAGTCCGGTCTTTCATTGCAGAACCGGGTGAAAGATTTTGGGGATTACCTGCAATATCTTGAAGCAGATAAAATCCTTATCTGCACCCATGGCAGGACCCTCAAAATGCTCATCGTCCAGTTGCTGGGTTGGGAGATCTCTCAAATGGAATCCATCAGGCATTCCAACGCGGCAATGTTTGAACTTCACTTCAATAATGACACTTATGAATTGGTCAAAGACAACGACCTGTCTCATCTTCCACCACATCTGAGGCGTGATGCTGCCTGGGATAAGTGAGTAGAAAGTTTATAAAGTAGAAAGTTAAAAAGTAGAAAGTTTATAAAGTAGAAAGTTTATAAAGTATGAAGTAGAAAGTTAATAAAGTAGAAAGTTTAGGCATTTACAACTTATTGCTGTTCACAGTTCACAGATCACAGATCACAGATCACAGTTTACAGATCACAGATCACAGTTTACAGATCACAGTTCACACTTCACAGGTCACAGTTCACAGATCACAGTTCACAGATCACAGATCACAGTTTACAGATCAAAGTTCACAGATTACAGTTCACAGTTCACAGATCACAGTTCACAGTTTACTTCTCACTGCGCTCAGATCAACTCCGAAAAAAATAGTCCAATTCTTTATAAGTTACAGATTTTTATTATATTTACCATTAGAAATGAGTTGTGTCTGTCCAATCAATTTTTATCTGGTTGATCAGAAATTGTTTAGAAATTACAACTCCTTTCAGGAATTAAAAGAAATCTTTATGTTTAACCTAAAAAAAATTAAGTATGGACACTCAAAAAATTGATGCTTTCATGATGAACAATGCCAAGTATTTTGAAAGCTATCATCTGCCTCAGATCAGGAGCAGACTGGAATTGCTGGAAGATGGTGATTGGTCAAGAATATATGGACTTCAGTTTAAAGATCCTATGATGATGTTGATTGCATCCCTGCTCGGCGGATCATTGGGTATTGACCGTTTTCTAATTGGTGATGTCGGCATGGGTGTTGGGAAATTACTGACCTGTGGTGGATTTGGCATCTGGACGATCATTGACTGGTTTCTGATCATGGGGGCAACCAGGGAGAAAAATGTAATGGTTTTACACAACGCCCTTCCATGACAAACAGGCCCATAAGACAGCTTTATCTGATGATAACGCTGGCTTTGCTGGCTGGTTATTTATGGTTGATTTATAGTTTGTATACTGATTCTGGCGCCGGAACAGTTGAAACCGGAGTATGCCTTTTTAAAGAACTGACTACTGTTCCCTGTCCGTCTTGTGGTTCCACCAGATCCGTAAAGAGCCTGGTCAGAGGAGATGTCTGGAATGCATTTTACTGGAATCCGTTCGGGATCATCATCAGCCTGACGATGATATTGTTGCCGTTTTGGCTGATTTTTGACCTGATAGCTAAAAAAAATACTTTCTATATTTTTTATATCGGTCTTGAAAAATTTTTAAAAAACAAGTGGATCGCAGCAGCTGCCATTATATTGGTGCTGGCCAACTGGATCTGGAACATCACCAAAGGATTATGATAAAAGTAAGCCGTTTTTTTTATGAACCTTCGGAGCATGAGCGAGAAAGGGCATCCAACAGCTACGTTATGTCGCTCGTAGCCATCGTTGCCGGATTGCCCATGCCGATCGTCAATCTGATCGCTACCTTTTTCTTCTTCATGGCCAACCGCCGCTCACCGTATTTCGTGAGATGGCATTGCAGACAGGCATTGTATTCACAAATGTCCCTGCTGGTCATGAATACAGTGGCTGTCTGGTGGACGATCTCATTGTTTTATTATGCCACGATGCCCACTGCCTTTTATTTTGCGTACATCACTACCGTGGTGATCTACAATATTGCCGAGTTTGTGGCAACCATCTACACTGCGATCCAGACACGTAAAGGCATTCATGTCGAATGGCTTTTTTATGGCACATTGACCAACCAAACCTGCAAAGATCATGAATAAATTATTGAAAGAAGGACTCATCATCCTGGCTGTATTTTTCGGGATTTTAATGGGAATTTATGGGATTTACCGGTATTCAGGGGTTGAGGAAATGGCGCCTGAGGCTTCTGAACTGGAAACCAAACTTGGTGAATTGTTCTGGGAATCCATTCAGGAGACAGAAACCATCATCGATGATCCTGAGATCACCAACCCGATCGATACCCTGGTGGACAAAATCTGCAAAAAGAATAAGATCAACCGCCAAAAGATCAAGGTGCATGTGATCGACAACAGCCAGGTCAATGCTTTCACCTTTCCGGACAATTACCTGGTGATCTACACCGGTCTGCTGGAAAAGGTGGAAAATGAAGCTGCCCTGGCTGGCGTGATCAGTCATGAGATCGCACACATGGAATTGAATCATGTGATGAAAAAACTGGGAAAAGAGATCGGTCTGGCCGTACTTTTGACCATATCTTCCGGTGGTTCAGCCGACATGGCAAAGGAAGCCATGCGCATGCTCGCATCTTCTGCCTACGACCGTGGTATGGAACGGGAAGCGGATCAGAAAGCCGTGGATTATCTCCTGAAGGCAAAGATCAACCCGAATGAATTTGCCGATTTCATGTATCAGCTTTCCCTCAATGAACCCGACATCGTCAAAAACCTCTCATGGATCAGCACCCATCCGGAGACAGAACAGCGTTCCAAAGACATTATCGAACATGCTAAGAAGAAAAAGGTGGAATTTGAACCGGTCTTACACCCCGATACATGGAATAAAATGAAGGAGTGGTCGGGGAATGAGGAGAGCGGGGGAATTAGTATTCAGGATTGAAGCAAATATATATTAAAATAAAAAAGCCTCCCGACCGGAGGCTTTTTATTCTTTTACTCTGTTTCTTCAAGGATTTTTTTAGCCGCCTCAAGAATAGCAGTGTCTTCCAGGTGTACGATGCCACCATTAGGTCCCGGTTGTATGTGATTGCCAACTATTTGTCCATCTTCGTATTTATGCGCTCCAAAATAATTTCTAACAGTTTGTTCGTCGATATTCAACTGTTCAGCAATTCTTTTTACACTTCCGGTTGGAAGACTGTGCTTGATGTCTCTTAGCTCGTTGAATGTTATATTCATGGCGGTAAAAGTTTTTGTTAAAAAATTAAAAAAATCTGTTTATCTTAAATAATAATTCAATATTTCTCTTTTTCCAGCCTACAGATGCTGCTGTATGAGCTGTTTGATACGCGCAGTCTTAATTTTTATTGGCAGCTTTCTGCTTCATTCCTGATGTACCATCCATAAAACGTAAAACTCGCTTCAAAAATTCAAAGTTAATGAAAGATAATGAAAAATTAAAGCAATCTGTTCATTTGTTTCTAATATTATTTTTATGCAAATCAATCCTTAATTGCTTTTCTTACATTCCGCTTTCGTACATTCATCAGAAAACAATTTTTCTTATCAGCCGGTTCACCAAATCTGTCATTAAACCAGGCTTGTTTCACCAAATCCAAATGTATTCCCCTTATTCATCCTTTATAAAAACCTGAAATATGCTTTCAGCATTTTATCATTCTTAAACCGCGGGGTAAAGACCTCCAGTATGGCTGGTCGGTTGCCTACCTGTGGCCTCCAGAACTCAGCAAGACAGGCAGATAATTCATCTTCATCCGTGGCTTTATAGTATGGAATGTTGAAAGTTTTGGCCAAGTATCCCGATTCGATCTGATGATGTGCCTCAAAAAATTGCTCCAGGTAGGGGGTCGTGTCAGGGCCCGGAATAAAACGGAAAATATTGCCTCCCTGGTTGTTGAATATCACGATCCGGAGATTGGCACTCAGGTAAGGGATCCAGAGGGCGTTGGAATCATACAGGAAAGCCGTGTCGCCTGTCACCAAAACAGTCATTTGTTCCGTTGCCCATGCTGCACCAACTGCCGTAGAACTGCAGCCGTCTATGCCTGCCACGCCTCTGTTGGCATGATAACTGATATCAGCCCGTTTATCCATCAATTGAACATACCTCACCGCGGTGCTGTTGGCCATCTGTAAGCCAGTATTTTTGGGCAACTGACTGATAACCATACTGTAAGCCAAAAGGTCAGACCAACTGGCCTGCTCCATGAATTCGATGTGATTGAACTTGATGGCTGTGTTTTTTGTTTGCCAGGCTTGACGGTATTCGCTGTTGGCCACCTTTCTTCTCGATAGTAATTCCTCAAAAAAGATCAACAAATCACATCTCAGATGTTTGGTAAGCTTTTTATAGGTGTCGATGACCACATCGGTTTCATCCACATGCCAGTGCTCAGGAATTTCCCAGGTACGGAAAAGACTTTTGATCTTTTTGGAGACGATGTTGGTTCCGAAAGTAAGCAAAAGATCGGGCTTGTATGTCTCATGATCTTCGGGCTGTATGGAAAAAAGTATGCGGTCGATCTGTTCTATAAATGATTCATCACCCAGATTGGAGGTGGTTTCGGTCAAAACGATCACCGACGGATCGTCTGCAATCCGCACCAAAACATCGTTCAAAGCTTTGCTTTTGGGAGTGATCCCGCAAAGGATCAGCTTTCTGCGACATTCGTTCCAGACAATAGCCAGTTCATCCATTACTTTAACTGAAAGTTGAGGTGGGGGAGATACCTGATCGAAGATCTTTGCAAGGCTTTTATCCTCAAAGTTTTTTTCAAACAGATACAATGGTTCTCTCAGAGGAATATTGATATGAACAGGACCTTTGGGTTCAATCCTGGTATCGTTGATCGCTTCGTTGTACATCCTGCTATTGTACCACAATTCGTCCATATTCGTAGTCTCATATCGGATTTCAAAGCTTTTTTTGATAAAATTCTGATATAGATTGCGCTGTCTCATGGTCTGGCTGTCTCCCTGATCTATCCATTCCGGAGGACGGTCTGCTGTGAGCACGAGTAAAGGAATTCTCTGGTAAAACGCTTCAGCAATTGCCGGAGCATAATTGAGGGAGGCGCTGCCTGAAGTGGAAATGATGGCGACGGTTTCACCCGTTTGCTGTGCCATTCCAAGGGCAAAAAATGCGGCTGAACGTTCGTCGTGGATGGAAAATGTTTCAAAACCACCATGTTCATTAAATGCGATGATCAAAGGTGCATTACGTGAACCAGGAGAAAAAACGATCTTCCGGATGCCTTTCAAATGGCAGATCTGTACCAGACTGATGACTGTTTGTTTGCTGTCCACGATCAATTGTTTTTGTTTTGTATCCATTCAATGATGTCCTGCATCGTCCGGAATTTTCGTTCTGTTTCTTCCCATTCACCTTCTGCAAAAGAGTCGGGTATGATGCCGCTGCCTGCATAAAGCACGAATGCTTCGTTAAAAATATGCATACACCTTAAATTGACAAATAAATCCAGTTTTTGTTCATGATGAACGGGGCCGAGAAAACCGGCATAATACAACCTGTCATGTTTTTCGTGTTCGGCAATGTATTCCAGAGATTTGTTTTTGGGTATCCCGCAAACTGCAGGAGTCGGATGCAGGTGGTGTATCAGTCCAAAAATGTCTTCCGGCAGTTCAAAACTAAAACTCGTTTTCAGATGAACCAAATGGCCTGCGCGTTGATCCTCAGGACCTTTCATAGCGTATTTGAGGTGATGTGCTTTCAGTGTATTTTCGAGATATTGCACGACAATATCCTGCTCCATCCGGTCTTTGGGAGACCAGTATCCGTTGATTTCAGAGGGATCGTATAATTTTGTACCGGCCAAAGCAATGGTTTTCATGACACCCTGATCCGAACGTAACAGCATTTCAGGGGTGGCACCCATCCAGCAACCGGTGAGTGGATGGTTGAACAAATAAACAAATGCCTGATCATACTTTTCATGTAGGGCTAAAAATAGTTCGTACAGCTCCATTTCCCCGTTTTTGATCGTTTTTATCCTGGAAAGCACCAGTTTCAAATATTCGCCTGAACTCGCCCGGATAAATTGATTGGCCAACCGGAGAAAATGTTCTTTGGAGATGGTTTCGGGTATGTCGCCTGAACCGGCTTTGAAACTGAAAACAGGATTTTTCATAATGGCTTTTGCCTTCAGAAATATAGGTGGAGAAACCTCAGATGGTATAAACGGATGAAAAATAAATCCTTCGTCCTTTAAATCATCCGGGGACAATACCGGATCTTTCTCATTTATGGAGGTCATCAGGAAATAATCGCTTTCTCCCGGCAAACTGTAGGCGACAAAAGCATCGCCTGGGTTAAAATGAAAGGTTGTTGGATTCATATTCATTATTTTTAGAGATATTTTGATTAATTGGATCTGTATGAAATTAAGTTTTAAGATTCATTGATCCGATATCAGAAATGCTTGTTTTTTTTTCAGTTATAAAAATGTTACGATCTTTCCCATATCAGTTTTACATCGGTTTCGAAATTTATATTTCTGATAATTTTTCCGTTATCTGTTTTTGGTAATGCATTGATTTCGAACATTTTCACTGGTTTTTCATGTGGTAAAACCCTTGTGAGGATGTTGTCAATGAGTTTCTGAGGCTTGTCAATACCCGGTTCCAGTACCAAAACGATCCGTTGTTGGTAAATCGGATCTGCAATTCCTGTAATGAAAAAAGCAACCGGGATGAGATCCTTTATTCTATTTTCAAGCGCTTCAGGATGTACCTTGATTCCACCCGTATTGATCACAAAATCAGCTCTTCCCAACCATTGGAACGCATGTTGCCCGATCATTTTAACAAGATCATTGGTGCGAACCAGTTCTTTTCCCAGCAAACCACCTGTGATGCTCAGCCTCCCATCTTCTTCCAGGTTCAATCGGATCCGATCGTCTATCAATTCAAAACGATCGCTTTTATCAGGTCCGTTGATTTTTTGTAAGGCGATATGCGAACTCGTTTCTGTCATCCCGTAACTCAAAAAACATTGTGTATCAACTGATTGAAGTCGATCCCGCAATAAATCATCCATGCTGCCTCCACCGATGATCAGTTTGGAAATCCTGTTGAGTTTTTCATTTTGGGTGTCTATTATTGAACTGATCTGGTGTGGTGTCATCGCAGAGAAATCAAAGTCCGTTTCGATCTCAGGAATTGATGCGGGTGGGACACAATACAGATCCAGCCCGAGGGTGAAAGCCCGAACCACCATCATTTTTCCGGCGATGTAACGAGCAGGCAGACAAAGCAAGGCTTTATCTTCAGTTTTTAAATCCAAAAAGCGTCCGGTCATCAGAGCACTTTCTGTCATCATTTTTTTTGGTAACCGGATCATTTTGGGTGTGCCGGTTGAACCTGAAGTCTGCACCACTATATCCTGTGAGTCATCCAGCCATTCAGTTATAAATTGAGCGAGGTATTTACCCCATTCTGAATGACTGATCTTCTCCGTAAAACTTCGGATGTTCCCGGCATGATATTCCCTGCCTTCGATCCTTATCCTTTGTGAATTATTCATTCGAATTGGTTGAAGTAAGCGATTTTGTATCCCAAATTTTAGATGGATCATGAGATAAAAACCCCGGTTTTACCACCAATGGTGACTCAAAATTATTTGAATATAGGAGACCTGTTCCCAATCCCTGAGGCAGCGGATTTTGAAGTGTGCTGGTCCATTGTGAGATGGCATTGAGGCCGATATTGGATTCGAGCGCAGAAGTGATCCAGTAAGCGATGTCCAGATCCGAGGCAATGTTGATCCATGATCCGGCACTTTCGAAACCACCGATAAGGCTGGGTTTGATAATGATGTATGCCGGCCGCATATGTTTGAGCATGGTTTCCCTGTTTTTCAAATCCTTATGCAAGATCAGTTCCTCATCCAAAGCGATGTCAATCGGTGAATGAATGCAAAGTTCAGCCATTTCATCCCACATATCCGGCATGATCGGTTGTTCAATGCTATGAATGCCAAATTCAGCTAAATGTTTTATTTTGTCCAATGCTGTTTCGGTGGTAAATCCACCATTGGCGTCCAGTCGGAGCTCCAGTTCAGCTGGAGAAAAGGCATTTCTGATGTATTTGAGCAAGAACAATTCTTCTTTAAAATCAATGGCTCCCACTTTAAGTTTCAGGCAATGCCAACCTTCACTGATCTTTTTTTCGATCTGGTTCAGCATATTTTTTTGATCGCCCATCCAGATCAGACCATTGATAGGGATGGATTGTCGTCCGCGCGTAAATTCTCCCGGAAATAATATTTTTTTGCCGCCGGTTTGGAGGTCAATCCATGCCATTTCCAGTCCAAACCGGATAGATGGCCAATCCTTGAGTTGTTGTTGCAGGATTTGTGTTATTTCTTCATTTTCCATCCATTTAGAGATGCCTGCCAGGGTGTTTTCATATTCCGGATGGTCATCGATGCTTAATCCGGGCAACAAACCACATTCGCCCAACCCAACCGTTTCAGGATTTTTCACGTCTCTCAATAGGATAAACCAAGAGGGTTTTTCATACATGATACCTCTGGAAGTACCTGCAGGTAAATTAAATTTGAGGACGTGTTTTTTTATTTCTATTTGGTACATAGTAACAGGCAAAATTAAGGTATTTATTTCTGTGAAACATGATTTGGGGATGAAATCGACGTAAAAAACTTTCACTGTAGTGATAGCTGTTCATTAAGGATTTTTATTTTCAGTGATGGGTGTCTGCAAAAAAAGCCTGAGTTATACTAAGTTCCGGGTAATGGAAGTAATGTGTTGTGAAAAGATCCATTGAAGGACCGTCAGAATTGATTTTAACTTAACATAACCATAACCAGGCATCAGTAAAAAGGGGATTTGAATAGAGGGATACCTTCCAACAGGGATCAGATCCTGCTGGTTATTATTTTTTGCCACGACGGCATAATAAATAATATTAACTTTAAGTTAAAGATTTATTATGGCCAGGATAAGATGAAATCTATGCGTTTTACGCCGGAAATCATCTTTTTCTGACAGCCTTTGAACAAAATATTAAATATGTTTAATATATATAACAAAGTTAATTTAATCTTTTA
>DDTL01000004.1 GCA_002344345.1 Saprospiraceae bacterium UBA2365
AGGGTCTTAAAAATTGAATTCGTAAATCGGTGTTCCTTTGCCTGCCCGTAGAGCTTGCCCGTATGAGCCTGCCCGTATGAGCTTGCCCGTATGGGGCCTGCCCGTATGGGGGGTTCTTAAATCATTTTCCTCTTTGGTTATGGCTCGTCCATGTTAGTGTAAAAGGATGCTTCATTTCATAGGGAATGATGGGAAAGAGCAGTAAGAATTCTG
This sequence comes from Saprospiraceae bacterium UBA2365, assembly GCA_002344345.1. Classification (GTDB taxonomy): domain Bacteria; phylum Bacteroidota; class Bacteroidia; order Chitinophagales; family Saprospiraceae; genus UBA2365. Next base: position 214 of record DDTL01000004.1, read on the forward strand.
TCATTGATCGATTAGGGACGTAAAAGGATCTATTCCTTTATAGGGATTGACACAACAATAAGTTACTTTGAAGGGAAATCAAGGGTTATGCATATTTCGCATAAACAATTCATCTTTTGACATCGGCTCGTTCGTCTTTAAATGTTCTGTCAGATCCCTGTAACGCTGCCTGGCTTCTATGGCAAAAGTGCTGTTGGAATGTTCCATAAATATTTTTTCATACAGCTTTTTTGCCTTTTCGGGTTCATTCAATATGGTTTCATAAAGCGAGGCCAATTCAAACAGTGCGTTGTCACCCCGGATATCTTCCACGTGGCCTTCAATTATTTTGGTATAATACTGAACGGAAGTACTATAATCCTTTAATTCAGCATAGGTTTTTGCCTTCAGATAGAAAACATCGTCCTCGAGTTCGTGATCAGGAAACAAAAACAGTAAGGAATCAAGATTTGCAAATGCTTCGTTGTACCGGTGCTGTACGCAAAGCAATTCAGCTTTTGCATACATACCCAGGGCAACAGTGGTGGAATCCAATCCCGTATTTTCTGCTATAAAAACGGAGATATCTATCGCGTCGTTGGAGATCAGTTTGGAGGTGGATCTTTTCAACACATCCAACTGTATTTTCGCCCATTCAAAATCACCGTTAAAATAAAAAAGTCTGGCATTTTTGAAACGAGCGAGCTCTCCCAAAAAACCTTCCTGAAAAGCCTTGTCCACCTGGCTGAACAGCAGGCTTCCTTCCCAAATCTCACCCGAGATCAGGTACAGGTCACCCAGGTCAAGTTTTGCTTTTGCCACTAAACGGTCGTTGAGGTCTTTTCTCGTTATGATCTCTTTGAGGATGGTGATGGCTTTAGGCAGATCATTTCTGTAATATGCCAGAAAATTGGCGTATTCTATGGACAATTCTGCCGTACTATTGTTCAATCCCAGTTTTTGGAGTGCATCTGAATAAACGCTATCAATAATCACGAGCTCAGTTTCTTCAATATCCGCAGAAATATTTATCTGCTGTCTCATGCAAGACAGCATTTTGCGTTTTGCTTCGATTTTATAACTATTCGTACCCGGCTTTTCTTCTGCCAGGTATCGGTAAGCCCTGATCGCGGTACTGAAATCCTCGTCTTTTTCGGCGGCATTCCCCAATTCAAAAACCCTGGTGCCATTTTCATCCATACGCTTATCCAGGGCAATGTATTGTCTCAATGCTTTGGCATATTCCTTTTTATAAACAAAAAGCCAACCCAGTAAATCGGGATAAACAACCTCTTCCGGTTCCAACTGAACCTGTTCATACAATTTATTTTCCAGGATCAAAGACAGACTGTCAGACATATTCAGTTGCATGACCTGCTTGATATATTTGAGATTGTTGGGACTGTTTTTGGCAAAAATAATGTAGTATTTTACCATTTGATCAAGCATACCCGAGCGGCGGTATAGTTCTGCAAGATTGCTGGCAAACTGCGTTTCATCTTTTGTCAGCTGAATGCCTTTTTCATAGGTTTCCTTAGCATAATCCAATTTATTATAAGCCATAAAAGCATTGGCCACCATCTGTATCTGCCGGATATCAGCGCTAAGCTGTTTAAGGGCGAGATCGTACCACTTTTTTGCATCAGTATCTTTACCCTGAACCTCATACAAATTGCCTTTGTGCACAAAAAGCTGGATTTCCTTTGGCTTTGCTTTCAAAAACGCATCTACCTCTTTCTCACAGCGAGAGAATTCACCCAGATTCACCAGACTTTTATAAAACTGGGTAAAATAATAATCGTTATAATTGTGTTGTCTATAGAGCTTTTCATACAATGCGGCTGCCTTTTCGAATTCACCTTCTTTAAAATAATTTGCTGCCAGATTGGCTTCCTGAGCCGAAATGGTGGAAATCAGGACAAAGCAAACTATATTGATCAGAAAAATCCTAAGCATTTTGATGTTTTTACCCAGAGGGAAATTTTAGATTTTAACAAATCCCTGCTTTCAATTGTTTTTTGAATCAGCGTATTATAAACGGGATTAAGGCTGATTTTTATATAATTTTATTATGCGAAATTTTAAAATTGTAAATCAGTCATGGAAATTAAAATCCAGGTATTAAAAACTTCCGTCAGACGTGCGGTATAATACAGCAATTACTACCTGCCCGGTTTTTCTCAGCACATTCTTATCGATGATGCCGATGTCATCCAGATGAGTATGATGGTAGTGGCCGAAAGATCCGTTTTCATTGGGAATGTTGATGATGTCGATCATTGGAATTTTGGCAATGGTATTTACATGATAGTGATCGTCGTTGACTACCCCGCGGGCGATATTTTCAAATAAATCTCCATATCCCATCCCAATGGCCAAATCCCAGACTTTATCGTGCAATTCCTTTGCATATTGCTGAGAAAAATATTCCTTTGGGAACCGAGCGCCTTTGGCACCCACCAAATCTAAAAGAATTCCCCATTCTGCTTTATAATTGCTTTTAACAACTTCGCGAGACCAATGCTGAGCCCCGAGACACCAACTGTTGTCACTATTGTTGTCTCCATTGTCTTCTGCATCGAAAAGGATCAGATCAATTCCGAGATCGATGGGATTTTCATGCAGTATCCTTGCAAGTTCGAGTATAACGGCTACTCCGCTGGCTCCGTCATCAGCACCCATGATGGGTTTATTTTGTTTTGCAGGATCAGGGTCTTTTTCAGCGATGAAGCGGGTATCATAGTGAGCCGCTATGATCACTCTTTTCTTATTATCAGGGTTAATTTTGGCAATGATATTGGCGGCATCCCAGACTGCTCCCGTATATATTTTGGCTTTGAAAGGCTGAAGGCTGACTTCAGCACCATATGAACGCAATTTTTCCACCAGCCATTTTTGGGTGGCTAAATGAGTGGGCGTGCCTGGAACACGGGTTCCGAAGGAAAGTTGTTTTTCCACAAAAACATAGGCGCTGTCACCGTTAAAAGCCGGAATTTTCACGCTTTGCTGTGGTTTTGTTTCCGGTTCGGTTTGTTCAGCAGTTTTTTTATCGTTTTTGCAGGCGATGACAGCCAAAGCAAAAATCAACATAACAAAAATCATTTTGACATTGAACATATTGAGCATTTTATTCAGTATAAATTAAAACAACTTCATAAAGAAACGAAAGCAGCATTAAATTATGACGCAGGTTTTTTCAAAAAAAGCAAAATCAACAAAATTTTAGATAGAATCAGGATTTTTTAGACCAAACGGTTCCTTCTTTACCATCTTTGAGTTGTATACCTATGTTGTCCAGGCCATCTCTGATCTGGTCTGATGTTTCCCAGTTTTTGTTTTCGCGCGCCTTCTGTCTGATTGCTATGACAAGCCCCATCAGTCCTTCCACTATATCATCTCCCTGGCCAGCTCCTGAATCCAGACTAAGACCAAAAACATCCAGGAAAAAGGCTTTAAACGCGCGTTTCATGTGTTCCAGACATTCTGTACCCACAGCATTGGCCGCTAGGTGTCCGTCCTTCAGTTTGTTGATGTAATTGGTCAGATCAAACAGTCTTGAAATGGCTTTGGGCGTGTTGAAATCATCATTCATATCGTCTGTGATCAAATCCAGCAAGCCGTTGATCTCCTGATCCAGTTGACCTTCACCAGCCTGATCGGTAGTCAGTTTTTCCAATGCTTTAAGGCCTTCAGTAAGTTTATAGTATCCTTTTTCGGCAGCCTGCAACGCTTCATCGGTGAGGTCTAATGTACTCCGATAATGTGATTGCAGCATAAAAAATTTAACCACCATCGGATCGTAACCTTTGGTCACATGCGGGCTGTTGCCGGAGATCAGTTCTTCTGGAGAAATGGTATTTCCATCGCTTTTGGACATTTTTTTGCCATTCATCAACAGCATATTTGTATGCAGCCAGTATTTTACAGGAGCTTTTCCTTTTGCACCGATATTTTGGGCGATTTCATTTTCGTGATGCGGAAATTTCAGGTCATTACCACCACCATGGATATCAAAGGTCTCACCAAGATATTTTGTACTCATGACGGAGCATTCGAGATGCCAGCCGGGGAAACCAACCGACCAGGGAGAATTCCATTTCATGATATGTTCATCAGCGGCTTTCATCCAGATAGCAAAATCTGAAGGATGATTTTTTTCATCCTGATTTTTCAGGTCTTCCCGGGTTTCTGCAAACAATTCTTCTATCTTTCTGCCTGACAATTCTCCATAATTCTTAAAAGTCTCATGAAATTTTACGGTATCAAAATAGACTGAACCGTTCCTTTCGTAGGCAAAACCATTGGCCAGGATCTCCTGCACCATTTCGATCTGTTCGATCAGATGACCGGTTGCGCGAGGTTCGATGTTTGGAGATAAAGTATTGAAAAGTCTCAGTGTGTCATGAAAACTGTTGGTGTATTTTTGTACGATTTCCATGGGTTCGATCTGCTCCAACCGTGCCCGTTTAGACACCCGATCCTGACCATCGTCCAGCAGATGACCCACATCGGTCAGGTTTCTGACATAACGTACCTTATAACCCAGGTGTTGAAGATACCTGTATATGATATCAAAACTGATAAATGTCCTGACATTCCCCAGGTGAACATCACTATAAACCGTTGGTCCGCAAACATACATGCCAACCTGACCCGGAATCTGAGGTTCGAAAACTTCTTTTTTTCTTGAAAGACTGTTAAAAACCACCAATTGATCGATCAATCCCATAAGCTTAATATTGAATCTGGATGGAAATTGGAATTTTAAATGGATAATTAAAACCATTCCATGAATCAGAATGAATCACCCAAAAATCATTCCATTCTCCAATCACCTTAAAATAAGGCCGTAAAGATAAGCTTAAATTGTTTAAATGATCTAATGTTCAAATGATCTAATATTCAGATGATCTGATGATCTGATGTTCAGATG
>DDTL01000196.1:0-169 GCA_002344345.1 Saprospiraceae bacterium UBA2365
GTAATTTTTGTCGGTCAGCAATGATAAAATAAGTAGAAAAACCCAATTATATGGTTGTATAGCTGGTAATCTGATCGATTTGAGGGTGGCCATTGAAAAATCAAAATAAAAGTGATCAAAATTGAAATTCTGAATTCAGGTACATTACTAATGCGAATCAAGGGTTGAA
>DDTL01000196.1:215-24435 GCA_002344345.1 Saprospiraceae bacterium UBA2365
AACTTTAACCCTTGATTCGCATTACTATCTGAAAATCTAAGGTCTTAGTGTCTTAAAAATTGAATTCGTGTATTATATTTGGCAGAACTTTGACTAATTTTAATCTTAGAAATAATGCCACACAGAATATTTACCCCGTAGGATATATATCCAACAGGGAGAACCCCGTAGGATATATATCCAACGGGGTCGAACCCATACGGGTAAACAAGGATTAACGATTTTGGATTTTAGAATAAAATACAGGATCTGAAATCGTTAATCGGTGTTCCTTTGCCTGCCCATACGGGCAGGCCCATACGGGCAGGCCCATACGGGCAGGCTCATACGGGGTAAATATTCAGAGCGGCTTTAATCCTACATCAGATTACTTAAAGTTCTGCCAGAAAATACACGAATTCAATTTTTATGACAAAAAATGAAAACAAATAAAGCTTATGAAAACAAAAAAGGAGATAGTAGAAAATTGGTTACCCAGATACACAGGGATGCCTTTGGAAATGTTTGGCGAGTATATACTGTTGGTCAATTTCAGTAATTATGTGGAAATATTTGCTAAGAAGTATGGGGTGAATGTTTATGGAAAAAAAGTGGCTATGCAGGCGGCAACAGCCAATAATATCACCATTGTCAATTTTGGAATGGGTAGTGCCAATGCAGCGACCATTATGGATTTACTTACAGCCATCAAGCCAAAAGCATGTCTTTTTCTGGGCAAATGCGGGGGGCTGAAAAGTATAAATGAAATCGGGGACCTGATCCTGCCGATTGCAGCAATCAGAGGAGAAGGAACTTCACATGACTATTTCCCCGTTGAAGTCCCGGCTTTGCCTGCTTTTGCACTCCAGAAAGCTGTTTCCACAACCTTGCGTGAACATGAAAAAGATTATTATACCGGAACGGTTTATACTACCAACAGAAGAGTTTGGGAGTATGATGATAAATTTAAGGATTATCTGAAAAAAATCAGGGCGATGGCCATTGATATGGAAACGGCTACAATTTTTACAGTTGGTTTTCACAATAAGATATCCGCAGGTGCTTTGCTATTGGTTTCTGATGTTCCGATGGAACCAGAAGGGGTGAAAACCACTGAGACGGACAAAAATGTGACAAAAGTTTTCCTGGATGATCACCTCACTCTGGGGATTGAGTCACTCAATCAATTGATCAACAATTCGCTGACAGTGAGACACCTAAAGTTTTAATCTGAAAAAACCGAATGTGGACTATTCTCCGGTCAATTTAATGTTGTCCTTATGTCGGGTATGATCTCTGTTGGTTTTCTTTTCCAAATTTTTGTGAATGGCATTGGATAGGTCGATGTTCATTTGATTTGCCAGGCAAACCAGGACAAAAAACACATCAGCCATTTCATCTGCAATTTTTTCTTCGACATGTTCAGCATCTTCCTGTTTTTTAAATGATTGTTCACCGTATTTTCTGGCAATGAGTCGGGCCAGTTCTCCGGTTTCTTCCATCAGTAATGCCATGTTGGTCAGCTCGTTAAAATACCTGACCCCAAAGGTATTAATCCAATTGTCTACCAGTTTTTGAGCCTCCCGGATCGTCATTATTCTTTAGCTTTGGTATCGATGAAAATGGTCACTGGTCCGTCATTCACGAGTGAAATATCCATCATAGCGCCAAAAATTCCTGATGCTACGGACAATTGGCTGTATTTTTTCAGTTCATTTATGAATTCTTCATACATAGGAATGGCTTTATCAGGTCTGGCAGCCCGGATGTAAGAAGGACGGTTGCCTTTTTTTGTACTTGCATGCAGGGTAAATTGGCTTACAACCAATAAAGCGCCTCCAATATCCTTGACAGAGAGATTCATTTTGTCTTCCTGATCTGAAAAAATGCGCAATTGAACAATTTTCCTGACCAGCCAGTCCAGATCTTCTGTTTGATCTTCTTCTTCGATGCCAAGAAGGATCAGCATACCCTGTCCGATTTGGCCAACGATTTTTTCATCTACGCTGACGCTAGCTTTTTTTACACGTTGAATGACTGTTCGCATTGCGTGTGGTTATGCGGGTTTGTAAGTATTCGTATATCGTTCAATTTTATCTTTATAGATGTCAGCTATCGTGATCATGATACCGGTTTCTTCCACATTCCCAAAGGAATGATTGATAGACGTACCGAAAGTTTTCATTGTTTTGGAGAGGTTCATATAAGCGATAAACAGTGGCGGTATGAATTCATCCCTGTTTCTGACTTCCCTGTTCAAAATCTTATAATCCTCTTTAAAATCGCTTTCGACTAAAAAATCACTTAGTATTTTCTGATCGGTTTCAATTTTGACAGGATAATTCGGGGTAATCAGTTGATCATGATCCGGGAAATGTTTTTTCAGGAAAAACAAAATGAGGTCTCTGGCTAATCGGTGGAAATCCGGATACATGGTCATTTTCCCAAAAAAATACTTCATTGCCGGGTAGTCTACCGTAAGTGACCCAAGACCATCCCATAGGTTGTCCAGAGCATAAATACCCTTTTGCCTGTTGACATTTGGTTGATATGCAGGTTGAACAAAAGAACGGCCAAGTTCCATAGTGTTGTTCCAAAATTTCTCAAGGAAATTTTTTGAGAAACTGAACAATTTGGACGTGGGACTCCTGGGAATTCCTTCCTCTGTATTTTTTATTTCACTTCCCATCAAAAATCTGTAACCACCCACAATAGCTTCATTATCAGGATCATATACAATAAGTTGCCTGAAAGGGGTTTCCATAATATCATAAATATCAATGTCTTTAGCTTTGCCTGTTCCACCGCCACCGCCTCTGAAGGACAATTCCCTGAGTCTTCCCACTTCATCCATGAGCAAAGGGGATTCATGATAGCTGAATGAGTAAATTTCATTTCCACCCCTTACGGTCGGGCGAACAAATTTTACTTTTTTAAGTTCTGATTTGAGCACCTTTTTTTCAAGAGGAGCTATGATCTGTTCCATCATTCATTATCGTATTTATTGAATAACAATTTGTTTTCAAGATAAGCCTGATCGAATACCAAACCAGGATTATTTCTTAACTCGTAAACATATTCTCTTATGATCCTGGCCCAGTTTCTGAATGAAATATCATTGGAAAAAAAGGTCCAGGGTATAGGTTTTCCAATGGTGAAAGTTACGGATTTATCCCTTTGCTTAAACAGTTCATCAGGGAGCAGAAACATTTCCAGATTGGCTTTAATACCTAGTCTTTTTCTCCAATTGGCCAAAGCGTAGAAAAAATCTGAATTTTTGCCTTCTACATGCATGGGAATGATATCTCGTTGGTTTTTAACAGATCTGGATACAAAAGAAGCTTTCCAAACGAGGTCTTTGATCTCACCTTTGATCTTTCTGGATACCAGACCGGCTGGAAAAATCAGTAAAAGATTATTTGAAGCAAAGGCTTCATTGATGAATTTCATGTTGTCGATATTGGATCCATGTTTGTTGACGGGAGTAAAAAGGTTTTGGAGGTTAGGTAGCAGGAGCAGAATATCGTTGGTCAGAAAAGTGAAATCTTTTCTGATCTTTCCGATCATCTGCATGATCCCGAGACCGTCAGCTCCACCTAAAGCGTGGTTGGATGCCAAGGTAAATTTTCCGGTAGCAGGAATGTTTTCAACACCGATCACTTTATATTTTATACCAAATTCATCAATGACGGCATCCACGAAATCAAGGCCGGTTTTATCCTTGTTTTTGTACAGGAATTCATTGATCTGATCCTGATGGATTTTTTTTCTCAGGTAGGAAAATATGAAACCCGGTATCCATTTTGTGATACGCGGAGATTTGCTTTGAAACACCTTTTTGATGTCCAGGGTTTTCTCAGTTATTCGGATTTCATTCATCGCAATCAATTAGAAAAACAAATATAAAAATTATAAGCGAGTATGAAACACACAAATAAAAATTGCTAAAAAAACATTGGGACAATGCCGTGAAAAAAGCTTTTACTGAACATTAAATCAGTTTTTTCATCTGCGCATACTTAGCGATATTAGTTTTGGTACCTGAACAGGAGAGACTCGATTTTACATTATTGATATTTTGGATACGGCTCTCCGGGTTGGGGTGAGTACTCAGGAAATCCGGAGGACTTGGTTGTCCTTTCATTTTCTCGAAAAACGCAATAGCTCCTGTAGGGTTATATTCAGATGAACAGAGGTATAAAACAGCATGTTCATCGGCTTCGAATTCATGAGAACGCGAGAAACGGAGATTGACCAATGAGCCAACGATCTGTTGAATGGATTCTTTTTCGCCTAAAACAGCGTTGAGCAACAATGAAATACCCATGTTTTTAGATAATTGTCGAGTGCCGTGTCTGAGGTCTGCATGTGCCATTTCGTGAGCGATCACACTGAGCATCTGATCTTCTGACTCGAGGAATTTGATCAAGCCTGTATAAATATAAATCTGTCCACCCGGAGCTGCAAAAGCGTTGATGGTATTGTCCTCCCTGATAATGTTCATGGTCCACTGAAATTCATTTTTATGCTTTATTTTGTCAGAAGTCAAAACAATATTCATCAGCGATCTCATATAATTATATATCTCCTTATTGGCTGATTCAGCCAGAATCGGGTAGGTTTTCGGATCATTTCCAATCTCAGTTTTGACCTGATTCCCCAGTTCGATATCGTCTTTATAGGTAAAAAGATTGACGTTATCCAATGATTCTCCTGCCTTATCCAGGACAGATTTGGCATTGTCGCATGATTGAAAATTAAGCAGCATCAATCCTGCAATTGCCAACAGAAATATTCTTTGCATGGGTAAAAATAAGTTTTAATTAATGATCAGATTTTTTTTATTGCTAAAACAGCGCATCTCGTTATATGTTCATTCAAAAAGTCAGCAGTGTGCCGAAGATCAAATATTGAGGTTTATTTTTTTTGAATTATACCGGGTTTGACTTTAACTTAGAAATGAAGGAAGCACATCAGATGATTTGTAATGAGGAAATCACACAATTATTTCTTCGCCATCTTTTTCCTTGCTGCCGGAGAAAACAGGTTGGATTTACCTTTTTTGGTTTTTTCCAGTTGTTCATTGATGTCTTTTTTTGCGATTTCTTCGGTGGGGCAACCATATTTCGGACTACAGGATGGTAAGGAACCTATAGCCAGGAAGCAAATCAAAATTACCTGAAATGCAATTGAACTATTTCTGTTGATGCGCATATTCATTTTATTTAATCAGACTGAAAATATTAACGATTCAGGAATTTTTTTATTGGATAGCCTAAATATTTTAGAAAAAAAAAGCTATTCACCGTATGTCCAGCAAAAATAAAAGCTAATATCGGCAATCAGGTAATTTTACTTCAGATAAAACCAGTTGATTTCTTGCTGAAACGCTAATATTTCACCTTTATCCGACAAATTTTAATGGTAAAATATGTCAGGATGCCTCTTTTCGATCAGGTCAGGCTGAAGCGAAGCGAGCATTACCATCATTTTTCTGAGATATTTGTGAAATTCTTTTTTCAATTATAATTAAGCTCAAATATGCACGGAATTTGAATAATGGAAAATGATCATTTCTGAGTTCAAAGGCGGATGGAAAGGCATAAGAAGTTGATAATAAAGTATATAATTCTTGTAAGGAAACCATTGAAAAATCTGGTTTTACATCCTTAAGCATTTCATATAAAGTCAAATTACAGGTAAAAAGGAGTATTATCCGGATTCAATGCAACATCTGTTGACAACTTGTACCTTTGTCAAAAATATTATTGGAATTTAATATCTATTCAGTATGAAACCTCAGGTTTCATTTATGTTTTTGAACAACTACAATTAAGTCTACACCGAAAAGTCCAATTTGTTGATTTTCACTCTTTTTTTGCACCAACCTACTGACATCATAGATCAGCACAAGACTAAAGTGAAAAGATTGAAAACCAACAAATTAAAATCACCTTTCAGGCATATTCTGACTGGAAACGTCAGTGCCTGAACTGACTGAAAACGTCAGTAGGGATTTAAGGGACGAAGATTTTTCAGACCAGATTAACAATTTGATAAAACAATGATGATTATTTGCCTTTAAACAATTTAATGATCGTTTTGCCGATTTCATCCAGTTTTACCAGCGGTTCGAGGAAGGTGGGATTGGTTAGATCCATCATATTGCTTTCAGCAACACCCTGTTGCATGGGATAAATCATGATAAAGCTGTTTTTGGGGAAGTATTTACCGAGGTAAGAAGGTATCTTCAACATGTGGGTATGAAAAGAAGGTTTGTCCTTTCGGCTCATCAGAATGATCAGATTGTCATTGGGTTGAATATCCCGGGATAATATGAGAAAATCATCCCAGTCGTCGAAATGAATAAACTCAGACTGAATGGGATGGGAAGTCTGAATTTCTTTTATGATGTTCAGCACACTTTCTGTACCGTAAAAAACCAGTTTTGCGCTGGAATTACGAGCGATGTTCCAAACTTTGAGGAGCCAGAAAGGGAAGCCGATCTCGTTTTCTGCATTCTCAGGGACTATGATCAAATGACGCCGGATCGTACCGAAAGGTTGATAGGGTTTATAGATCAGGGTAGTGGTATTGGTTTTAGACAAAATACCTTCTGTAAGGCTACCCAAAAATGCATCTGAAATGTTTTTTTGTTTATGGAGTCCGAGTATAAGGTCGCTGATCCTGTGTTCTTTCACAACATTGGAAATGCCATTTACGATATTTACATCATATCTCAGCAGTTCATTGACCATAATATCAGTGGCTGCTCCACTGATGGAGGCCATATTAAGCGCTTTTTTTGCGCTTTTTTCTGCAGTTCCGTCCATATTGTTTGAGTCAATGATACTCAAAGCATGTAAGGGAGATTTATTTTTTTTGGATTTAATGGTTACGGCAAGGTTGATCATTTCATCAATGGTTTCGGGATTGCTGACCGGAATTAAAATCTTTTCCTGGATTTCCTGATCATCGTAATCTTCCTCTGAAGCTTCTTTCAATGCAAGGTTTTTGGCGCCCTTCTGAGCCTGAAATGTCGCTATGGTACAGGTTACAAGGATCATAACGATCGTGCCGTTCAATACACTTTCACTAAGTAGGCGGATGGGTGTTCCATCCGGGTTTTCTCCAAGGATGATGTTGTAACCAACCAGGACGGCTGCAAGGGTAGCAGCAGCCTGTGCATTGCTTAAGCCAAAAATGAGCCTTCGCTGGTCGACACTGAATCCAAAGGTCTTTTGCGCCAGCCACGCAGCCAGGAACTTAGCCAATGTTGCGACTACTACCATGATGGTGCCGACTTTGATCGTTTCAATATCCATAAAAAATGCTCTGTAGTCGATGAGCATGCCAACACCGATCAGGAAAAACGGGATGAAAATGGCATTCCCTACAAATTCAACCCTGTTCATTAAGGCAGATGTATGGGGAATGAGACGATTTAAAGCGAGACCGGATAAAAACGCACCAATAATTGCTTCTACTCCGGCGATTTCAGCCAATACTGAACCCATGAAAACCATGACCAATACAAAAATGTATTGCAGTACGCTGTCCTCATATTTTTTAAAAAACCAGCGCGCGATCAATGGAAAAACCAACATCACAATGGAAGCGAAGACGATCAGTGAAACTGATAACCTCACCCAAAAAGCTGTATTTACCTCACCGGCAGTCATCCCCACGATCACAGCCAATACAAGGAGCGCAAGTGTGTCTGTGATCATCGTTCCACCGACTGTAATATTCACTGCCTTGTTTTTCGCAATGCCTAATTTGCTGATGATCGGATATGCGATCAAGGTATGTGAGGCAAACATACTTGCAAGCAAAACTGAAGTTGGAATAGAGTATTTTAGCACCCAGATACCGACTACAATTCCAAGTATCATGGGTATTAGAAAGGTGTACATGCCAAAGATCAGGCTTTTGCCACTGTTTTTCTTAAATTCAGCCAGATCAATTTCAAGGCCTGCCAAAAACATGATATATAAAAGGCCTGCCGTTCCAGATAGAATAATACCGCTGTCTCTCTCAATCAGAAAAAATCCATGGGGCCCGATGATGGCACCGGCAATGATCAAACCAAGCAGATGAGGAATTTTGAGTTTATTTAAGAGAATGGGTGCGATCAAAATGATCAGCAGGATGATCAGAAACTTTAAAACCGGATTTTCCAACGGTAAGGTCATTTCATATATATTGAAAGCCAGCATGTTATTTCATGGTTTTAAAAATGAATGAATGACAGACGCGTAGCTATGCCAGGTTTAAATATCAATCTTATGGTTCAATATTATTTGATAATTTCCAACCTTTTGCTTTGCGAAAACAAATATAGTTGATTTTGATCTCACGGAAATTTTAAGCGCAAAAATGTTGATTTAAGATGGATACTTCTTCCAGGACATGAAATTGACAATCCTTGCCAATTTTTTTATATTAAGATTCTAATCTAAACTCAAACCAAATGGTAAAAACAAAGTTATGTAAGGATAGTTTTCAATTTTCAATATGCCATAAAGGAATGATACCTGCCAGTATGCCTATGAAACTGTCAAAATATTGGACAAATTGTCATATTGTTAACTAAAAAAAGCTTGGTATAATATGTGATAGCTTATTTTTGCTATTTGAATATAAGAAATATAAAAAATAAAAGATGTTAAATGCATTAAAAAAACTTTTTGGGTCCAAGTATGATCGGGATATCAAACAATATCTACCCATAGTTGAGCAGATCAATGAGTATTTTGAATCATATAATTCGCTGACTCATGATGAATTGAGAAATAAGTCTTTGGAATTTCGCGAAAGAATTTCAGCTTATTTATCTGAGATCAATGAGGAAATTCAAAATCATAAAGAGAATACCGAGGCAGAAGAAGATATTTTGGTCAAGGAGCAAATGTATGATGACCTGGATGCCATGATCAAGAAAAAAGATAAACTACTGGAAGAAGTATTGAAGGAAATATTGCCTGAAGCTTTCGCCGTAGTGAAAGAGACTGCCAGAAGATTTAAAGAAAATGATACCCTTACCGTAAAAGTGACAGATCACGACAGAGAGATTGCTGCCTACAGCAACTATGTGATCATAGAAGGAGAAAAGGCCGTTTGGAAGAACTCTTGGGTAGCTGCCGGTGGTGATATCAAATGGGACATGATCCACTATGATGTACAGTTGATAGGTGGGATGGTGCTTCACGACGGGAAAATAGCCGAAATGGCAACTGGTGAAGGTAAAACCCTGGTTGCGACATTGCCGGTTTATCTTAACGGATTGACCAGGGAAGGTGTCCATCTGGTCACTGTAAATGATTATCTTGCCAGAAGGGATAGCGAGTGGATAGGACCTTTACTTCAATTTTTGTTTTTAACAGTAGATTGCATTGATAAATATCAACCTCACACAGAAAGAAGAAGGCGAGCTTATAATTGCGATGTTACGTATGGTACCAACAACGAATTTGGTTTTGATTATCTGAGAGACAACATGGTGAAATCGGCTGAAGAGATGGTTCAGCGAAAGCACCATTTTGCCATAGTGGATGAGGTGGACTCTGTTTTGATCGATGATGCGCGTACACCTTTGATCATTTCAGGACCTGTTGAAGCCAGTGAAGAAGAACAGGAATACATCCAACTTAAACCAAAAATAGAAAAACTCATTAGTGTTCAGCGCCAACTTGCAACCAAGTACCTGAGTGATGCAAGAAGTTTGATCGAACAAGGCAACACCAGCGTTGAAGAAGGCGGTGGAGGAATGGCTTTATTGCGTTGCTACAGAGCACTGCCAAAGAACAGGCCATTGATCAAATACCTGAGTGAAGAGGGTATCAAAGTTTTGCTCCAGAAAACTGAAAATCACTACATGCAGGAGCAATCCAGAAGAATGCCAATCGTCGATGCACCTTTGTATTTTACCATTGAAGAGAAAACCAGGCAGGTTGAGCTTACAGATATGGGAGCAGAATTTTTGGCAAAGGGCGAATCAGATGCTGATTTTTTCATTCTTCCGGATATTACCGCATCCATGCAGGAAATTGAAGCCAATGCAATCATGACTGAAGAGGAAAAGGAGGAAGCCAAAGTGATTTTGTCTTCTGAATATTCCATTAAGTCACGCAGGCTTCATGCAGTTAGTCAATTATTGAAAGCCTATACTTTGTTTGAGCTCAACGAAGAATATGTGGTCATTGAAGGACAAGTCAAAATCGTGGATGAACAAACAGGCCGTATGATGGAAGGGCGAAGGTATTCTGATGGTTTGCATCAGGCACTCGAGGCCAAGGAGAACGTTAAGATCGGCGAAATTACGCAAACATATGCAACGGTAACTCTTCAGAATTACTTCAGAATGTACCACAAATTGTCTGGTATGACGGGTACAGCTGAAACAGAAGCTGGCGAATTTTGGGAAATTTATAAACTTGATGTAGTTGTAATTCCAACCAACAAACCAATTGTACGTGATGACAGAGAGGATCTGGTATATAAAACTGCAAGTGAAAAATTCAATGCAGTAATTGATGAAATTGAAAACCTAAGAAATCAAGGGAGGCCGGTCTTAGTGGGAACAACCACTGTAGATGTTTCTGAAAAACTGAGCAGGATGCTCAGGATGAAGAATATACCTCATAATGTACTGAATGCGAAACAGCACCAGCGGGAAGCAGAAATCGTCGCTGAAGCAGGTCATCCGGGAAGAGTGACCATTGCTACAAATATGGCTGGTAGAGGAACAGACATCAAATTAACCCCCGAAGTTCGGCAGGCTGGTGGTCTGGCGATCATTGCCACCGAACGTCATGATTCGAGGCGCGTAGACAGGCAGTTGAGAGGTAGAGCAGGAAGACAGGGTGATCCGGGATCATCCCAGTTTTTTGTTTCACTTGAAGACAATCTGATGCGGTTGTTCAATTCAGAAAGGATCGCAAGACTGATGGATAGAATGGGGCACAAGGAAGGAGAAGTTATTCAACATTCCATGGTTTCCAAATCCATTGAAAGGGCGCAGAAGAAAGTTGAAGAAAATAACTTCGGAGTCAGGAAAAGATTGCTTGAGTATGACGACGTTATGAATATTCAACGAGAAGCTATATATAAAAAAAGGCAAAACTCTCTCAAGGGTGAAAGATTGTCTGTAGATATTTACAACATGTTCAATTCTTTGGCTGAAAACATAGTGCATTCACATAAAACCAGCAAGGATTATGAAGCATTCAGGATGGAGGCTTTCAGCGTTTTCGGTATTGACACCCAAATAGACCAGGCATTTTTTACCGAAGCGGGCGAAAATTCCATTTATGAGAAGTTCAGAGCTGAAATAGAAGAGCATTACCAGGGAAAAACTACGAAGATTCAGCGGATTTTAATGCCGGTAATCAAAAATGTACTGGAAAATGAAGGTCACAGATATAAAAGAATCGCTGTACCTTTTACAGACGGTCGTGACAAACCATATCCGGTGTCTGCCAATCTTGAAGAAGCGGTCAACTCAAAAGGCAAAACCATAAAAATGGATATTGAAAAAACCGTTTCACTGGCAATTGTCGACCAGGCATGGAAAGAACATTTGCGTGCGATGGATGAACTGAAAGATTCAGTTCAGGCTGCATCCTTCGAGCAAAAAGACCCCTTGGTGGTATACAAGATTGAAGCATATGACCTTTTCGAAAGACTGATCTATCGTATCAATGAGGAAATGGGATCTTATCTCATGAAGAGTAAACTCATGATTGATGGCAAAGAACTTCAGGAGGCAAGAGCAGTGACAACTGATATGACCAGAACCAAGACCAGCAGGGAAGATCAGGCTGCCAAAGCCGCTGCTGAAAGTGTAAGTCAACAGGCAAGGCAGGAAACTGTCAAAAGGGTACAACCCAAAGTTGGCAGGAACGATTTATGTCCCTGCGGAAGTGGTAAAAAATACAAACACTGCCATGGGCAATAAATTTCAGAGATTTAAGATCTATTTATTTATTTAATTTGGGAAAATGAATAAAAACGAACTGGCACGGATGTTCGACCACACCGCACTCAAGGCCGATCTGACTTCCGGTAAGGTGGAAACGCTATGCAGGGAAGCGGTAGAATTTAAATTTGCATCTGTTTGTATACCACCTTATTATCTAGACCTTGCTCAAAGCATTTTGAATGAAGAAAACGAAGTGAAATTGTGTACGGTCATTGGTTTTCCATTGGGGTATGAAAGTACCAAAACCAAGGTTTTTGCTGTTAATGAAGCGATAGCGAAAGGAGCAGATGAACTCGATGTTGTGATCAATGTTGCCGCTATAAAAAATGCTGAATGGGATTATTTGGATGCGGAATTGAACGATCTTTCAGTTGCATGTCATAAATCAGGGAAAATTCTAAAAATAATTTTTGAGACCTGTTACCTCAGCGATGAAGAAGTTGAAAAGCTGGCTGTACTGTGTGCCAAAAATCAGGTGGATTATGTAAAGACTTCCACAGGATTTGGTACCGCCGGCGCAACTGTACATCATATCGGGCTGATGAAAAAAGGCGTCGCTGGAAAGTGTAAAATCAAAGCTTCCGGAGGAATCAGAACATGGAAAGATGCTGAACAAATGATCAAAGCCGGTGTTCACAGAATTGGCGCATCTTCAAGCATTCAAATTCTGGAGGAATTTTTAGCCGTTTCAGCGGGCCCTGAATAAGAGCCAGGTCGGTCAAATTACAGTATAGCATCCATTGAAAGTGATGATCTTGTTTTTTTTAGACTTAATGGGTTGATTTGGCGTCAATTGATATTATTTTTTCATTTTTATTATAGTGAAAACCACGAAATTTGACAATTAATCAAATATTTGGCGAATTTTACAAACCAATAAATGCTGGTAGGTCATATAAGTAAATGAAATTTTATTTAGTTTAGGTATTATGATGAATATTTTCCGGTTTTCAACAACGATCATAGCAATGATATTATGTTCATTTCTGGCTACAGATTCTTTTGGTCAAGGTGTGATCAATATTTATGAAGAGCCGGAGATCACAACATTAATGAACAAGTATAAAACCTGGAACGAGCTGGAAGAAATGGTTCCAGCCTGGAGAATACAGATCATTAATACGGATGATCGCAGGAAGATGGAAAGCGAAATGCGCCGGTTTAAATCCATTTATTCTAATATCAAACAAGTCAACTGGAAGCAGGTAAGTCCGTATTATAAAGTTACGGTAGGTTCTTTTGAATCGAAGCTACATGGATTGGCTTTTTTGGACGAGGTGAAAATCCACTTTCCAAGCGCCATATTGATCAATGAGAAAATATCCAAAAAAGAACTGTTGGGACTTGAATGAAGAATGAGCCTGTAATACGCAGAGAGGGATTGGATTGGATAACGATGACCGTTTATCTCCTGCTGGTAATTATAGGTTGGCTGATGCTCTATTCCATTCACTATAATCCTGCGGATCCATATGCTTTTATTAAACCCGGATCAAGCATTGGTCAGGCGACGATCATGGTGATTGCTGCTCTTATAGTGTTTTTTGCAAGTTATATCATTGACTGGAAATTGTGGAATATTTTTGCATACCCGATCTATGGTTTTTCCATTGTTTTATTGATACTTGTGTTATTCTTTGGAAGTAATATCAATGGATCCCAATCCTGGTTCAACTTATTCGGTTTTTCCCTTCAACCTTCAGAAGTCGCGAAATTTGGAGCTTCCCTGGCTGTTGCATCATTCATATCGCATTTTAAACAGAGCATGGATAGTGTAAAAATAGTTGGGACCGGGTTTTTACTGATTTTGGTTCCGATGATTTTGATCCTGTTGCAGCCTGATGCCGGTTCAGCCATTGTATTCTTATCCCTGATACTGACTTTTTTCAGAAATGGTGCATCACCTCTTATCGTGGTTATCCCGCTGATGGTCTTGTTTGTATTTGTTTCAACCCTTATGTTTGGATTTTTGGTCACAGGAATGGGAATTACTATTATCGCCTTATTGCTCATAGTAATTGTATATTATCAAAACAAAGCGTTGATCATAGGAAGTATCATTTTTTCACTGATGCTGATTTTTTTGCAAATTAAAGAATACTCCATTTTAGCGCTGATATCAGGGATAGTCGGTTTTTATTTAATGGCATTCTATTTTTGGTTCAGGAATCCCCAAAATATCCGGATGACGTCATTTTCAGGTTTGTTGATCATTTTGTCTTTCAGTGGATTGACCAGTTACGCTTTTAATAATATAATGAAACCACACCAACAAGATAGGATCAATGTCTGGCTGCATCCAGACAGATCAGACCCATTAGGCGCATTGTACAATGTGGTACAATCCAAAATGGCCATAGGTTCGGGTGGTTTGACCGGCAAGGGTTTTCTGGAAGGAGCAATGACGAATTTGGAATATGTTCCGGCGCAAGCTACTGATTTTATATTTACAGCTATTGGCGAGGAACAAGGCTTCGTTGGTGTATTAGCCCTGATTGTCCTGTACCTTGTGCTGATCCTGAGGGTGATCAAAATCGGTGAAAGAGCCGGCAATAAATTTATTCTCAGTTATTCCTATGCCATTGGTGGATACCTGTTTTTTCATTTTTTTATCAATATAGGTATGACCATGGGACTAGTTCCCGTGATAGGTATCCCGCTTCCATTTCTTAGCAAAGGAGGATCGTCATTATTGGTATTCAGCATGATGATCGGTGTATTGCTGAAGCTGGATACGGTTAGAAGGCTCAGATATTGAGCTAGATTTTAACCCATCTTTTTATTGCAGTTCCATTGTCCGTTTTGAGTAAAGCAATATAGACACCTGGTGGAAAATCTTGTATTTCAAATTTTTTATTGTGAAATCCTGCATTTTTATCTTTTTCCTGGCTGTTCAAAAGCACTTTTCCAGAAACATCCATTAAAATTATCTGTAAATCACCCGCTGAACTTAGTACATACCTTATTTCGAGTTCGTTATTTGCAGGATTGGGCGCAATGACCAAAGACAGGTTCTTATCATGATCCGTGATTTGGTTTGAAGATATAATCTGATCATACTTTATTTTGGCTAATTCAGTTTTTTGAACCAGCTCCTGTTCATTGCTTCCGGCAACGATTGTGAATGCCAAACGGACCGAATCTCCGGGTGAAAGATCCAAAGGTCCAACCGCATTTATTATCGCCCAGTCATCGTTTTTTCCGGGAATGTAATCATCGGAAGCGCCTGATATATAGTTGTATTTTGCAGCTTCTTTGAATTTTTGCTGAGGGTCCGAAACAGCGATCAATGAGATTGTTTCTTCCGGGTCAAGTGCGCTGATGCCGACATGAATGCCGTTCTTCTGATAGATCAACTGACTGGATAAGTTTTTTCCAACCTGATTATTGAGATGATAATCAATGTCAAAATCCAGGATAATGCCTGCATAAAAATCACTCAAACCGTTCATTCCTTTGTTTTTCAAAATATATTCCATCAAGACATATTCATCATCCGGTGCAGTTTTAAAACTATGGGTTGTTTGTTCAATTTCTATCCCGGTTGAGGCAGGATGTCCGCTGTCATCATAAAACCATTTTACCATTTGGTCCTTAGGTGAGTTTTTGAAAACATTTTTTTCATTGTTTTCAGCTATAAGGTCAGCAGCACCGGTAACTATATCATTATCCGCAACAAAATCAACCTGAGTTCCCATGATAAAACTACCAGAATAAAGCAGGTTCTCACCATTTGCCGGATAAATCAGTCCGTTTCCCTGTCCGTTTGGATGGTCAAATCCAAGAGAACCATTGTTGAAAACAGAGAAGATCATTTTTCCATTGTTATGGTTGACAAAACTTTGGTTCAGGATCATTTCCTTCAAAACCCAATTGTTTTTATCCAGAGAGATTGACAAGGGTTCTTCTGCGGAATTGAACTTATATTGTTGATAAATTTCGCTGTTTTGGATGACATGTAATGTTTCACCCGAAGCAGTCACAATGTGGATATCCAAGGGCATTGAGAACAATTGTCCTGACTGCAATTGAAATATTTCGATGGAAATCAGGTATTGTCCGTTTTCTTCAGTATATGACCAGTTATAAGCATAGACAGGGAAGCCTTCTCCGTAGATCCATTGAGAAAAAAATGGTGTCAGATCCAGACCACTGATGGTTTCGCATACATCCTGAAAATTTGAGGTAGTTGCCACCCCGTATTTTTTGGGTCCATCACCGTAGGCTTTCAGAATACGGAAGAAATTTTCTGTGCCAACTAAATGTCTGAGCATGTGTAAAACCCAGGCGGCTTTCCTGTAGCTCAATCCTGCATCAAAGATCCTTCCTGAAAATGTGAGTTCGGGCACATAAATCGTGCCTTCACCAAAATATTGTTTGGCCTTCATGTTTTCATGATAAGCCAATGTACCATATTTATATTCAGCCCAAAGCGCTTCAGCATAAGTTGCGAAACCTTCATTGAGCCATATATGGTGATAATCCTTGCACGTGATCATGTCGCCCCACCATTGATGCGCAAGTTCATGTGCGATCAGAGATTCATAAGGGCCTAATAATGAAGTGAGTGTCTGATGTTCCATTCCTCCGTTGAAAGGACATTCTGCGTGTCCGTATTTTTCTTTTGCGAAAGGATATTCTCCAAACATGGAAGCAAAAACAGACAACATTTCGGTCGTGATCTCGTATTTTGATTTCTCTGAGTCAAAATGATCCCGGTATATATAATGGACCACATCCATCGAATCTGTTTCCCCGTTATAATATTGTTGTTTGTGGATGAGATAATCATGAGCAGCGATTGATATCAAATACGATGCAATGGGATAGGATACTTTCCAGACATACTCGGTATGATCACCGTATTCATTTTGTTCGATGAGTGTACCATTTGAACCCACAACCAGGTCTTTGGGCACAGTGATGGCTATCCTTGCAGAGTCAGCTTTATCCTCAGGATAGTTCTTGTTTGGCCACCATGACTTGGCCCCAAACGGCTGGCTTAGGGTCCAGATCAGCGGTTTTCCTGCCCGCGTACCGAAATTAAAAGCCCCTGTTGCCGGAGTTCCGTTATAATGTACGCGAAGGTTCAGCAGATCTCCGCTTTTTGAAAAATGATTTAATTGAATAAAAATGAGGTTGGAAGTATGATTAAAACCAAGACTCTCGTTTTCAGAAGTGATTTTGGTAACGTGAAAGTTTGACGTCAGATCAAGCACGATTTGTTTTGTTGAATCTGCAATGATCACCACATCAATGCCAACTTCTCCGGCAATGGTTTTTGCCGTTGGGTTGACACTGAGATTGAGATCATAGTACACTACACTATAATCTTCCTGTTGAGGATGAGGATTATCTCTCAGGCCGGATTCCTTTTCCATTAATCTGGTTTTTGCTTGAGCGCACCATTCAACGGGATCAGGTTGAGCAATAATGACTTGGTATTCAAAGAAAATAAGGATCAGCAAACCAAGCTGCCATCGAAAGGAGGTTATGAGTGAAATCATCATTCTGTATTTTTTTTACCAGACAATCATGCATTTTCCGAAAACTTCAGAGTAAAATTACTTTAAATAACAATTTCAGGCAAGGTATTTGAAGCAGATATTGTTATATGATCATGACCGAGATGTATAGAAAATTCAAAAACATACTAATGTCTGGCATTGTGATGATGCTATGTCTTCATTATCTGCAGCCTGCAAATGCCGGTATTGTTGAAAATGCTCTTAAGTATTTTCCAGGAGAATTATTTGACACCCTGTATGTTGAAAATAATCTGGATGAAGGAGAAGGCAGTTTTCGGCAAGCCATCCAAAATTCAAATGAACAACAGGAGGGAATTAATGTCGTTATCATCAGGCTGGTGCAGGATTCCGATTCAGTTTTAATGGTAAAAAGTCCATTGCCGCCACTGGAATCCAACATCACGATTTCAATATCGGATCCAAACAGGAAATTCATTATTGCCGGAGACAGTTTAACGAATTCTTCAGATCATGGTCTCAGGATCATGGCAGACAGTGTTCAAATTACTGGTTTGCAGATCAGGAATTTTCCCGGTTATGGCGTGTTGAGTTTGTCAAGTAATAAAAACATTATTATTGGTGATAATATCATTGAACTTAATGGCCGGATGAATGAATTTGGGGATGGAATTTTTATACAACATGCAGATTCTATAATCATCCGTAACAATTTAATCCGGAGTAATCAGCAAGCAGGTATTGAACTCAAGAATTGTAGAAATGTTCGTATGCTCGCAAATGAAATTACTGGTAATCAGGGTGATGGTATCAATTTATTCCTTTGTGACACAGTCATGATCGGAGACACTTGTTTCGATTGTGGCAATCTGATCCATTCAAATGTTCTTTCCGGGATCAGTCTGAGGGAATGTTTTGAGGACACCAGGATTTATAATAACATTGTTGGGCTAAATTACGAAACAACCCTTGGATTTCCAAACGGACAGCACGGGTTATTGGTAAATCGATGTAAAAATGTATTCATAGGGGATCAGAACAAGGGAAATTTCTTCTCAGGGAACATGCTATGCGGTATTTCAATCATTGATTCCTCAAGCTTTATCCATATCAGGAATAATAAGATAGGCTATACGAAATTCAGCTATTTTGGGATCCCCAACCGTCAAAAAGGAATTGAAGTTCTCAATTCTTTGCAAGTACAAATCGGAGGATTTCAATTTGCTGAAGGTAATTTTATCGGATACAGTCCGGTGAATATTTTTGTGGGTGATGAATCTGAGCAGGTTTCTCTCTTGAACAATACATTTTTTTGTAGTCCATATGCAATATTGATAGAACCAGATTCCAATGGTGGCCCGATAGCAGATACCGGATTTGATATTGTGCATGCGCGAATGCTTTCAGGTCAGTTTTCTCCCGGTGGTAATATTCAGATTTACCGGAAAAGGCCTGAGTGTACAACCTGTCAGGGTTCAGATTTGCTGGCATTGGTTCAGTCTGGGTTGACCGGAGAGTGGGAAGTATTACTTGACCAACCGTTACAACACGGTGATGTTGTAACCATTTTACTGACTGATTCAGCAGGAAATAGTACCGGTTTTAGTCAATGCAAACAATTTTCTTGCATACCAACCCGGAAGGTTAAAATATTGTCAGAAGGTACTGACCGGATATGTGAGGGTGATGAACTCATATTATCCACTGACCTTGGTATGCTTCACCAATGGAGCACCGGCGAAAACACATCACAGATAAAAATTGATACAGGAGGTTGGTTCAGTGTAAGTGTAATAGATCCCAAAGGCTGTAGTACTTCCGATAGTATATTCATACAAATTTTTCCAAGACCGGAATTGACCATGTACCCATCGGATTCAGCTTATTTTTGCGAGGAATCAACGATTATAAGGGCATTCGGGCAGGGCGAGTTTTTGTGGAATACGGGAGTTTCAGGTCCTGTTTTGGAAATTTCCAATGAAGGCACTTATTGTGTCAGCCTTACAAATCAATTTCAATGTATTTCAACTGCCTGCGTGTATATGATGAAAGGAGCTCCGGTTGAAGCCGATCTCTTGTTTTTAGGTAATCCGGTTTTTTGCGAAGGTGATTCAGTCATTTTAATAGCTACTGGTGGAACCAGCTTCAGTTGGAGTACCGGAATTCAGGATACAAGCAGGATCACTGTTTATGAAGCCGGTTTGTATCAGGTAACCGTTTCCAATGATAATGGTTGTATGGATGTTGTCAGCCAGAATGTGGAGACATTGCCAGGGGTCATAGCTTCAATTGATCAGCCTGAATATGTTGAAATCTGTTACGGAGATACCATTACGCTGACGGCGAGCGGAGGAAGTCAATATTTATGGAATAATGGTTCAACAAGTAATCAGATCAGGGTACACAAATTGGGTGTTTTTGATGTTCGGGTGACGAATGAATATGGTTGTTCTGATAAAGCGAGCTGCATTGTTTCCATACTTCCTTCCTTTCAGGCAGCGCTGACAACTGATGTATTTGAACTTTGTAAAGGAGATACCATATTGGTACAAACCCAGGGTTCAGATCTGGATTCATTGGTTTGGTCCCACGGGCAGAAAGGTCGTTTAGTTAGTTTCGATTCTACAGGAATGTATTCGGTTAAATTTTTTAAATACGGATGTTCTATTGAGCAAAACTTTTTTGTTTATGTTAAACAATATCCCGTTGTCGACTCAATTTCTGGTCCTGAATGGGTTGAACCCGGGGCTTTTGCTGAATACGAACCGGTGCCCAAAAGAGACAGCTCTGTTTATTATTGGCGAATAACCGGAGGTAGAATAATTGATGAGTCAAAGCCCGGTTGGGCATTGGTGGAATGGTTTGGAGAACCGAATGCTTTTATTTGTGTGTCTGAATTGGCTGAAAACGGGTGTTTGGGAGAAGAAAAGTGCCTTGCTGTTCAAATCATCTCAGATTCAAAACAAATCGGGCATCAGGAATGGATAAAATTTTATCCGAACCCGGCAAAAAAAATTGTTTTTGTGGAGATTTCTGAAGAAATGGTTTCGAAGAACTTACAAATTAGATTTTTTAACCCGGAGGGGAAAATGATACGCAACTTTCAACGTGACAATACCGGAAAACATTTTTCAATTGACATTTCAGATCTGGTCCCCGGATTGTATCAACTTCAGATCTCAGCTGGAGAAGTATGGGAGAAGTGGGACAAACTGGTCATTTTGGCAGAGTAATAAGTACGTTTAATATTGACATCCGGTGTTGTTTACGTATTGGTCTAAGTCAGTTTATCAACAATACTGATTTTCATACATAAACTCCATGGCAATTAGGCATTTAACATCTATACACTCTCTTCAAAGCTAAACTATTCATTCAATGTACTTTTGAAATGGAATAAAATCATTTTATTTTTTTTCTGTATCTCAATCAATTCCCGTTCATTGCATTTATTGGAAAAACATATATTTGCTTATTTTTGTTATGAACTATAAAAATAGTTTCAAACAGGTGTTAGTGAAAATAAGGAATCGGGTTGTGGATACGATATCAGTTTTGTACTTTTTATCTGCCTGGAATTTCATTAAAATTTGCATTTTTAAACATAAGCAGGAAAAGAAATTTCCTCAAATCAATGATCAATCTTTTGCTTTGCAATAAGATTTCACCTAACCGAAAGAAAACATAAAAACACACATATGAAAATGGCAAAATTGTTAAAAACTTTAGGTCTTTTATTTGTAGTCTTTGTAAGCGTAAATCTGGTCTCGCCCGTAATAAGTTTATCTCAGACAGCAAAAAAAACTGAAACCAAAAAGGCGGGAAAATCGAGCATCAAATCAGTTGAACTGGCGGTATCCGGCATGACTTGTCAGAAAGGTTGCGCGGATGGGATCGACAAAAAACTGAGGAAAACAGCCGGGATCAGGGAAAGTAAAACAGTTCAAAAAACCGGGACCAGCAAAATAATCTTTGATGCATCTGTTATTTCAGTGAAGGAAATCATCAAAATTATTGAAGACAGGGGATACAAAGCAAAAATAGCCACATCCTGATCACGAAATTTTGCTCCAAAATGATCCGGTTGGAGAAACTCAGGCGTGTATGGCTGTTTTTAATGGTGACAGGCTGTTGTTTGTACACCATGCAAGGGCAGGATATGTTTTCTGCGATGAAAGACACATCCGGTTTTTATTTTGTCGATTTCAAAAATTATCCCATAAATGATCATAGTCTGGCGTTAGGCGTTTTTGATTCAGGAACAGGAGGTCTGACAGTTTTGGATGCGATCATCCGGTTTGACAAGTATCAGAATTACAGTGTAGAACCCGTGCCGGATTGTTTACCCGATTTTGGCAGGGAACATTTCATCTACCTGGCAGACCAGGCCAATATGCCATATGGCAATTATGCAGGAACAGGTAAGACAGATCTTTTGGTCGAGCATATTTTCAAGGATGTACAATTTTTGTTATCAGACAAATATTATATTTCCAACAAAACCGGAAGCTACATGTCAGGGAAGCCGCGTGTTAAAGCCATTGTCATCGCTTGCAATACAGCCACTGCTTATGGTCAGAAAAAAATTACGGATTATTTTGAACAAATTGGTTTTCCAATGAAGGTGATCGGCGTCATTGATGCCGGATCCAGGGCTGCACTCCAAAAATTCTCAAAGGATGAGGAAGGAAGTATTGCCGTTTTTGCTACAGCGGGAACCGTTGCTTCCGGAGGTTATGAAAGGTCGCTCAAAAGTTTGATGGAAGCACAATCGTACACTGGCACCATTCAGATATTCAGTCAAGGCGGAACAGGTCTTGCAGAAGCGATCGATGAAGATATAAATTATATTGACAGGAAGGCAGACAGGCCAAGAGACATTTATAAAGGACCTGATGTTGATTACAGTTCTTCAGGCATAGAAAAACAATTTTTGGAAATTTATAATTTTGATTTCAGTAGCCAAAAGATGCTTTGTGATGCAGCGGACCCGGAACAATGCAGCATAATTCAGATCAATGATCCGGTTAATTATCTCAGGTTTCATCTGGTAAGCCTGATGGAGAAAATCAGGGCTTTTCCCGGTTCAAAACCACTCAAAACAATCATTTTGGGGTGTACGCATTACCCTTACCTTATTTTAGAGATGGAGCATATTCTCAATGAATTGCGAAATTATCAGGAAAATGGTGAATTCAGGTACAGGCATTTAATGGCTGAAAAAATTCATTTGATCGATCCCGCATTTAATACAGCGGATGAGTTGTACCGATATTTATATGAAACAAAGTCGATCAACAGACATGGAAACATGCTGAATAATAGTGAATTCTATATCAGTTTGCCTAATCTTGCCAATCCCGGGGTGATCACTGATCCTGAAGGCAGGTTCACATATGAATACAAATATGGCAGGAACGCTGGTGAAATTCAGGAATATGTCCGTGTTGTGCCATTTGTCAATGAAAACATTTTGATGGATGTCAAAAACAGACTTCGGAAGCAGATTCCAGTCACCTGGCAACTAATTGAAGCTTTTCATGGAAATGTTAGGATAGCTGAAAAGTGAACACCAAAATGAATTAAACAGGATGAAAACCATTCAATGAACTTAATAAAGTTTAAAAGCTTCACGATTTTTTTTAAAACATTGACCCTGTTTTTTTCAGATTATGATGATTATTAAATAAATAAAAGAGATTGAATTTTTAAGTAAAAAATATTTTTCAAACGCCCTCATATTTTTCTTTTTTGAATTTAATCAAAAAGCTTATTCCAAAAAAATCAGTTACCAGTCTTTTAAACATATAGCTTTTAGATAATGTAAAAAAATGTGCTCAACACATTACGAACTATAATAATAACAAGGCTTTCAATATATTAGAATTAATCCTTATGGTATGGTTTTTGAATTTTAATGCATGTATTTCCATGTGAAGACAAAGGAAATTAAAGCTGACGAATATTAAAAATTAAATTCCAAAACTCATGTTACAAACGAAAGACGATAGTTTGTTACGGGATTTTCGATTTTGGCTGATCATTATCTTTTCGGGGGCATTACTCAGTTTATTACTTATTAATTACTTAAACTAGCCAAGAAGAAAATCCGGAGCTGTCTGAAAAGGCAGCTCTTTTTTTTTATGTATGGGAATGAAAAGAATTTGGGAAGCATGAACGGGAAACCATCAGGTAGATATTTAATTTCTTTAGTGCCTAATCTGGACGAGCCAGAACCAATGAGGAAAATGATTTAAGAACCCCGAGCCGCTTCGCTACGGGGTTCGGCCCCGTTGGATTTACATCCTACGGGATTCAACCCCGTTGGGATTACATCCTACGGGATTCAACCCCGTTGGAATTACATCCTACGGGGTAAATATTCTGTGTGGCATTATTTCTAAGATCAAAATTCTTTAAATTTCTGCCAAAATGTACAGGAATTTAATTTTTAAGACCTTAATCAATATTTTAAATCTATCTATTCTTTGCTTCGGGCACTTCGGGTTATGGGAAAATGTAAAAGGAACAGCTGTGGGCAAAAATAGAAAATGGCCGGCTCTTACCCCCGCAGACCGGCCATTTTTCCTGAACGTAACCTTCTAAGTAATCTGATTAAAAAATCCGATTCGCAATATATATATCGAATACCTTGCCAACTCAACCAAAAAATCACATAATATGATTCTAAATTACACATGGTCGTTTTATGTAATATGAATTACATTGATAAAACCGGTTTTTACACCTGCATAAATTTGATATAATAGCA
>DDTL01000075.1 GCA_002344345.1 Saprospiraceae bacterium UBA2365
GCCCGTAGAGCTTGCCCGTATGGGGGATATTTAATCAATTTCCTCTTGGGTTCATGCTTGTCCGGGTCAGGTTTTTTTCTTTTGTTTGATGAAATAGTTTTGTTATGTTTTTCAGGACCAATTCCTTATTTTTGAACATTCATCGGTTAAGACTCAATGTTTCTTTTTCAGTGTCGGTCAGTATTCCCTCAGCGACTGTCTGCGGTTTTCTCCGGATCATACTTTGGAGCAATTTTACCCTTTTCAAATTGAATTTTAGCTCAGACAGACTCTATATTCATTATTTAAAATTTTCGTTGAGATTCCGATTTATATCACAAATGTATGTAAATCCGCCCCATATGTAAATCTACTTTCTCTAACCCCGGATTTTCACGGTACTTTATATAGGAAAAACACTGTTTTTTGCAAATTTTATTCTCAATTCTGCATTTTCAATATTTTGTATTATATTTTTGTAAGGATAATTGCTAAAATTTTTAGCAGGTAAATTTAAAGCTGTAAATAATTCCATTTGGATCACAGGATCATGTCAAAATCAATTATCTAAACGCATTTCCAGACAAAACTCGATGGCAATAGCCGAACAGACAATATATTAAAACACAAATTAATCCAAACAATCTAAACTCAGATACCATGACCCGGGAAGCATTGATCGAAGTGATGATCTACCACCTTAAAAACTTCAATGATGAAGGCGTTGAGCCCATCGATGAAAACACCATCCATAAGTCAATCCTGAGCGATTCGGATGGGATTGGTAATGCAAACTCAAAATATATCTACAGGGCTGTCATCCGCTGGACCATGAAAAGAAACGGACATGAAGACAAAACCTGGCCTTCAGATTGGTTTGAGCAATCCGTATTATATCTTTCATCAAAAATACTCTGATATGAAAGGAATCCGAACCGTCACAGCCGGGCTGATTTTTTTGCTGGCGATCATGAGTATGTCCATATTTGCCCAGAATAAGCCCATTCAGATATCTGTAAATTCCATCCGCACAGATCTCAATCAGGCTGCATTAAAACTTGGTATTCAGTACATCCAGTCATTGGATACCTTATGGAATAAAGATCATTTCAGGGATTGGGACAAAAGCCTGCTGACCTTTACGCCTGAGTTCAATGTCGAAACCGGGAACAATGATGCCTTTTCATCTATTTCAGGTAAGGTGTCAGGTTTCTTTATGTTTTTCGATACCACCCGGATAGCAGGTCAGATCACTCCCAGAACAGACAGGATATTCCATACGCTGCCGGCTTCCGCAGGCTTTGAAACAAGCAATGCCTTTCATACGGTCAACGGCATCATAGAACTCGGTTATGTTCCCTGGTATCAAATGCCCACATTCAAAGTGCCGAAGTTCCTTAAACATACTACTTTCGGTCTGTTCCTCCAGGGCGGTTACAAATTTGCTACTGATACAACAGGCATTGCAATCGGGACAGGCGGAAATACCGACGAAAGTGCGGAAAAAGTGAGCCAACCGATTTTGCGTGCTAAAGCAAGATTCAGCATTGATACCAAAAAACTGTTTGTCGATAAAAATAAATCACAGGGTTTTGCCATCATCGGCACCTCCGACACCTGGTATGACCTGTTGAATGACAAGATATATTACCGGATCGAAGGAATTTTCCGCGTGTTTCTCACCGCCGACCATTTTTTTGATTTTACCTATGAGCGGGGTTCCGGAGCTCCAAATTTCAACCAGGGAGATCAGTTCGGAGCAGGATTGACATTTTCATTTTAAATCATTAAACAATACAACATCATGGCAAGACAAATTAACAACAAGCAGCAATTTGCAGATAAGGTGATAAAGTTTATCCCAACAGAGATCATCGGAGCCTATATGGCCCTGGCAGGATTTTTAGGATTTGGTCCCATTGAAACTACGGCAGAAAAGGATCATATGCCTTTTATACTCATACAGGTAGTTTTCTTCATCCTCCTCGTATTGACCCCATTATATCTCTGGAAGGTGAGCAATGTAACCCATAAGTTGCAGTTAGGGATCTCAACCATCTCTTTTGCTGTATGGGTGTACACGCTCGGAGGTCCGTTCAATGTCTGGAATCTGTACAATCCATACATCTCTTCCGTCATTCTGGTGCTCTGGTCATTGATCCCTCCTATATTTATCAACGTTCCTCATGAGGAAACACCACCTGCAACACCCAATTGATGGGTGAGTGATATGAATACTATGGATATTTTATCTGTTTGACTGCGAAGGTAAATAGAGAAGGGAAAATGCGTTTGACTCAGTGGCTGGTTATGGATTTATTTGAACTTTCTACCTTTCATAAGCTTTTGTGGTTTATTGATGGATTATCGCTCCTTAATCCTCCATTGCGCCAAGCGTCTTAATGCATTACAGCATATAAGCCTGCTTCAAAAGTATTGGTGAAATAAATAAAGATAAATAAATTTTTATCGTGCTTTGCCGGAGCAGGATGAATGTATTGATCATGCTTCCTTTGAGTCTTAAGTAATAATTAAGTATGATGACTGGCTCCGCTGGAAAACTTTTCAATGTTGCCGTACTGTAAAATCCGGCTCAATTTGTCCGTGAATATCATATGATTTAGTTCAAATGATCAATTGAAAAGATCCGCGCTCAAAAATCATCTGTAAATTCAAGATTTCTTCAATACCTGAAATTATTAACCAAATCAAATTTTTCAAAAAAACTAAAACCCCCAGACAATGACGCAAACAAACAAACCACTGTACGAGAAAATGTTGAGTGAACCATTGGCATTTAGCTCAACCGATTTTGAAGCATTGATCTCTTCTTACCAGTCTCCTGTGGATCAAAAATACAATGTGGAGACAGCATTACAGGATCTGCGCGAATGTGTGAAGAAAATCTACGATCTGAATGAGGACAGACTCAGAGAAACCTCCAATGCAAATTCGGGAACTTTGGGTAAGCTGAACCGGAGGAGTACCAGGAAGCGACAGGAAGATTATTATAAGCGTGTCGAAAACCAGCAACCAGGCAAAAAATATATCAGGATCTATGCTGAGGGCGATTCCTGGTTTTTATTTCCTGCATTTGTCACGGACATCATTGACTGGCTTCAGAAAAATGATCACTATCTGATCTACTCGGATGCGTACGGTGGTGACTGGATCACCAATATATTGTATGAAGGTCAGTACATTGAGGCATTATCTATACATTCTCCGGATGTGTTTTTGGTGAGTGGAGGCGGGAACGACCTGGTCGGGAACAGCAGGATGGCAGGAATGGTGAGCAAAACAGCCGATCAAAAGATAAAACATTCTGCAGAGTCGCTCGCCATACTCAAGGACGAGGAACGCGAACTCATTTTATTGGCACAACCATACATTACGAAGGATTTCTATGCTTTTATCTGGACGATGAAAGCGCAGTATACTTTGCTCTTTAAAGGCTTGTATGAAAATACGGGCAAATTCGAAAAAATGATCAGCCTTACCCAGGGCTATGCATATCCTTATCCCAGGAAAGAAAATAATTATTCCTGGAGGTATCCGCTTCAACCGATCGTAAATTCATTTCTCGGAACAGGAAAATGGCTCTTCAGACCTTTGATGATCAAAGGTATCCTTGATACACGACTGCAGCGCGCGATTGTGATGACTTTCATTTATGAGTTCAATGAAATGCTGATCGATGTGGCCAAAGGGTTTGATAATGTGCATCATATCGATTGCAGGCCCATTCCTGAAAAGCAGGATGACTGGTATGATGAATTGCATTTAAAAAGCCATAAATTCAGGGACGTTGCAGCGCTTTTTAAAAACTTCATTGATGCGAATGTAAAATAAGGATGAAAAATTCAGGTTTCTGGACTTTTCGGATTAAACTCAACATTCCATCATTCGTTCGGACACAATGGTGTTTTTCCATATGTCTGCAAAAAGGCTAAGGAATTAGTTGCTCATTCGCCAGCCGGATTTGTCATGACAATAGAGTGCATTGCAGGCATGCCATCATACCCGGTTTCGCTTGTTGAAAAGCCGGTTTTTAAGTCCGGCAACATAGCAAAGCTTAATAGAAAAGTACTGAATGCATTATTACCGGGTAATTCAGGTGAAATATAAAGCATACAAAGGATGCACTTGTGATATATTGAAAGGAAATGTGTATTTTTTGAATGTTTATTAGTATTTTTTGAATGTTTATTTGTAATTTTTGAATGATTGTTTGTATATTTNNATTTGTGTATTGTGAAATACTATTTGTATATTTTGAATAATAATTTGTATATTTAGAAAGTTTATTTGTATATTTTGAATGTTTGTTTAGTAGTTTTGGAAGATCATTCATTAACTTAAATATAAATTATGTTATCGCTCAACCTTGCACCGATTTTCAGGATCAGAGGGATTGACAAACCATATTCGTTTTTGGTAAAAGCCGGGCTTTCTCACCATTCAGCCACCAGGATCATCAATGATAAGACACATATATTGAGATTAGACCATGTAGAGCTTTTATGTGATTTGTTGGTGTGTGAACCGAACGACCTGCTGGCCTGGATACCGGAGAAAAACAAGATTTATCCTGATAATTACCCTTTGGCAAAACTGAAATTTGAGCCTGCAGAAACTGAATTGGCAGATACCCTTTCAAAAATGTCCTACAAGGATTTGAAAGAAGTCACTCAAACCATCATAAAGCACCAAAGAGAAGAAAATATGGATGAAACCAGTTGAAAATGATCGTGTCAGGTGAAAATGTAGCTGACCATTCTCTAAAATTTCTTTTGAATAATCAGGAGACATGAAGAATGGTCATGATAAAGGATACTTTTATTTTGGAAGACAAGTCTTCCGTTCATTTGCCTTTTGGATCATTCATCCAATAACACGGATCTGTCAGAGGCATGGGTCAATTCAATAAAACATTTTTGTTTTGATCTTAAAACATACACGTTTTTTATTTAATAATGCGAATCAAGGGTTG
>DDTL01000122.1 GCA_002344345.1 Saprospiraceae bacterium UBA2365
TATGAATATTGTTGATATTTGTCGTTTGAATTCACCTTTTTTAACTCAAAGTAAGAAGGAATTATATGAAGACTTCATATACCTTTAAAAATATTTAAAATGCCTGAGTACTGCCATTTACACAACCACACGCAATTTTCATTGTTGGATGGAGCATCTGACATACCCAAATTATTGGACAAAGCTGTCAAAGATGGGCAAAAGGCTGTTGCCATAACAGATCATGGCAATATGTACGGGGCTTTTAAGTTTGTAAAGGAAGCAAAGAAAAGAGGTATAAAACCGATTGTGGGTTGTGAATTTTATTTGGTTGAAGATGCATCAAGAAATAAATTTGAAAGATCCAAAGGAGAAAAGGATGAACGCTTTCATCAGTTGCTGATCGCAAAAAATGAAGTTGGGTATCGAAACTTATCGAAACTGGCTTCAATGGGATTTAAACTTGGGAAATATGGGAAATATCCAAGAATTGAGAAGGCATGGATTGAGCAGCATCATGAAGGATTGATAGCTACAAGTTGTTGTCTGGGTGCAGAGATCCCTCAGGCGATATTGAAGGGAAATAATGAAAAAGCTGAAGCTTTACTGAAATGGTGGATTGATCTTTTAGGGGAAGATTTTTATATTGAATTACAGAGACAAGGTGGACTGGATGATATAGACGGATCTGGTGTTTCCCAGGAAAGTATCAATCAACAATTATTGGTACTGGCAAAAAAATACAATTTAAAGACCATTGTTACCAATGATGCCCACTATATTGAGCAGGAAGATGCTGAGTATCATGATGTATTGTTGAGTATCAATACTGGTTCGGTATTGACAGATACCACCAGGTTCAGATTCCCCAGCAATGATTTCTATTTTAAGACCCAGGCAGAGATGGCTTCTTTATTCTCAGACCAATTGGAGGCAGTTGAGCAGACAATGGAAATCAATGATAAGATAGAAGAGTTAAATCTGGCCAGGAATGTAGTATTGCCTAAATTTCCATTACCTTCCGGATTTAGTACTCAGGATCAGTATCTGAGGTATCTTACATTTGAGGGAGCAAAGAAGAGATGGGGAAATTTGAGTGAAATTATTTTGGAGCGTTTGGAATTTGAATTAAAAGTCATTTCTGAATCAGGCTATCCCGGATATTTTTTGATTGTTCAGGATTTCACGACATATGCCAGAAGTATAGGGGTTTCTGTTGGCCCTGGCCGTGGTTCAGCTGCCGGTTCAGCAGTTGCGTATTGTTTAGGCATCACCAACATTGATCCTATTAAGTATGATTTGTTGTTTGAGCGATTCCTGAATCCTGGCCGGATCAGTATGCCTGATATAGATATTGATTTTGATGATGAAGGCAGATCCAGTGTGATAGAATATGTAAAGCAAAAATATGGGGAAGATCAGGTAGCCCAGATCGTAACCTATGGTACCATGGCGGCTAAATTGTCTTTGAGGGATGTCGGAAGGGTGATGGATATTCCATTACCGGAAGTAGACAGAGTTGCCAAGACCTTTCCAACTCACCTGAAAGCAACGTTGGATGCTATACTGGAAGAAAATGACATAGCAGAACATCTGAAGAAAGAACTGACCAATGACGACCTTGAAAAGGCCTATAAATTCCGGAGTCTGGCAACCGGGGACAATGAGATCGCCAAAATGATCAGGACTGCAAAATCGTTGGAAGGATCGGTTAGAAATACAGGTGTGCATGCTTGCGGAGTTATAATAACGCCGGACGAGATCACGAATTATGTGCCGGTTTCAACTGCCAAAGAAGATGATATGATCATCAGTCAGTTTGACAATAGTGTTGTTGAAGATGCCGGATTGCTGAAGATGGATTTTCTTGGTTTGAAAACATTGTCCATCATAAAAGATGCGGTACTCATGATTGAAAAATCCAAAGGAATCAAAGTTGACATAGATCATGTTGATCTTGAGGATCAGAAGACATTTGAGCTTTTTCAGCGGGGTGAAACTGTAGGGGTCTTCCAATATGAATCGCCAGGTATGCAAAAGCATCTTAAAGAACTCAAGCCTAATAAGTTTGAGGATCTGATCGCAATGAATGCCCTGTATCGGCCTGGTCCCATGCAATACATCCCTGATTTTGTGGCCAGAAAGCACGGACGTCAGCCTATCACCTATGATTTACCTGAAATGGAAGGCATTTTGGCAGAAACATATGGAATTACGGTATATCAGGAGCAAGTGATGTTGCTTTCCCAAAAGCTGGCAGGATTTGACAAAGGGAATGCAGATTACCTTCGTAAAGGAATGGGCAAGAAACAAATGAGTATTCTGGATGAACTTTACCCTAAATTTGTTGATGGCTGTCTTAAAAACGGGCATAGTAAAGATAAAGTTGATAAGATCTGGCATGACTGGCAGTCATTTGCATCTTACGCATTTAATAAATCTCATTCGACCTGTTATGCTTATATCGGTTTTCAGACTGCTTTTTTAAAAGCCAATTACAAAGCTGAGTTTATGGCAGCTGTTCTGAATCACAACAAAAAGGATATTTCAAAGATCAATTTCTTTTTGAGGGAAAGCCACAGGTTGGATATTCCTGTTTTGGGTCCTGATGTTAATGAAAGCGAAACAGATTTCACCGTTGATAAAAAGGGAAACCTGCGTTTTGGATTGGCAGGATTGAAAGGTGTAGGAGAAGCACCAGTTCAGGAATTGATCGATGAAAGAAACAGAGGTGGTCATTTTAAAAATATTTTTGATCTGGCTAAACGTGTGAATCTGAGATCAGTCAATAAAAAGAGTTTTGAAAGTATGGCTTTGGGTGGTGCCTTTGATATTTTTAAAGGTGTTCATCGTGCGCAGTATTTTCTTGGTCAGGAGAAAGGCGATACATTGATAGATCAGGCGCTCAAATACGGAGCAGCCTTTCAAAAACAAAAAGGTCAGACACAGCTTTCTCTTTTTGGAGATAGCTATGATCCTTTTCAAATTGAGCCGGATATCCCGGACTGCGAGCCATGGAGTCTGATTGAAAAGCTGGAAAGGGAAAAGGAGGTGACAGGGATTTATATAAGCTCACATCCTTTGGATCAATACAAGCTGGAACTTGAGAATTTCGTCACCTGTGATCTGGAACATCTTGATTTTTTCAGGGATCAACGGGTTTCATTAGCGGGCATGGTGACCGAATCCCAGACAGGAATGAACAGGAAAGGCATTGAGTATGGCAGGTATACCATAGAAGATTATAATAGCTCATTGACTCTCAGCCTCAATAATGAACAATTCAGAAAATTCGGTAATTATTTTCAACTTGGTCAGGTTTTATTTATCGAAGGCGTCATGCAAAGAGGTTATAACTCTGATAATTATTATTTTCAGGTATTTGAAGTAAGATTACTGGATACGATCGGTAAATTGCTGACCAAATCCATAACGCTGTACATCGAGTTGGAAGATTTGAATGAAGGGTTGTTGGACCAGATATCTCAACTGATAAAGAAACATAAAGGCAAACACTTGTTAAAGATCACCCTATTGGATTCTGCTGATCAGCATAAGATGGATTTTGTTTCAAAAGGGGTTAAAATCAATGTGGACAGCAGTTTACTTCAAATACTTGAAAAGATACCTATAAAGTATAAAGTAAATTAAGGCTAAAAATTGAGGAATATTGGTGCAATGAGTACGCAACAGCTGTAAAATGAGCTGTTAAACACAATGTTGCTTTTTTCTGTAATTCAGTACTTTTTTTTAGCCAAAAGATTTCATTTGTTGTGAAATAAGGTGGAAGTTTTTTAAGAACTTTATAGTATTCAAATGAATCAAAATAATAAATTTGTGGCTGCCAAATTTTTTGGTATTGGAGATTCAGTATAAAATTACTTTCAGAACCCGGATCATAGTCCTGTATTTACTTATTTATTTTGATCCTGGTTTTTTTGGAGTATTTTTTAATTAGGCAAATCATTCATGCAATTGAATTCATCATTAATTATATGGAAAAACTAAATGTGGCGATCATTTTTGGTGGTAAATCCGCAGAACATGAAATTTCTGTAAGATCTGCACAATCCATCATCCACAACATCGATCGGGAAAAGTACCATATTCACCTGATTTTTATCGACAAGGAAGGGCATTGGAAGATGATGCCTTCAAAAATGGTTTTTGAATTGGATCATACATTGAATTTAAGTTACTTCACTGAGGATGTTGCTTTTGCATGTATGGAAAACACAAAGTTATTTTTGCCAGGAGAAGGGAATACGCCGATCAAGGTAGATGTGGTTTTTCCGGTACTACATGGCCCATACGGAGAAGATGGAACGATTCAGGGATTGTTCAGAATTTTGCAGCTGCCTTTCGTTGGCTGTGACGTGATGGGGTCTGCAGCAGGAATGGATAAAGATGTGATGAAACGTCTGCTTATTGAAGCAGGAATCCCGATCGGGAAATATCTGGGATGTTACAGACATAATGCGCCATCTTTTGAAGAAATAGAGGAAAAACTAGGTCTGCCGGTATATATCAAGCCGGCCAAAATGGGATCTTCTGTAGGGATCAGCAAAGTTGAAACCAAATCTGCATATAGTGTTGCATTGGAGGAGGCTTTTAAGTATGATCATAAAGTAGTTATTGAGGAGAATATCTCCGGTATGGAAATCGAGTGTGCGGTTTTGGGCAATCGTTTTCCTGAGGCTTCTACTGTAGGAAGAATTACCAGTTTTCATGATTTTTACACCTATGATTCAAAGTATCTGGATGACAAAGGATTTAAAATTGAAATTCCGGCACCCATTGATCCGGCTTCAATTGAAGCGATCAGAAAAATGGCCATTCGCGTATTTCAAGCACTGGAATCGGAGGGTCTGGGTCGGATAGATGTTTTTTTAAAAGAAAATGGAGAAATTCTGGTCAACGAGATCAATACACTTCCAGGATTTACCAATATAAGCATGTATCCGATGTTGTGGGAAAAATCCGGCCTGGTATATCCTGATTTAATTGACCGGTTAATCGGCCTGGCTATTGAACGATGGGAAGCTGACAATCTTCTAAAGTCCAGTATTTAACCAAAAAATCTTCTATGTTGTAAAACAAGACAGAAGATTTTTTAGCTAAATTTAACAAGAAAGTGGTTTTATCTTAAAAGATCAAAATTGTTTAGGTTAGTAACCTTTTAGTCTTAAGTTTTTTAGCAAATCAAATATACAAGAGTAAAAACTTTAAAACTTAGGCAAATTAAGTGACTTTTGCTCATTGTACACCATCAAATCCTACTGAATAACGGACTGATCAGCTGATCACCAGAATAATTCAAAAAGATCAAGACAAAACTTTTAATCTTTAAGGGATTACCTACAGCCTGCCGGTTTATCTTCGCTGATGATCAAATCAACCGGTGTATCAAAAATAATCGTTGAATCCGGATGATATGGTGGATGTTGACCAATGACATAACCTTCCATTTCGGATGTGATTGCTCCATCTTTTTGAACCTGTCCGATTCTCAGGTTGGCACTTTCCAATATAAAAGCAGCTTCCTCCACGGATTTGCAATAAAGGTCCGGAATACTGACAGCACCGCCAGACTTTTTACTGAGAATAAATTCAATGGTTCCGCCTTTTTCTATTTCGATATTTTTTAATTCGCCCTGACTGGAAACGATCAATCTACCCCGATAATAAGCCTCCATGATATAATCCGGTTCTCCCAGGTCAAATTTATATCCTTTGATCACAGATCTGATTTGTCGCAATTCAAGTTCTTTTTTCTTTGATAGAAAATTTCTTCCATATAATTCAGGCAAGTCTTTGAGTTTGATCTTATCTGCCGTTGATTTTGAGATGGTGACGTAGATCTTTCGTCTTTCTTTAACCTTTGTAAGCGGTTTGGGATTTTGATCCAGAATGATTCCCCCGCGTATACCCACTCTATGAATGGAATCATCAACGACAATAATAAAATTTTTTGCCTCAGCATCGCGGGTGGCAGCTTCGATGGTTTGATTTGTATAATCAGGTAATTCCAAAGCCTGTCCGTGATGGGTGTAAATTCTCAGCCACAGGAACAATAATATAAGGATCAAGGCAAAAAATCCGAAAATGTAACCAAGGTGTTTAAAGAAAACTTTGCTTTTTAAAAATTCTAGCAAGGAGTTTGAGTTGTCAGACATTGCAAAGGTGTTTTATGTAATTTAAATTGCGAGCTAAAGTTATTCTAAAATTCGTAAGTACAGAGAGAAAAACGGGAATCATTTGCCAAAATAATTTTCACCAATGCCTGGGTTGCCGAATCATGACACATTTACTTTAAGGCATCTCAATGCTACCTGAGCTGCTTTTTGTTCAGCGGATTTTTTATTATAGGCTTCGCCTTCTGAAATCAATTCTTCGTCTACAGAAACTGCCATCTTGAAAAGATCTCTGCCATTTGTTTTTGTTTTGGACAGCAGTTTAAATTCGATGGATTTGTTGGATTTTTGACTCCATTCGAGGAGCTGGCTTTTATAATTGTCATCAACTGATTCCAATTCTGCCAAATCAAGGTGCTGAAGCAGCATTTCCCTGACGACGAATTTTTTGGCTTTTTCATATCCTCCATCCAGGTAGATCGCGCCGATCAGTGCTTCGAACGCATTACCGGCCATTGTATTTGATATAACGCCAATGGAGTAATCTGATAAGATCACATCCAATCCAAGGTCCTGTGCAAGGTCATTGAGGGTTTTGCGTTTGACGATTTTTGAACGCATTTTAGTCAGGAATCCTTCATTTTTGTATGGGTATTTTTGAAAAAGGTATTCTCCAACGACCATGCTCAAAAAAGCATCCCCAAGGTACTCAAGCCTCTCATTGCTATATGGATAGATCGTGTCGCCGTTATTTAGTGATTTATGGTGAAATGCAAGTTCGAATAAATTTATCCTGACCGGTTCATAATGCAAGGTTTTCTTTATGTTCTTTGCCAGGTTCCTTTTGGGAGCCAGATAGAGATTATATTTCCTTTTGAAAAAGCTAAACACTGTTAATTATTTATTGTACTTCCTGAAAATAATGGATGAGTTATGACCTCCAAACCCAAAAGTATTGCTGATAGCTGTTTTGATAACTCTTTCCTGTGTTTTATTAAATGTAAAATTTAGTTTTGAATCAATTTCCGGATCATCCGTAAAGTGGTTGATGGTTGGAGGAACGGCAGAAGCATTGATCGCCAGAACAGAAGCCACTGCTTCAATGGCACCGGCAGCACCGAGTAAGTGACCTGTCATTGATTTGGTGGAGCTGATGTTTAAATCATAGGCATGGGATTTAAAAACGCCAAGAATTGCCAGAGACTCAGCGATATCACCTAAAGGAGTTGACGTACCATGAACATTGATGTAATCAATATCTTCCGGGTTCATTCCTGCATCTTTAAGAGCCATTTTCATTACCAGGTTGGCACCGATACCTTCCGGGTGTGGAGCAGTGATGTGATAGGCATCTGCAGACATGCCAACACCAACGATTTCGGCAAGGATGTTTGCTCCTCTTTTTTTTGCATGTTCGAGTTCTTCCAAAACGAGTGCTGCCGCGCCTTCCCCCAAAACAAACCCATCCCTGTCCTTATCAAAGGGTCTCGAAGCAGTAGCAGGATCGTCATTTCTTCTGGATAAAGCTTTCATGGAACAAAAACCACCGATTCCAGCCTTGGTAACGGCGGCTTCAGATCCACCGGTGATCATAACATCAGCTCTTCCCAGCCTGATCATATCAAATGAATTGCAGATGGCATGGGAGGCTGAGGCGCAGGCTGATACAGTTGCATAATTCACACCCCTGAAGCCGTATTTAATTGAAATATGACCAGGTGCAATATCAGCGATCAGTTTCGGGATCATGAAAGGGTTATATCTTGGTACGGGGCTGTTATTTAATACTTCTTCCTCAATAGAATCTTCAATGGTTTTAAATCCTCCGATTCCGCTTCCCCAAATGACACCGGCAAGTTCTGAATCAATGGTTGCAGGGTCGATTCCTGCATCTGAGATCGCCTGTTCAGCAACAACCAAAGCATATTGTGTAAAAGGGTCAAGTCTTCTGGCATCTTTATGCGGAATAAAATTTGCCACATCAAAGTCTTTCAATTCACAGGCAAACCTGGTCGGGAAATGTGTCGCATCAAACCTGGTGATGTAATCGCATCCATTGACTCCTTTAAAGAGGCTTTCCGAAAAATCTTTCACATTGTTTCCAATGGGCGAAAGTGCGCCCATTCCTGTGACTACTACTCTTCTCATACCGTACTTTTGGGCAAAAATAATAATTAGTTAAAAATTGTTGCAAATACTATTAAGATTATAATAATAATACGGCTTATAAATCCTTTTGAATGTGTATCAGTTGGTATTTAGTATGGCTTTCATCGATTTTTTGATTGTTTTTTTAAGTTCAAATCATTTTTGGAATAACTTTTGCTTCTGTTAAAAAAAACGAAGTTATGTACAATTTATCAATCAAGACCTGGTGGATCATATCCCTTGTTTTTTTGATCCAATACTATGGTGAAAGCCAAAAGGTAATTCAGGATGTTATACTGATCGATATTCAACCATTTGAAGTCCGGATGACTGAAGACGGCAATATCATAGATACATTAAAATATCTGCCTGATTATTTCAAGGAGTACGAAACCAGGAAGGAGAAAAAACAAAATGCCCGGGAGCCTCTTTTTATAGCCGCGCAAGGAAATGAGCCAAAAGTGCAGGATACGCCCATTCCGGAAGTTAAAGTTAATATTAAAGAATTAGTTTCGATTGCTGAAACTGCTGATTTTCAGGTGCAAACAGATTTTCCTGATCAGTACAATGTATTTTTTGATCAGGGAAAGGCAACTTTAACCTACGAAGGAATTGCTGTTCTGGATCAACTGGCTGCTCATTTGTTAAGCCAGCCTCAGATTAGTGTGATCGCCATTACATTCTTTTATGAACCGGTAACGATCGCGCAACTTTTATCACAACGAAGAAGGGATGCTTGTGTTTCATATCTGAAAATAAAGGGTGTCAATGTGGATGAACAGGTTGTCAAAGGAAGTATTTCTCAAAGTCAGGTCAATAAAGTTTACTTCGGTTTAAAGTCCAGGTAAAGCAGATATGTTGAGTTTCTTTCATTTTGATGATAGGTAAATAGATTTATCCACCTGATAATATTTTTTGGGTTGAAGCTTGTTTTGGATTATATTTTGATAATTATTGTTATTATGATGTTTTCAGAATAAATAGTATTATCTAATACATTCTTATAGAATATTAGTAAGAAGTTATTCAAAAAAATACTATAAAATCAATCCTGTATTCTTTTTACCGGATTGATTTTTTTATTAATATTGCTTTAGTATAACCAATGGATTTGAAGAACAGAATAATACTATTCATGATAGTGAGTTCACTGGCCTTGTTTGTAAAGGCGCAGGAGCCCTTGAAACGTGGTGAATTGGGAGACAATCCATTGAGGGGAATAATATATTTTGGCGAAACATCCCTTGATGCCCGGGTTCAAACGAATGGTTTTAATATAGGATACAACAAAGGGAAAATAGCTA
This sequence comes from Saprospiraceae bacterium UBA2365, assembly GCA_002344345.1. Classification (GTDB taxonomy): domain Bacteria; phylum Bacteroidota; class Bacteroidia; order Chitinophagales; family Saprospiraceae; genus UBA2365. The sequence goes on from DDTL01000122.1 coordinate 9,566, forward strand.
GTTATTATCGTACGGATTATTTTCATTTGAGTTTTGGTTATGAATGGGATCATAAAGAATGGTCCAAAACGGAATATTTTAAAAATTTTGAAGGAATCAGTCATTATACCTTTGGTAAGCAAAACTATTTCATGATTTTTCGTGCTGCAAAAGGCAGGAAAATATTTTTGTCGGAAAAGGCATTGAAAAGAGGCATTGCGGTTGGCTATGCTTTTGAATATGGGGCTGATTTGGGCATTTTGAAACCATATTATCTCGTGCTTGAATATACGAATGAACTGGAAAGGGAGTTCAGGAGTGAAGCATATAGTGAAGAAAATGCACATTTATTTTTAGATACAAGGAAAATACTCGACAAAGGCAGCTTTTTTGATGGGTGGGATGAAATGGAGATTGTCCCGGGAATTCATGGTGAAGTATCAGCTGTTTTTGCGCCCGGAGCATATGAAGAAAAAGTGAGGTCTTTGGAAGTTGGGTTGCATTTGGATGTATATGCCAGGAAAATACCGGTCATGGTTGAAACAACATACAATCGCAATAGTTGGCTAATTCCCCATTTTTTTATTAAAATACAATTAGGCAAAAGATATCGGTGACCATCAGGTTTTTGCAGATCTATCAGTTCATTTAATTCAAGAAAAAGTATTTATCGGATTGTATATCAATTTGATATTAATGCAATTTAAATCTTACTGTAAGTGATTATTAAAAAACTTTATCAACAAAATGTTTCCCTTAATTTCTATTCCATACCTTTCCGCCATATGACTTTGAGCTAAGACAAAAAAACATCACTTTTTTCAATCCCCACTGAACACATTTTTTGAACCTAAATTTTGACTTTAGAGATCTCCTAAAATAGGTCTGAGTATAATTTCTTCAACAACAGCCTGAGGACTCAACTGAAATGCATTCAATATGCTGAGCGCAATATCGCGAGCCTCCATAAGTCTTGTTTCGGGCAGTTCAACGCCCTGCCAGGAGTCAGACCAGGTCGCTCCGGGAATGATGGCTGTCACTTTGATCCCTTTTTCTTTAAGTTCTTCCCTGAGCACCTTGGTTAACCCAAGCAGTGCGAATTTGGAAATACTGTAGGACCCACCATTCGGATAAGCTTGGATGCTGGCAACGGAACACATGTTGAAAATATGTCCATGTTGATCCCGGATCATTTTTGGAAGCAGCGCTTTGGTGAGGTGATAGGCACTGAAAAGATTGGTTTGAATAAGTTTTTCAAGTAAACCCGGTTCTTCCTTGTGGATTTCTCCCGGAATAAAAATACCTGCATTATTGATCAAAATGTCAATGGAAGGACAAACTTCCAGGCAAAACCTGCCGAATGCCTCAGCTCCTTCTGTTGTTCCGAGATCAACCTGTAAGGAATGGAATTTTATTTTTGGGTTTATTTGTGATATTTCTTTTTCCAGATCATCCAGGCCTTTTTTTCCCCTTGCACAAACAATCAGGTCAAAACCCTTTTCTGCCAACAGACAGGCGATGGCACGTCCTATTCCCTTGCTGGCACCTGTAATGATTGCATTCATAGTGATAATTATTAAATTTAAAGTAAAAATAATGTAATTATTTAGGTTGAAAGTCTTTTAGTCTTCAGTCTTTTAGCCAATGATCAATACGTGAGTCAATAATTCATTTCCGAGGCAAAATCAGTGTCTTTTGCACAATGTATGCGCTCAAATCCAACAGACTATCAGACTAATCAGCTAACCTGGACGAGCCAGAACCAAAGAGGAAAATGATTTAAGAACCCCGTTGGATACATATCCTACGGGGTAAATATTCTGTGAGCATTAATTTTTCATCAACTTTCTTAAAAGTTCATCCAAAAAATGCACGAATTCAATTTTCAAGACACTACGTTTTTGAGGGCTTACCCCCAAAAAAGTCGCTTTGCAGGAATTTTAACAGAAAAAATAGAATAACTAACATCAAAAACGAACAACATGTTAGTTAGTTTTGGCTACTAAGCGCCTAAACACAATAGTGTCATTCCGGGCTTGACCCGGAATCCCGGGTATTGAAGGATTCCTTATAAGGAGTAATGAATGAGTCCTCCATAACAAGTCGCTGGTGTACGGGATGGCGGATCAGGTCCGCCATGACAGATCGGAGTACGCCATGTTAGATAGGGTGTTCGTCGTATCAGATTGGTTGTACGCATTAGTATGTCAGGTCTATATTTTGGTGACCATTTTGAATTGTAGAAAAAGGGATGTAACACTGTTCTACCTAACCTGGACGAGCCAGAACC
>DDTL01000125.1 GCA_002344345.1 Saprospiraceae bacterium UBA2365
GGATATCAACAGCAATAACTTATTTCCCGATACAGTTATCTTATATCGTAATATATATATATATATAATTGTATATCAAATACATAGAAGTCAGATACTTCAATCTGATAAACGGGTATTTGCGGGTATAATTATCTCTGGTCATATAAAAGTTTAAAAAAACTCCAGACTTTTCATTAAGAACGGGTATTTATAAGATACCGGACTTCCGTCAAACGCTGCAAGGACTGAGTTCATTCATTCTTAATGCATTGTGATTGAAAATCGGATGATTATAGAACGAAATAGTATGGGAATTTGTATGCAACTGTTGATTTTTGTTGATTTGACCAGAAATCGGAATTCAATGGTAGCCTGAACATTTGTTGTTGGTGAAAACACCAACAACGGCGAACACCAAATCTGCCCCCCAATATCCCTTATTTTAAACAAATCTATAAAAACCCACTTTCCCTCTACCTCACCTTCACCCACCGATCCTCACCCAATGCCTTACCCTTATGCATCAGTTTCCAGATGTATGTGCCAACCGGCAGATCAGAAAAATCAAAAGTATGTTGACCTTGTCCCAACTGCTCATAATGCCTCATCATCCTGCCCTGCATATCGAACAGCATCAGGGTAGCATCCTGTGTGTCGCCGGCGATGTCGATCCGGAAATCTCCGGCGGAAGGATTCGGAAATACGGTGATCTCCCACTTTCCGGGTACAGGATCATGGGTGGAGACGGTATTGCCGTTTTCGTCGAGTTTTAAGATCCAGGAGCCTGCATTAATTGGAATGTAACTATAATCTACTTTTTCACCTTTTCCGCCGTACACGAGAAGTCCACCATCTGAGCTTGCTTCAATGCCTAAAACAGCATGTGCAATGGAGTCATTTTCACTCATATATTTGATCCAATATGGCCGAAGGTTTGAATTGACTTTAGCCAGGGTATAGTATCCTGAGTCTCCGAATTGAGTACCCATAAAAATAGCTGAAGTGTCAATGAAATCAAAACTCTTTTTCTGTAACAGATTATCTACAAAAAAATGTGGCTTACTTATTGGTAGATATTTGATCAGTTTCATGTTTTTAGTGTAAAGCCCCAGACCTTTGTCTCCACCACTGTTTTTAATCTTAATCGTCACCAAATAAAGCGAATCTCTGAATCGGATGGCATTAAAATTATATGTTGGCATATAATCCACTGAGTTTTCTGTTATGATTGAATCCAACTTATTAAAATCCTTATCAAAATAATAAGTAGTTAGCCCTGGTAAAATGTACTTTGAGTTTTCAATATCCTCAATTATTGCACAGTGATTTCTTCCTCCAATCTCGGGATACCAATTTGAGAAAATGACTTCTCCACTTCGGCTAATTCTCGCAAAAAATAGTTTATTTTTAAGATAAGGTTTTTCCATATTTTCACAATAGTTACCTATGATAAGATATTCATTGTCATGTGAAACAAGGCCATTTGTGAAAATCAAGGAATTATTTTCAGTAATGGGTAGTAATCTGATCAGCGTATCACTTAGCAGGTTTAATTCTTCATCCCAATGAGTAACAACAAAGTATCCTCTACGCTGACCATTAAAATACTTATGGGCCCAACCAACTATGGTGTAAGTTTCATTTTCCCTATTGTAAAAAATTCTGTCCAATCTGGTACACAGGCTATCAATATTATAAATGACTTCTTTAAAAATATTGCCTGAATCTCCATGTCGTTTTTGAACATAAGCGTGATTACTATTTTCTTGATTTGTATTCCAGCTATGGAGTACATATTCAATGGATAGCAAAGTTTTATCTTTTAATTCAACAATATTGTCACATACAAAAACGCTATCCTCAGAATATTTAAAACTTTCCCAGGTAATTTGGCTTTTCAAAGTATAATATGAAAAAAAGATGATCAGAAATAATGAAATTCTTTTCATGATTAAAAGATTTAAAACCCCGATCTGAATCCAGATCGGGGCAATTTCAATTAAAATTAATTGCAGGTGCCTAAGGTCAATGGAACACGATTCACATCGGTGTTTTTCTTTCCATATTTTCCTTCTCCATTCCAAAAATAGAAATATGGCACGGGATACACTAAGGAAAAATCAAAATCCATTTGCATATTCAAAAACTTTTTACTCAGTGATTGAGCATGTTTATTGGCCATGGTTTGTGCATTCCCGAGGTAATAATTCATCTCCGGATAGTCTATACAGAAAGCGTCTGTCTTATCAGGATTTTCAACAGGCTGTCCGTTTTGCATGATCCGCATGGGCATTTCTGATGAAGAACAGGCATCATATTGATTACTGTTTGGGTCATAAAGTTCATCGCACCCGTCGAATTGCCACATAAAATAATCTATGATAAAATCTCCCGGATTCTGATCATTCGGATTTTCTGCAAACCAATTGTCATAATCATCACTGTGAAAATACACATAATCTATATCCGAATACCAGACTCCCAGTTCCGCATACTGTCCAACAAGATTGAAAGTAGCTGCCCGGGCTATCTGTTTTGGAGCGTTACCTGAGTTATTCGGATCATTGCATTTGCCCTGATCTGCTTTCCAGTCATCACCTTGCCCGAATGAAATAGTACCCATATTTTCTATGCCTGAGGATGCCGTTCCGACAATGTTAGTGAGTCCAACCCTGATTTGTGAGCCTGTTTCACTGATAATATAAAGGTCAGTTAATAGTTGCATTTTGGTATCTGCAACGATGTCGGCATAATGACATTTGACAAATTCCAAAGCTTCATCATAGATTTCATCTACTACCCGGTCATTGATTACCCCGTTTTGCTTACTGACAATAAATGATTCCTCGAGAGAATAAGTATCATCAAATTTGTATCTGAAATCTCCATAACGGTAGTTCATCACAGTTTCAGCCCCACGAATGGCTTCATCTCCGGTATAGGATTTGGTTGGATCATAAGTCCCGTCCACCACAGGAGAAAAAGCAGCGACCACTTGTTCAGGAGTCAGTTGTGTTCTTGTACTCACTTGAATATCCTGATCTTTATCGCTGAAATTGCTCTCCTTTGTACATGAAGCAAGGAAAAGCAATAAAAACAATACAAAATATATATTTTTCATAACTTCGTTTTTTTGATTTAAGAATTCATTGAATGAGAGAAATAAGTTTTTCCCTTTTGGTTGAAAAGATTTTTGAGGAAAAAATGGCCTGCATTCAATGTTGGATTAATGAAAAGCCCGGATTTTGGGATTATTTTCCAGCGCCCGGGTAAAACATATTTTTTAAAAATCATGTTTTGCTTCGGGCGCCCGGGTATTAAGAAGGGAGGTACAGCGGAAATCCGCGGTACGACCCTTATGAAATTCTTTGATTTTAACGAATGATCTTTTTGTTCCGTTTTACCCGCATTCGAACTTCCCGAACAGCTGGATATCAACAGCAATAACTTATT
>DDTL01000124.1 GCA_002344345.1 Saprospiraceae bacterium UBA2365
GTTATTGCTGTTGATATCCGGCTGTTCGGGAAGTTCGAATGCGGGTAAAACGGAACAAAAAGATCATTCGTTAAAATCAAAGAATTTCATAAGGGTCGTACCGCGGATTTCCGCTGTGCCACCCTTCTTAATACCCGGGCGCCCGAAGCAAAACATGATTTTTTAAAAATATGTTTTACCCGGGCGCTGGCAAATAATCCCAAAATCCGGGCTTTTTCATTAATCCAACATTGAATGCAGGCCATTTTTTCCTCAAAATCTTTTCAACCAAAAGGAAAAAATTTTAGCCTGTCATTTAATGAATTCTTAAATCTTAAAGACAAATCTATGAAAAATATATTTTTTTTATTTGCATTTTTACTTTTACTGTCATCTTGCTCTAAAGAGTTAAACTTAAGTGAATCATCAAACTTAAATGGTTTTCTTATTGAAAAAGAAGTAAATCCAAGATCTTTATATACAATCTCACAGAATGAACACGAGAAAGTAGCTGCTATTTTTTCAAAAATGATGAATAATCAAACATTTAGAGATCTATTATTTGTTGAAATAAACCAATCGAGAGTATCTGACTATTATTGTGTTTCAATAATGGAGATACTATCAGGCCCTAATGCTTCTTTTTTTAAGTTTTTGTATAACTCCGCATCTAGTGATTTGCTGATCTCAGATTTAAACTTTGATTATTTTATGCAGTTTTATTTAAGAAATCACCCAGGCATGGGAATTAGTATTTATGAACCAGACATAAGTAATATCAATACGATTAGTCCGATTGAGTCTGCAATCCCTTTATTTTCGAACTATTTGGATGAAGAGTATAACAAGTATGTTGTTTTCTCAAATGGAACGAATCAGATACCTTTAAATGGTAGTGAAGATCCGGCTTTCAAAATTGCTGTAATTCAGGATAATGAAGGGTATGTTGTATTGGATGAAAACAGGATTAGTGATCCTGAATATTTTGACAAATATTCAAGAGTCCGGTACTGCGATAATTTAGTCAATTCAGTGCTGGGATCATTAAGCTTTAATTCAGCTAAGGGTCAACGGTTGTTATCAATTGGAGGGAAAGAATATTTAAACCCATTTGAAGGTTATCTTTTTATTTCTGATTCTGAAATAACTGATGCATACCATAATTTGTGCACCCAAAATCCTCCTTTATCCCCTCCTGTACCACCAGGGAATGGATGTATTGCAGAAAGAACAACTTTCAATAACTCAGTAAACAGAGAGGAAGTAACTCAATTCAAAATGCCTGATGGAAAACTTACATTAGATTTAAATGGCAAATGGTGTAAATGGTCGAAAAAGAAATGCAGACTTCAACTTGATCTATTTGTGCCAACAAGATATAATTCATCCACATATACTGTTGGGGCTCCTGGGCCATATTTTTGCTGGGTAAAAAGAAAAGATTTGAAGGACAAGAAAATAACTCCTCCAGATAATCCTCTAATTACAGTACCATGGCAATATGAAAGCACTATGCATGGTGATGAGTGGAAGTATTTATGGCATGGTAAACATCATAAGGATGGGGATGAGATAACAACCACAGTATCAAGCACTATTACAAGTAGTGTAAAGTTTAAAGAAGAGGATGGAACTGAAACAACTCTCACTCCTTCAAATACTATATCGACTCAAATAAAAACAAAACTAATAGATGTACCACTTGGAGGAACCTGGACATATTTCTGCGATCCTATATTGGTTAATAATTTCAAAGGTACCAGATACTATCTCGGTTTAATGGACTTTTATGTTCGTGAAACGAATTAATATAATCCAACAGGGTGGTTTCATACCACCCTGTTTCTAAAAAATAAAAATAAGACACCATGAAATATCTGATAATAGTAGTAATGCTTACATCAACTCTATCATATGGGCAAGAAGTAGCTTTCGGAGTAGGTTTTGACTTCTTCAATATTCCTGAGTTTAAATCTGGGATACGTCACTCATCCCAATCAATTTCATGCGCTCTAAAGTATAGGCTCTTGGATACATACAAAATCGGAATCAGATATAGATATATTTCGATTACCGCTAATAGTCCATGGCCAAAAGGAGATAACCCAATGATTCATAACTTTGATCCATCTGAACCTAAAGTTTTCCATTATGATGAATTTGATAAAGGGTTTTTTAGTTTTGGAAGATCCGATATAAACTGGGGGCTTCATTCTCAATTATTAAGTGTTTTTGTAGAAAAGGAATACTTACTCATGGATAAGTTCACTCTTAGTTTTAGTTTAGGCACTGGTGTGGAACTGTTTAAAGAGAACGGATTAAAGGTGATTGCACATAATTCAGAATTGACCTATCCGGATAAAACAAAAGCAATAGTGGATGCCCAGATTTACAATACATTTAGCGCATTTTATTATTATGTCAGTTCTTCACTATCAGTGGGATATTTTTTAACAGAAAAAACTTCTATTGGCATTGGTGCTGAATTCGAACTGATGTTAGAAGGATTTGGATTCCTGCCCATAGAAATATGTATCAGGCATAGTTTTTTCTAGAATTACACCTAAGCTTATATAATTCTCCCAGTGTTTACTATAAATAGTTTTAGGAATCGTAAATATAATAACAATTTTAATAACAGCAAATGAAAAACTTTATACATATATTGCTTTTTATAATTCTTTCTCTATGGAATCTACCTGGAAATAGTCAAATAAATATCGGATTCTTTTCTGATATAAGCTACTGGCAACATTCTGAATTGAATGGATTTTCCATCGGATGCCAAATATCAAAAAAAGTATTTAAAAATGAAATAGGACTTTCTTACAGTTTTGGATATGGTGAAAAAAACCGCTATAAAGATTTCCCCGATATGAATACTAATATAATACCACTCTTGATTACTGACTATAAAAACTACAGTATAAGTCAAGATATTCATTTCGGTAGGATAAGGTCATTAACTGATGATGCCAGGCAACAAATGGTAAGTTTAATTTATAAAATGAATTATAATGTAAAAGATAATATTGGATTAACAATAGGATTTAGTCCATTTGTTAACTTTGTTAGTCAATTTATTATTGTAGATGTATTAGAAGGTTATGAATTAACAGACCATTTTTACTTGCCAGGGCCAATCAATCTTGCAATAATTTCTCAGCAAAAGTTTATTACAGGTGGAATAGCAGGACAGTTAGGGCTGACTTTTAAAATCAAAACAAGTTTTATTAATCCTTATTTAAATGCAGGGTGGGGCTTTAAAGGCACTTCATTTTTTGGGATAGGAATTATTGCTTTCGGTGAAATTTAATTTTTTTTATTTGCACCTTTTTATTTTAAATAGCGTGTAACAAATAAATTCAAACGACATCATGAATCTAGTGATCCGTTTTTTAATAAGCTATTCAAAAAAGTCTCTTTTAAGTTTCTGTTTTTTTGCCGGATTATCAGGATATGGCAATTTATTCGCTCAGACCTGGGAATTCTATGATCAATCCGGGTCTGAAACCGAAACTATTCTTCATACTAATGAGTTTATTCCCGGCCAATTTGCCTCTATTACCACAATAGAACATAAAAATTCTGACAATCAATATCATAACAAATCCCGGATTCGAATCCACTACACATTTTCAGGAGAATCAATAAATGAAGTAATTTATCAAATAGACAGCCTCTCAATCCAGCTGAACTGGATATTTTATAGTGCAGAAACACAAAATTTTATCATAATAGGAGGAGCAAAAGAAATCAAAGGACGAGATTGCCGAGGTTATTTTCTGGTAACAGTCTGGGATCAGAATCTGAACTTTATTTCAGACACACTGGTCAGACTTGAACCATACAATGAATTCAACAGATTTTGGTATTTAACTGGCAACATTAATACAGAAAATGAGTTATTAGTAGTAGGATATTACAGTGATGATTATGATTATACAATCCTAAGAAGTAAATTATTTATCTGCAGACTCAGTCTGGATGGTGAAATTCAATTGATCAAATGGTATAAAAAAAGATATGAAAACAGCTCCATTTTCTATGATCCGTATTTAAATAGATATGTGATGTTTTCAAGCGCAACACTGTTTTTGGATGAAAACTTCGAAATCGTTGACTCATTAACTACATGGGGCAGTTATTCAGTGAGTAATAGTAGGCGAGGATTGTCTACCATAATTGATGAAAACAAGTATCTTGTCACTGCGATGTATGACGGATTTGAAAGGGGAATAGCCCTGGTGGACAGCAACTTAAGATTGATTAAAGGTGTAAAAATTGATGTCGATCCAAACACAGAGTATCATGTTGATTTTGGCGCTCAGAATTTTGATTTCATTGATACATCTAACATTTTTTTTGGAACAATGAGTTTGTTTTTGGATCATTATGCTGTCAGTAAGGTTAATTCGAATCTTGATCCCTATTGGGTGAAATTTTTCAGTAAAGGAGACAATATAGATCATGTTATCTGGACAATTAGTGCAACTTCAGATGGAGGGTGTATTGTTTCAGGTGGAAAAGGGAAGTATACATATTGGAATGGAAATTTCACCGGCACGCCATGGGCTATAAAACTCGACGAAAACGGTAATACCGTCTCCACCCATGATCCTGTACCCGGAAAGTGGGAGATCACCGTATTTCCGAATCCTTCTGCCGGAGATTTCCGGATCGACATAGCCGGCGACACACAGGATGCTACCCTGATGCTGTTCGATATGCAGGGCAGGATGTTGAGGCATTATGAGCAGTTGGGACAAGGCCAGCATACTTTTGATTTTTCTGATCTGCCGGTTGGCACATATATCTGGAAACTGATGCATAAGGGTAAGGCATTGGGTGAGGATCGATGGGTGAAGGTGAGGTAGAGGGTAAGGCGGGTTTTTATAGATTTGTTCAAAATAAGGGATTTTTGGGGTGGATATGGTGTTCGCCGTTGTTGGTGTTTTCACCAACAACGAATGTTCAGGCTACCATTGAATTCCGATTTCTGGTCAAATCAACAAAAATCAACAGTTGCATACAAATTCCCATACTATTTCGTTCTATAATCATCCGATTTTCAATCACAATGCATTAAGAATGAATGAACTCAGTCCTTTGCAGCGTTTTTTGAAAGTCCGGTATCTTATAAATACCCGTTCTTAATGAAAAGTCTGGAGTTTTTTTAAACTTTTATATGACCAGAGATAATTATACCCGCAAATACCCGTTTATCAGATCGAAATATCTGGCTTCTATGTATTTGATA
>DDTL01000123.1 GCA_002344345.1 Saprospiraceae bacterium UBA2365
GTTATTGCTGTTGATATCCGGCTGATCGGGAAGTTCGAATGCGGGTAAAACGGAACAAAAAGATCATTCGTTAAAATCCAGAAAATTCACCATAAGGGTAGTACGGTGGCTTACCACTGTACCGCCCGATTTGATACCCGGGCACCTGTTGAAAGCATTATTATTTAGTTAGGATTATACTAATTTTCTATGACAATTATGAATAACTGATGCTACTTGATATTTGCTTAATTCAACTTAACATGAATATATTTATTGAGTATTTTATTTAGTAGGTCGGAAAAAGTCAATGAATGAAATTCATTCTTATTTATAAATAAATCATAGAAATGTTATATGCATAAAATTTTTAATAACAATTGATACTATCATAAATGAAAAAAATAAATTATAATTGCAGACTGGTAGTAAATACAATAGCTTTTTTATTTCTATTGTCAAACCAAAATGCTTTCGGACAATTTGTTCCGAAAATTTTACAAGCAAACAACGTTGAGATTCGCTCAAAAACGGAAAATGTTGATCCTGCAGGGTGGCTGTATCTGAATCAGACAGCAAATATTCTGCCGGGAGAACTTTTTGTCACTCTAAAGCAAGCCACTGGACTGAAGGAGAACGATGAGATGCAAGTTACAAAACAATGGACTGACAAATACGGTTGGTCACATGTTAGATATCAACAATTTCATAAAGGATTGAAAGTGGAAGCAGGCGAATGGTCAGAGCACTGGAAGGATTGTTTTACAGAAATAGCTCACGGAAAATTAGTGGAAGATCTTGAAATAAATGAAAATCCACGTATTTCAGCAGTACAAGCTATAGAAATTGCTAAACAGCAGATCGGAGCAATTGAGTACGCCTGGCAAAATGCAGTATGGGAGAATGCCTTAAAGGAAGAATTGGGAGACATGAACGCTACTTATTACCCCCAGGCTGAATTGCTAATTGGTCATGTATTAGGAGCCGAATACGTTAAAGAAAATTATAGACTATCATGGAAGTTTAAGATTTTAGCCACAAGCCCTTCATCGTTTAATGAGGTTTATGTTGATGCTCATTCTGGACAGATTTTAAGCCTAAAACCAGTTGTGGAATACAACGGTCCTGCTACATTATTATTTGGTTACGGAGAACATACAATAGATACAAAACCAATATTATGGTATCATATCTTGAAAGCGAATAATTTAGGAAAGAATATTCATACCAAATATGGCTCAGGTGTGTTTGGGGGTATTTTTTGGTTGACATCGAATATAACAGATAATGATGATGATTGGGGCGTTGCTGAACAAATGGGAACAACATCACACTGGGTAGTTAGTGAGTCATGGGAGTATTTCCATGATGTACATGGAAGAAATGGTTATGATGGCAATGGTGAAGAAGTTAGGATTTGGGCAAATTCTATTTTACAAAATGCTGGTCGATTCAGACAATCTGGTAAAGAATACATTGAATTTGGTTCCATCGGGGGTATCTATTTAGCAACTATTGATATAGCCGGCCATGAGTTTACCCATGGAATGTCAGCAAATCTTGCAGATTTTGGACGTTTAAATGAACCTGGAGCATTGAGTGAATCATTTTCTGATATTTTTGGGGTACTTATTGAAAGAAATGCAGAGGGTGCTTTAAATGATTGGACTATAGGAGAAGATGCTCCAGCTGTTTTTAATGGAGGCACCATTGTTAGATCATTAGCAAACCCAGGTGCATTCCCAGCACCCGCATTGGCTGATAGAGGGAATTTAGGCTTACCTGACACATATGAAGGTCCTAGATGGTACTTTGGAGCAAATGACCTAGGAGGAGTACATATTAACTGTGGTGTACAAAATAGGTGGTTCCACCTTCTTTCAAATGGTGGTACTCATAATGGAATTAATGTTCAACCTATCGGAATTGACAATAGTGCAGAAATCACCTATTTTAACTTATCTACTTTTATGATGAACGGATCACAATATGCCGATGCAAGGCAAGGCGCGATAAATGCTGCCAGAATTATTTTTGGTGCTTGTTCATTTGAAGAAATTCAGACAACTAATGCCTGGTCAGCATGTGGTGTCGGTCCACTTTTTACAGGACCGTGCCTGGAATTGCATGGACCTGATCTCATTTGCGTTGACCAATTTCATGGAGCTACATATACAGCAATTGACGTTCCCGGTTCAATATTCACATGGACTTATCCACCGCAATGGACTGCATATACTACAGGGCAAGGAAACAGGCATCTCGTAGTAACATCTTTAGGCTATCTGCCTCCTGCTTATCCATATACATTATCCGTTTCTGTTACTTCTTCAAACGGTGGTATTGAAACAATGCAAGTTATTTTGGATGATTGCCTATTCAATGATGATCCCTGTGAGGAGGTTATGTATTTTGTTGGTAATAATAAGATGAATAACCCAATAAGGCATTTGAATAATCCTGAAATTAAAGAGCTATCACATATTCAAGAGCAAGAAAGTAATTATGTGATGAATATATATCCAAATCCTACTAATGGAACTTTGAATATTTCAATCAGTCCAATGATTACATCACATAAAGAAATTTATATTATCAACTTCTTAGGGCAAGTTGTCAAAAAAATCGAAACGCAATCAATCATAGTGAAAATCGATGTTACTGATTTACAAAACGGTATTTATACATTAAAAATTGAGGATCAAGGAAAATTAACCTCAAAGACTTTTATAAAAATGGAATAATATGAGAATTTTGATAATTTGCATAATCCTGTGCCTGAGTTCATTTATTCAGGCTCAGCATTATAAAAATGAAATTAAGGTTGGAGTACCTTTAGGTGTGTATTTTTTTGATAATACTTCAATAACTGTACATAGATTGAATACTCGGGGAATTCCATATATTCCATTACCTACCTTTTTTTCCTATACCAGACATATGAATAAGAATTTTGCAATAACAGCTAATTTCATGTATTATTGGTTAGTATATGGAGATCCTGGCCGATTATTTTTTCCTGGTGAAATATTACTAAGAGGTTTTTATTCATCATCTGTTATAATTAAAAATAACCTTGTAATGAATCCTAAATTTAAAATTGGAGTTTTATTAGGTGGTGTATTTAGGTATGGCGATGAATTGGTTCATCTAGCTACTTTGGATCATGGGACTTGGCGTGAAGCTATTATTGATAACCGACCATATAAGGATTTTGGAATTTTAATTGGTACTGAAACTAAATACAATTTTACAAAAAGGTTAAACGTTGGCTTTAATATTGATTATACCAGGTATTTTGCAGAAACAAGCCCCAATCAATTGAGTACAGCAATATTTTTAGGATATGAATTCTGAGTGATGTCGTTCACAAGACTTGACAATAGATAAGGCGGGCTGCTTTTTTAGTAAGATTGCAGTCCGCTTATCCTTTATCAATATTTAATGCATCATTTAGAACCTAGAACTATCACTGACTTGCTTATTGGGTAGAGATTTAGTCTATTGGTGTGATAACATATTAGTCAATGAAAATAAAGGTCCAATATATACTGGAGGAGATATTCTCTTTCATATACGAGAAAAAGAATAAAGAATTTTTTTAAAAAATATCGGGATACCCATATCACGGGTGTCCCGGTTTAACAATATTGCTATGTTAAAATATATATCAATGTTTTTGTTGATTTTTGGTGTACAAATTATAAATGCGCAAACCATTAGGTTTTCATATGGATTTGATCTGTTCTATTTTCCCGATTTTACACCAAAATTTACACAGTATTCTGAAAGTTATAAAATTCAGACTTCCTTTAAGATCCTTCCAAAATTATCCTTAAATGCTTCTTATCGGTATGCCGGGATTGCAGGAAATTATCCCTTTGTTTTGGATGATTATCCCAATATAGGCAATACGGATCCGGGTCAGGAAAAGTATATTGAATATGAAGAGTTTAAACCCGGAATTTATACAAATGGGAATAAAGGAATTCATTGGGGCGAATTTATTAACATTATAGGATTGGACGTAGAAACTATTTTATTTAATCATAAAGAGAAGTTTTGGATTGATGCATCATTAGGAACGAAGCTGGAATTTAATAAAGTTAATGGAATAAGTCATGTAATTGGACATAATATAGGCGCCATACTTAATACTCCTGAGGGGCAGGAATCTCTAGTTCAATTCCAGACTTACACAGTTTTTTCCAGTGTAAATTACATTGTAAGTTCTTCATTATCAATTAACAGGAAACTATCAAATAACTCGCATTTATTTCTAGGTACGGATTTTAATTATCTGTTAGCAGGAGCCGCATACTGGTTCATAGATTTGGGGATTGGTTATAAATTTTAACTCTTATTAAATGAAATCGACATGAAAAACTTTCAGGATTTTTTCGCCAACCAGGCATGAATGTTTTTCATCAAAGATTCCATATGGCAGAAAGAAAAATAAAAAACACACATATGAAAAGCATAAGCATATTAATAGCATTAATATTACCTTCAATATTATTATCTCAAAGTAACATCAAGTTCTCATTGGGAAGAGAATATTGGCAGCATACTCGTCTTTGGGGTTTACATACCGGGCTTGAGTTTTCATATCCTATTAATAAGAAGTTCAATGTTCACCTTGGAGTAGGATATGGGTATGGAGAAAAAAACAGGTTATATGAGTTTCCTTTGATTAAAGACAATTTTTCTACATTGTATGTTGGATTCTACCCGGGGTATGAATTTGAATATGGATTTGAACGCACCCAAACTGATAATGCCAAACAATTTAAGTTGTTTAGTGGCGTTTCCTATGATTTCAGAATTTCAATGAAACAAAAGTTGTCTTTTCAATCCAATATATTCGGGCAAAAAGTACATCATTTTTTTGTGGTTGATAAACTCCGGGATGGGCATGAAATCGATTACGGACGGGTATTTATCGGGCCATTTGATGTATATATTGTTGAACTAAATCCCGCTTCAG
>DDTL01000183.1 GCA_002344345.1 Saprospiraceae bacterium UBA2365
CTTAATGAGTTATATCAGACTTTAATTATATAAGAAAATATTCCGAAAAACTCATATTGCCCAACTTTTTGTTTTCAGAATAGTTGGGCATTTTTTTAAATTCAGAAATTGTATTCGGAGATTTTGTTTAAACCACGACCGGACTCTAATAATAATTCCCTCATTAATTGATATGTTTTAGATTCTTTGCAGCCATTTCATTTTTAATAATGCATAATTTTGTGTTAAATATTTACATTTGAGAATAAAAGCATTTAAAAAACTCATGGGTGATGTAAAATATTTTTTTCTTGCAGTTGGATGGCTTTTCCTTCAGACGTCATTTGCGCAGCACACCCCTATGATCACAAATTACAATGCTTCTGAATACAAAGCACATCACCAAAACTGGTCTGTTACCCAAAGCTCTAATCGTATTATTTATTCAGCGAATACATTCGGCCTGTTGTCCTTCAACGGAAACAGTTGGAGTCTGAATAAGCTGAAATCCAATAAATTGCTGCGTTCGGTCTTTGCAAAAGGAGACAGGATCTACACAGGTGCTTTTGAAGAAATTGGATTCTGGGAAGAAGATGCCTGCGGACAATTACACTTCAAGGATTTGACACCTCTAATCGATGATAAATTGGTAAGAAATGAAGAATTCTGGCACATCACAACCAATGATAAATTTGTTTTCTTTCAATCATTTTCTGTTTTACTGGCCTATAACGGTCAAAATATTCAAAAAGTGCCGGTTCAGGGTTCCATCATGTTCCTTCAGTTCATCGGAAATAAAGGTTATTTCCAATCACTGGAGCACGGAATATATGTGCTGGATGAAAAACTCAAACCCAAATTGCTTGACAATACCGGGTTTTTTAAAAACAAGACCATTTCCGGCATTCATGCTTACCCTGAACCAAACACTTTATTTATTACCACACATTCAGATGGTATATATTTATATAAAAGTGGTGTTATCACACCGTGGAGGAAAGACCTGAAAGCGTATTTCAGTGCTTCCCAGATCAATAAAGCCTTTATCACCAAGAATAACAAAATCATTTTGGGGACGATCAGGGATGGCGTTCTGATCTTTGATAAAAATAATGAGCTGCAATATCATATCAATACGTCAAACGGCATCCAGAACAACACAGTGCTGGCGATAGTTGAAGATCTGGATCGTAATATATGGCTTGGACTTGACAAAGGCATATCAAAAATTGATATGTCACAAAAAACTATGCAATTTAAGGACATCAGCGGGTCTATCGGTTCAGTGTACACCATTTCGACGCTCGATTCCATACTCTATGTTGGCACCAATCAGGGCGTTTATTATCATGACATGAAATCCGGGGTCAAAACCGGAGTCCAACCCGCTTTTACTTTGGTGGAAGGATCACAAGGTCAGGCATGGCAACTCCTGGCCCTGGAGGATCAGCTTTTCTGCGGACATAACGAAGGCAGTTTTTTGATAAAAAATAAAAAAGCAATTAAAATTTCTTCCATTACCGGTGGATGGTACAATGAGTTCATCCCCGGAACTAAAAAGCAAAGGCTTTTACAAGGAAATTATACAGGTTTATGTGTTTTTCTGAAAGATGGTAAGTCTCTGAAATATGGTCATAAAATTGAGGGCTACAATCAACCCGTTAAAAAATTCATATTTGAAATAACTCACCTTTGGGTATGTAATCAAAATTCAGGGATTAAGCGCATCAAGCTTAACCCAGAATATACCAAAGCAATTGAAGTAAAAAGTTATGATAAAAATCGTGGTTTGAATCAAAAGAATAACCTCGATCTGGTTAGATTCAGAAACAGAATCATGGTCTATGATGGAGAGAACCACTATTACTACGATGGAAAAACAGACCGGTTTATTCTTTTCAAAGAATTTAATTATTTTGACAAAGGATTTATAATCAGACCATTGGATGGGAATAACTGGCTTCGGATATATCCTGATAAAGCAATCAGGATGCAGGAAAACAATATGGAAGAACAGATTCCCTATTTATTTAACCGGGATTATCACAATGCAATTGAATTAAATACCGGGCAATATGCCTTTTGTCTTGATGATGGATATATCATCCAAAATAAAACTCAGGTCTCCAAAAAAAAATTGAACGATCAGGACACAATTTATATCAGGCTGTTCGGAAAAGATAACAAATGTTTGGCTTCATTGCAGGGGAAAAGAACTGAAATACCATTTTCCCTAAATGACATCACAGTACACTTTTATGACCTTGATTTTAAAACAGGGAAAACCTACCAATACAGACTGTTCCCAGGTATACAAAACTGGAAAACCATAGACAATAATTCCCTTGTTGAATTGAATAACCTTCGTTCAGGAAAATACAAGCTTGAAATTCGTAGTCATGAAGGAGCAAACGGAAGTATTGAATTCGACATCCTGCCACCCTGGTACTTAAGTTATTTTGCAATATTGTTTTATGTCATAGCTCTATTTGGATCCATTTATTCGATAAACAGATATTATAATAAAAAATTAATGCAGACTAAAACCAAAATGATGGCTGATCAGGCGCGATTGATCAAGGAACATGCCATGGAAATTGAAAACCAACGTCTGCTGAACGAGAATATCTATAAAAACAAGGAATTAGCCAATGTAACTATGCACCTGATACAAAAAAATGAAATTCTGCAGGATATCAGGGGGGAATTAATGCAAATGAAAAGCCAGGATCAAAAGCATGCTTCCCGCGATATTCAGACCATCCTGAAACAAATCAATCAAAATCTTACTTTGGAAGCTGATAAAAAATTATTTGATACCAGTTTCGATGAAGTACATGAAAGCTTCTTAAAACAACTTAAGAAAGATTTCCCTTCACTCACACGTGAAGATCTGAAGCTTGCAGCATTCTTGAAAATGGATTTGTCTTCCAAGGAAATCGCTCCACTCTTCAATATTTCGCTCCGGGGTCTGGAGAATAAAAGATACAGATTGCGTAAAAAACTTAACCTTGGAAGCGAGGTTGATCTTACAGATTATTTTAATACAGCAATAAATTGACATAAACATCAAAACAATTCATTTACAAGTTTGTAAACATTGAAATGGCGTAGTCATGGCGTACCATTTTTAATTGGATCAATATAAAATATTTGTAAATTTGTAAGTGTTCTTTAAATGGAAGCTTGATTTGGTATTAAAATTCAAACATCGTTTAATTGAATGTTTATTACAGAGTTATTCTTAAGCTTATTAAAGGATACAAATTATAATCCCAGCATTTTTTTTAGTGCTTGTATTGCATGTTACAATTGCTTTATATAAACATTAACTATGAAAAACTCAACACTATGAACCGTTGGATTACACTACCCCTTGTTTTTATTGGCCTGATATGTTTAAGCGTTACTTTAAACGCTCAAAAACTTAACATTGTCGGAGAAGTCAAAGATTTCAAATCAGGCGATCCTATCATCGGAGCTGCCATTCTTGTAAAAAACTCCGGTGAAGGTGTTGTGACTGATTTTGAGGGAAAATTTGAACTTTCAGTCGTCAGGAATGGCATATTGGAAATATCCTATTTGGGATATTCGACCCAGGAATTAAAAGTTACAGACGATCGCCCTTTGATGATCTCTTTGAAAACAGAAGATATTCTTCTCGACCAGATCGTCGTTGTAGGATATGGAGCCCAACGGAAAGTAGATGTGACCGGTTCAACTGTAAGCGTCAAGGGAGAAGAATTGGCCAAACAACCCGTCATGACTGCCACACAGGCACTGCAGGGTAAAGTGGCGGGAGTTCAGGTTATTTCCAGTGGCAAGCCAGGTTCTTCGCCTAATATCAGGATCCGGGGTACAGGGACAGCCATTGCCGGAACTGCAGCATTGTTCGTAGTAGATGGAGTTTTAACTGATGACATCAGTAATATCAACACTTCTGAAATCGTCAATATGGACGTATTGAAAGACGCATCAAGCACGGCAATCTATGGAGCAAGAGGCGCTAACGGTGTAGTGATCATAACTACAAAAAAAGGACAAAGCGGTGCAACCAAAATCAACTATAATAATTTTCTGGGTGTCCGGAATGCAGCAAATCTAATCAGAATGGCCAATGCAGAAGAATATGCCAATTATGCTTCTGCCGCCACTGGCCAAAGTGTCATCGCTCGTGATGTCAGCACAGACTGGTATGGAGAAATATTGAGAACAGCTTTCACGCACAATCACAACCTTTCATTGGCGGGCGGATCTGAGCATACCACTCATTTCCTGGGATTCGGATACCTTGAAGATGAAGGAATTGTATTAAACAATAAATTCAGGAGGTTCAACCTGAGAACAAATCTGGATTATAAAATCAACCCCTTCATCAATTTCGGAATCAATGGTTCCTTTACCCAATCCAATGACCAGGATGTAAATCTGGGTACAGCTTATAATAATGCATACCGGGCTGCTCCTATCATTCCCGGTATCGTGGATGGAAGATATGGCAACACTTCACAATACCAGAATGTTGGGAATGCCATATTGGATCTTAACAACAATGACAACCTTGCGGTCAGGAACCGCATCCAAGCCTCCGGATATATTGAATTGAAGCCGATCTCAGGCCTGAGTTTCAAATCCATGATCGGAACTGATCTCATCAATGGAAATTCACGCAGGTATAATTATAAGTTTCTGAATGACGAGACTACTTTCCTCACAGCAGGAGGAAATCAGCGATCTGAAAGAAGTGCACTTTCGGTATCCAATGAAAATAGCTTTCGGTGGGTTTGGGATAATTTTGCCACCTACACCACGGCATTCGGCAAAAGCAATATGACATTTATGGCGGGTACGACTGCTGAGAAATATACCATGTCATGGGCCTCAGCTTACAGACAAGACGTGCCTGCCGTTGAAGATCTATGGTATATAACTACAGGCAATGCAAATACATCCACCAACAACGGAAGCGGAGATAAATGGACGAGGAATTCATATATTTCAAGAATCAATTATAATTTTAACAATAAATATGTATTTACGGGAACGCTGCGCGCGGACGGAAGTTCAAGAATCGCCAAAGAAAACAGATGGGGACTCTTCCCATCCATTGGTTTAGCCTGGGTGATCACCAATGAACCTTTCATGCAAAACGTGAAATTATTTGAGACATTGCGTCTGAGAACTTCCTGGGGACGAGTCGGAAACGATCGCGTACCTTCTGATGCATTCACAGTTACTGTCACTCCAAACCTTGCTTATCCGTTTGGCGGAGGCATCGCCACACCTGGAAGTGCCATCACACAAATTAAAGATCCGTTCTTAAAATGGGAAACAACCGAAGAGTTCGACCTTGCTTTTGAATATGGATTACTGGAAGGAAAATTGTATGGAGAGATCGGTTTTTATGATAAAAAATCAAATGATTTGCTGATCAATGTAAAAGTTCCTGCAGTGGTTGGTGATGAAGACGGCGTAGTATTGACCAATGCCGCTTCAATCAGAAATACAGGTTTGGAATTTTCAACCAACTGGAGAAACCGTATCAATGATGAATCCAGCTATAAGATCGGTTTCAATATCACAATCAATCATAATGATGTCATCGGGTTAAACGGTGGTCAACCTATTTTGGATGGCGGGATAGGCGCAGGCCAGGTTTTTACCACCAAAACCGACAATGGAAATCCTGTAGGCAGTTTTTATGTATATGAAGTGCTGGGCGTATTTCAGAATGGTGAAGAAATCAATTCATATATATCTTCATCAGGGCAGATCATACAGCCAAATGCATCACCGGGGGATTTTAAATACCTGGACCTCAATGATGATGGCCGTATCGACGATAAAGACAGAGTTTTTGTAGGTTCATATCAACCCATTGCTTATTTTGGTATAGATGGCGAATATAGTTATAAAGCATTTAGTCTGAGTTTTGACATTTACGCCAACGTCGGGAATAAAGTATATAATGGAAAAAAGGCATTGAGACTGAGTGGATTGGACAATGTCGAAAGATCCCTGGCATACAACAGATGGACACCTAACAGCGGAATTCAGGATGAACCGGGAGCTCATGCAGGTTATTTGCCTGCCTCTACCTATTTTGTTGAGTCAGGTGACTTTATAAGACTTAACAACATTAGTCTGTCTTATGAATTACCTAAAAAGATACTTTCAAGGGTGAAAATCACAGGCGCAAAATTCTTTATCACTGGACAGAATGTTTTTACACTTAAAAAATACACTGGTTTTACAGCGGAATTACCTGCTGATTCACCAACCAAAGCCGGTATTGAGATGAATGCTTATCCCACGACAAGGACAATAGCTTGCGGAGTTAATATTTCTTTGTAAACCAAATAATAGCATGTTATATTATTTCAAAATATAATTTCATTATTATATTTAATGACAAAACATATGTTTTTATATTTAAACTACATTTAACGAAAAAAATAAAAAGCATAGATATGAAAAATAAATCACTCATTTATATATTTAGCTTAGCTGGCTTGCTGAGTATAACAGCATGTAGTTCAGATTTTCTGGATGTACCCGTTCAGGGTGCAGGAACAGCCGCAACAGATCCGAATTTTGTTGAAAATCTGGTGACCGGAGTTTACAATACACTTCTATCAGGCGATGCATTTGGTAGTGGAGATACACATGGTATCGCTTTTATTTCCACAACAAATATCATGTCGGATGATGCTGATAAAGGTAGTACAACTAACGACCAAATTGGAATCATCGGAGAATTGGACAATTTCCTGCATGGCCCAACCAATATTTTTGTAGGATCTTTATGGAACGGACATTATAATGCCATTGCAAAATGCAATCAGGCGATCAAAGCACTGGAAACAGCCACTGTGGATGAAACTACCAAAAACAAGTGGTTGGGAGAAGTCAGATTTTTCAGAGGATATTATTATTTCAACCTGGTAAGATATTATGGAGGCGTTCCAGCGGTATTAAGGGTACCCGAAAGCGCAAAAGACGCCAATGACGACCCTGCTTTTCAAACCAGGGCTACTGTTGACGATATCTATAAAATCATCATAGAAGATCTTGAGTTTTCTGTTCAGAATACACCATTGAGAAACCAGACACAGGCAGGTCGCGTCAATAAAGGAACAGCTCAATCCATGTTGGCCAAAGTTTATCTGTATCGCAAAAACTGGCAAAAAGTGATCGAACTCACTACAGAAGTTATTAACAGTGGTCAATATGCTTTACTGAATGATTATGCAAAAATATGGCGGTTTGCAGGAAATAACAGCAGCGAATCCATTTTCGAAGTTCAGACAGGTACATTCAATAACACAGATTTTGGTGTCAGAGGTTATTGTGTGTGGCAAGGCCCCAGAGTTGGGGGTAAAGGTGGCTGGACAGACCTCGGATTTGGATTTTGTACTCCATCCAGACAATTTGTTGATTCATATGAACCAGGAGATATCCGCAAGGATGCAACTGTTATAATTATTGATGACTCAGGTACACATAAAGGCACCATTCTCTATGACGGATACCGTATACCAAGCAAAGATTCAATTGAAAATTATTTCTATAATTACAAAGCATATCACAGTGAATTGAAAAAAGATGAACCATATTTGGGCAACAGAGATAATAAACAAAAAAATATACATATTTTGCGGTTTGCTGACGTTATCTTAATGCAGGCTGAAGCTGCAAATGAATTGGGAGATGCTTCTTTAGCTATAAGCAACTTAAACCAGATCAGAAACAGGGCCGGATTGGAAGACATTGCGCCGGCACAGGGAACTGAATTGAGAGAGGCGATCTGGAAAGAAAGAAGGTATGAACTGGCTTTGGAACACGATCGGTTTTTCGATATAGTCAGGCAAGGAAAAGCTGGTCAGATCATGCGGGCTGCTGGCAAAAATTTTGTTGATGGTAAACATGAATTATTACCAATACCTGCATTACAAATAGAGCTGAGTGGTAACAGACTCGCACAAAACCCTGGATATTAATTTATTAAATAGACTTTGTATTAATTATTGTTAACATTAAAATTTGTAAAATGAAAGCAAAAACTCTTTCTTTTATTTTTATTGCTCTTTTAGGAGCAATTATGTTTATGGGTATCACTTCATGCGGTGAAGAAGAACTTCCTCCAATTGACGGTTACAACACATCTGATGAAGTTGCATCAACCAATCTGATGGCTCATTGGGCTTTTGAAGGCGATGGTAAAGAAACCAAGTCAGGTGCTGTTCCTTCCCAAAAACTCAATGAATCATACGTTGATGGTTTGAAAGGAAAAGCAGTAAAATTTGCTGCGGGATACCTGGGATACAATGAAATTGCAGCATTGAACAGCCTGCCAAATGTGACGGTTTCACTTTGGGCCAATTTTAACAACAACGGTACACATGCTACACCTTTCTTCAGCATGACCAGAGCTAACGAATGGGCTGGCAATATCAACCTGATGGCAGAAACCGGATGGAAACCTGCCGGAAATGACACATTGGTTGTTAAAGGATTGGTTGTAACCAACAAAGACGGAAATCCTTCATGGCAGGATTCAAGAAACGAACCTTCCAAGGGTGGTGTTCAGGTACCTAAAGGCGTTAATGCCTGGCATCAGGTTGTAATGAGCTGGGATGGCGCTACTTCATTGTTCAAAATCTATGTAGATGGTGTAAAAGTAAGTAACCCGGAATGGGAACAAAGAGGAACAACAGGTCCTTTGAATTTCTATACTCCGACCAAACCTTTGATCGGTGCATGGGGAACCAACCTTCCTGGCGGTGGAACTGCAGAAGCATGGCAAAAACCTATGACAGGTATGGTTGACGAATTGAGAGTTTTCAACAAAGCACTTTCAGATGCTGAAATTGGAGCTCTTTACAAACTTGAGTTGGCTGGTAGATAGTCCGGAGTTGTTTTCATACTATGGAGAAAGCTCCTGGAGCTTTCTCCAATTTCCATAAAACTCATCAGTCGGTAATCATATAGTGTAGTATCAAAATGTGTGTTTTAGCTTACACATTTAGTATTAATATTATTTACCAATTCCCCATATAAGAATTATCAGGTAAAAAACAGATCACGGATAAAAATAATTCAGATGAAATTTCCTTATGTTGGTTTATTCCTCATGCTCTTAATTTTTAATCATTCATGTGATCCGATCGAATCAATACCTGAATCTTTGGAAGTTAACAGCCTATCTATCAATGGAATAATAACCAATGACCTGAAAGGATCAACTGTATTACCCGAGATACGGGTAAGATTTAACAAACCTGTTGATATTTCGATCGCTCAAAATGTAATCGTTCTCAGTCAAAGCGGTGCACCGGCAACAATAAACATCATTTCAGAAAATGATGATTCTACCCTGATCATCCAACCCAAAAACCCTTTAAGATACATTACAAGATATGATTTCATCATTTATAACCAGCTTTCTTCTAAGTCAGGCGAGACGCTGAGCAATGCATTGCAGGCAAGCTTGACCACAGAGATTGATCCAAATCCAAAATTTTCCAATATCTCTGATGAAGATTTATTAACATTGGTCCAGGAGCAGACTTTCAGATATTTTTGGGAATTCGGTCATCCTGTATCAGGACTTGCGAGAGAAAGAAACAATTCGGGAGATCTGGTCACTTCCGGTGGTTCAGGCTTTGGCGTAATGAGTGTCATTGTAGGCATCGAACGAGGATTCATAACCCGGCAGCAAGGTTTGAACCGACTGCTTATCATGACAGATTTTTTAAAAAATAAAGCTGATAGATTTCATGGTGTTTTCCCTCACTGGCTGAATGGAGTGACCGGTAAAGCCATAGCTTTCAGCACCAAAGACGATGGCGGTGACCTGGTTGAAACTTCTTACCTGATAGCAGGCTTACTTGCAGCTTCTGCGTATTTCGATCAATCTGATGCGGATGAAGCAACATTGAGGCAAACCATAAAAGATATTTGGGAAACAGTTGAATGGTCCTGGCATACAAAAAACGGTCAAAATGTTCTTTACTGGCATTGGTCTCCAAAATACAACTGGGAAATGAATCATCAGATCCGTGGGTATAATGAAGCATTGATCACATATGTGCTTGCAGCTGCTTCTCCGACCTACCCTGTCTCGAAAGAGGTTTATGAGCAGGGATGGGCTCAGAACGGCACCATTAAAAATGGTAAAAGTTTCTATGGAATAACACTGCCACTCGGCTACGATTTTGGAGGTCCACTGTTTTTTGCCCATTATACATTCCTCGGAATCAATCCTTTAGGACTGAATGATCAATTCGCAAATTATGAAGAACAAGTTGTAAATCACTCAAAAATCAATCATGCTTATTGCGTTAGCAATCCAAGAAATTTCTATGGATATCACTCCCAATGTTGGGGACTGACTGCCAGTGATAACAATACGGGGTATAGCGCTCACAGCCCAACCAATGATAAAGGTATCATTTCACCAACTGCTGCTTTGTCCTCAATGCCATATACTCCCTCAGAATCAATGGAGGCTTTAAAATATTTCTATTATGTATTGGGAGACAAAACTTTCAGAGAATTTGGTTTTATTGATGCATTCAGCCTACATTACGGATGGTTTGCATCCTCATTTCTGGCTATAGACCAGGGCCCGATCATTGTTATGATTGAAAACCACCGGACAGGTTTGATCTGGGATTTATGCATGAACCAACCAGATTTCAGATATGGTTTAACTAAGTTAGGATTTTCCAGCACCAAATACAATTTTTGAAAAAGACCGTCTAAAACAACAACGTGGAAATTTGAAATCAACCATGAATTCGATCCAAAAACAAATAAATTTATTGAAAATTCTCCATCCGAAAAAAGCAATCATCAGACGGGGAAAGCACAAATCAGCAATGATCCTGATTTTTTTTTTAATTCCAGGTCTTACACTTTTTGGACAGCTCCAAACAAAAGGTAAATTAATTGAGGTAAAACCCGAAAATGGATATGCTTATGTTTTACACCAGCCCGCAGAATGCACTTCCTCCAAACCTTTGATAGTTTTCCTTCACGGATCGGGGGAAAAGGGCGATGATCTGGAATTGGTAAAAGTTCACGGACCATTGAAATATTTGAAAACCAATTACCTGGATGCTTATGTTTTAGCACCGCAATGTCCACAAAATGAATATTGGCAAAATGAAAAACTGGATGTATTGATCAAGAAAATCATCTCAGAATATAAAATCGATTTGAATTGTATTCATTTAACGGGATTAAGTATGGGTGCCTGGGGAGCATGGAATTATGCTGTGTCAAAACCTGAGATTTTAGCTTCGCTGGTTCCTATTGCCGGATTTGTCGACAGAATTCCGATGCTTGAAGCCTGTAAATTGAAAGATACACCGGTTCGGATATATCATGGATTGCTGGACGATGTTGTGGATATTTTTTATTCAAACGAAATATACAAAAGGTTACGCATTTGTTCTCAGAAAGTTGAGCTGACCATTTTTGAAGGTGCAAATCACGATAGCTGGACCCAGGTCTATAATGATCCAAATATCTATTCCTGGATGCTGGCAAATAGAAAAACTGAATAGGACGATACATGCGAAAATTATAATATAGTTATTTTTTTAATGTATAAAATATTTTATTACAGATAATAAAACAATAATATGCTCAAGATATCTATACTTCCAACGCTTTTGTTAATCCCATATTTCCTTTTAGGACAATATATGTATCCACCTTCTTTATATGAAATATCAATGGCACCTGACTGGGCCAGGGAAATGTACAGCAACCATGCGGATTTTTTTAAGGTGGAACAATTATATAATTCATATTACAAAAAAAATGAATTTGTAAAAACTTACCATACACAATATTATAAAAGATGGAAAAAATTGCATCAACCTTTTGTACAACCAGATGGTTCTTGTAAATTGCCGGAACTATCCGAGAGAATACATCAGGTCCTATACCATAAGCAACAGTTGGGGAATATTGCAGAAAGAGTTGGTAGCTGGAAACTTTTGGGACCTGTGCAGGTTTTTAACAGCAGTGGACAACCCGGACATGACCAGACAAATGTATATTCTATAGACCGGTCTGAAGCCAACCCTGATGTGCTTTATTGCGGCACTGAACCTGGCGAGGTCTATCGCTCGGACGACCTGGGCCAATCATGGCATAACATATCACTCCGTCAACACTTTGGAGGTGGTGTAAACGCGATTGAATCTTCTCCTGAAAATGTTGATCTGGTCTTTGCAGGTTCAGGTATGGGTGTTTTCCGCTCAGATAACGGTGGAGACACCTGGGAGTTAACACTTGGGCTGAATTATCAGAATGTTTCAGAGATCCTGGTACATCCCGAGTTTTCACAACGGGTATTCGCCTGCACAGATGCCGGTTTGTTTGTATCAGAAGATCAAGGTTTAAGTTGGATGCAGATTTATACAGAAAAAGTGTATGACATAAAGGTTCACCCTGAAAATCCTCAGATACTTTATTTGGTAAAAAACAATCCCGTCAATCATATCTGTGAGTTTTTCAGATCCACTGACTCAGGAACAACCTGGTCAAAACAAACTGAAGGCTGGTTCAATTCCCTGGACGATGCGAGATACGATGGTGGCGCAAGACTTGCGGTTACCAAAGCAAACCCGGCTGTTGTTTATGCTTACCTCATCGGTGAAGCAAAAGCCGGAGACCTGGGATTTATTGGCGTTTACAAAAGCTCAGACAACGGAGCAAGCTGGACTTGTATCACTGGTGAAACCGGTGGTCCATATTCTGATGAACATCCAAATCTGGCGATCGGCTGGCCTGGTTGGGATTATCATCAGGGATTTTACAACTGTGCGATCATGGTCAGCAACACCGACGAAAATCACATTTTGGTTGGAGGTTTGAATCTTTGGAAATCCCTGGATGGAGGAAATTCCTGGGCACCACATGCAGGATATCGTGGTGGTCCATTGAGCATGCACGTGGATGTTCAGGACATGCGACCATCCGGCAATGAATACTGGGTGACAACCGATGGAGGTATCTATTTTTCAACAGATTTCTTTACCGAACAACCGGATTTCACCATGAAAGGTATTCATGGTTCAGATTACTGGGGATTTGGCAGTGGGTGGAATGAAGATGTTTTGGTGGGTGGATTGTATCACAATGGCAACCTTGCCGGTTATGAAAAATATAATTTTGGGGAATTCCTGTCCTTAGGCGGCGGTGAAGCACCTACTGGTTATGTCAACCCGGGTAATAGCCGCAAAACTTATTTTTCTGATATCGGGGGTAAAATCATTCCTGTCAACATTTTTGATCCAATATCATCTTTCAGTTTTGGGAAAGCTCCCAATGAAAGCTATTGGTCCGCATCCAGCAGCGAAATGGAATTTCATCCGGCATGTTACAACATCGCGATACTTGGAAATGAAAATAAACTTTGGAAGACAACAGACGGAGGTAGCAACTTCTTGACTTTAGCTGCTTTTGGGGATCAACCCGGAGACAGGATACAATACATTGAATGGAGCCGAAGCAATCATGATGTGATCTATTGCAATCAGCAAATGGAAAACGGCGCCAATGGCATTCTTTGGAAAACAGTAGATGGAGGCTATACCTGGAACATGGTCAACCTTCCTTCAGGTTACAGCCACAGAATGTTGATTAGCTTAGATCCATTGGATGAAAATACGCTTTGGCTCGCCTATCCTTCCGCTGACAATGCCGAAAAAATATATAAAACCCAGGATGGCGGACAAAGCTGGGTAAATCTCACTACGGAAAAACTTTATCATCAGGAAGCCCATAGTATACTTCATATTGGAGCCACTGATGGCGGGATTTACTATTGCACCAACAATACCGTTTATTATCGAAATAATGAAATGAATGACTGGGTGATCGCTGCCAATGGATTGCCTGATTTTTTTAATTCCAATATTGCCAGACCGTTTTATCGTGATAATAAGATCAGGATAGCCTCTTATGGTAAAGGGATTTGGGAAGCACCATTAGAGGAAAACCCTCAATTTGTGATTCCCCAGATCATGGCCGACAAATTGCGTGCACAATACATCTGTGAGATCGATTCATTTTATTTTGATGACTATTCGGTTGTTGCACATGAGGGAACCACCTGGAAATGGCAATTTGAAAATGGCTCCCCTGCATTTTCTGAAAAAAGAAACCCGGCTGTTTTATTCGAAAACGAAGGTGTTCACCGTGTTTTTCTCGGAATCACTGATAAAAATGGTCAAACTTTTCATGATACATTATCTGTTGAAGTCAATTATTTTAAATCAGATAAACCATTGAATGAAGGATTTGAAGGCGGTTTCTTCCCTGAAGGATGGCATCAGGTTGCACAAAATAACGGAGGTTCGTGGTCCATTGCAGGAACCGGTGCATATGGAATATCTGATTTTTCCGCCATCTTCGACAATTTCAACTATGATGCATTGGGAGAATCAAGTGATCTGAGGGTAAAAACGTCAATAGAAGCGGGTAATGCATCCATATTGACACTGGACATTGCCTACGCTGAATACGGTTACCCCTATTCGGACACTTTGGAAATTCTCATTTCTACAGATTGCGGAGCTACATTTACTTCCCTTTATTATAAAGGAGGACAGGATCTTGCAACGCATCCCAATTCAGATCAGCATTTTATACCGGGAGAAACCGATTGGCGTACAGACTCACTGATCTTACCCGAATTTTCAGATAAAACAGACATCATTCTTGCTTTCAGGAACCATGGACATTGGGGCAATAATATTTATGTAGATAATATATCTATCGATGGCCATTCAGTGGGTATAAACACCATTACCGAAAATAACTTCACTTTCTACCCCAACCCTGTCAGAGCCGGACAATACATCCGTTTTATCAATCAGAATGAACCGCTTTTATTGACCATACTGGATACAGCAGGCCAAAAGATATCGTCCTGCCACATCAATGGAAAAGATGGTACATTTTGTATTCCGGATAACCTGATCCCGGGAAAATACCTGATCAATCTCAGGAATTCAAATAAGATCGCAAACAGGGTATTGATCGTTTATTAATATTCTATTTAATATATATATTACTGAATAAGNNGTCATCGATCAGCACAAGACTAAAAGGAAACGATTGAAAATCAACAAATTAAAATTCCCCTTTTCGGGGGATTCAGGGGGCAAAGACTTTTCGGAGAAGACTCAATATGATTGATAATTATTATGCAATAAAAAAATGATTTATAAAATTTTATATTATGCAAAACCTTAAAACTTATAAGTTACTTGTAATGCTGGCATCGATGATCATCCTGGCAACATCATGTAATACTGTTTCTGAATTGAAATATGCATCCAAGGGTAAAATCGATTATAAACTGACTGATGAGGACAATGCTTTGTTAGACTCTATTCAAAAAAAGACTTTCCAATTTTTTCTTCATGAACATCATACGGAAAAAGGAATTGTAAAAGATCGTGCAGCCAAAGGAGCTCCATCCAGCATCGCTGCTACCGGATTTGGACTTCCATCTTTTGCCATTGCCGTGGAAAGAAACTGGATGTCAAGAGAAAACGCTGCTGAATTGACCCTTAAAACCCTTAGTTTTTTTGCAAATTCCACCCAAAACGATCAGCCGAATTCTACAGGATACAAAGGATTTTATTATCATTTTTTGAAAATGGATTCAGGTTCCAGAGAATGGAATTGCGAGCTTTCAAGTATTGATACAGGTTTATTGATGATGGGCGTTTTGTTTGCCAGAAACTATTATGATCAAGACAATAAAACCGAAAAAAATATCAGGGAGCTTGCAGCATTGCTACTGGGAAGAATAGAATGGGATTTTTTCTATTTACCGGATACGGCGAAACATCCCAATACACTTTCCATGGGCTGGAGCCCGGAAGAAGGTCTGTTGAATTTTGGCTGGCACGGATACAATGAAGGACTTTTCCTATACATTTTAGCTGCCGGAACAGGTTGGGACAAGGCAGAAAAAAGCTATAATTCATGGCTTACTACCTATCAGTGGAAAACTCCATACGAAGGACTTTCCCATGTGGCTTTTCCCCCGCTTTTTGGCCATCAGTTCTCACATGCATTCATCGATTTCAGAGGACTTGCAGATAAGTATATGAAAAATAAAGGTATAGATTATTTTGAAAACTCAAGGAGAGCTACTTTGGTACAGCAAAAATACGCTATAGACAACCCACACGGACATATCGGTTACGATGCATTGTGCTGGGGAATTACTGCCAGCGATGGACCTGGAGAAGCCTATAATTATGATAATAAAAAGTTTATTGGTTATGCCGGAAGGGGCTCTAGCGGACCAGATTATAACTACCACGACGATGGAACCATAGCTCCATACGGACCTTTATCATCCATTCCCTTCGAACCTGAACTCGTTTTGGCAACTTCCCGCTCTATGCTTGACAGATATGGAGACAAGATTTGGGGTCAATATGGTTTTTATGATGCATTTAACCTGACAGCCAACTGGGTTGATAATGATTATATCGGCATTGATCAGGGACCAATGCTCATCATGATCGAAAATTTCCGAACCGGGCTGGTCTGGAATTATGTCATGAAAGATCCGGTGATCCAAAAAGGTCTTAAACGATTGGGTTTTGAATACATCAAATGAAAATATTCCCAACTCATTTTTTCAAAACAACATATCTGTAAGGATTTGTTAATCAATAATCTATATAAAATGCAATCAAGGAGATTCTATTTCATTTCAACCTGGGTGCCTGTACTCCTTTTTCTTGGCAATGGTATTTTTGGGCAACAAATAGTACTGGATGGATTTGAAAATAAAAATGGATGGGAAATGATCCAATCTGACGGAGTGAGTTTAAAATTGGGAAATTCCGAGGGATTGGAAGGTAAAGCGATCCGTTTTGATTATGATTTTTCGAAAGGTACCGGATATGGTGGGTTTCAAAAAACGTTTCCAATCGAATTACCTGACAATTACGAATTTAGCTTTTATCTCAAAGCAGATTCTCCTTCCAATAACTTTGAGATCAAATTCATTGATAGTACAGGAAATAATGTTTGGTGGGTGAATAATCGTAATTATGATTTTCCGCGACAATGGAAAAAAATCAGGATCAAGAAACGCCATATTGAATTTGCCTGGGGCCCGTCTATAGATCGGGTCCTTAGAAATGTGCACAAAATTGAGTTCACTATCGCCTCTTTTGCAGGTGGAAAAGGTTCTGTTTGGATAGACGATCTCAGGTTTGAAGCCCTGGATCCTCCTATTGCAAAATATCCGGATCCGATCATCACGAGCACTGCAACACTTAAAAAAAGCTATCCCAAATTTATGATTGATGGCCATTTGAATACTGAATGGCACAGTAATAACAGCAAAACTCAGTTTATAGACATAGATTTTCTGATCAAACGTGAGTTTGGAGGATTATACATCCAATGGGTTCCGGGAAAATCAGCCCATAGCTTTGAAATATTGCTTTCTGATGACAAAAAACAATGGGAAAAAGTATACATTGTCAAAAACAATCTTGGTGAACAAAGTTTTATACGCCTTCCTGAAGCTGAGGCACGATACGCAAGGATCAATTTTAAATCCGGTAATTCCCGCAAAGGTATCGGGATCAGAGAGCTCAGTTTTTTAAATACCCGGGAATCCATGACCCTGAACGATTTCTTCCGGTTTATTGCCCGGCATAGCCCTGAAGGACATTACCCGAGATATTTTGCGGGGAACGCTTCCTATTGGACCATTTCAGGTGTGAATAACGATTCCAAAGAGGCATTGATCAATGAAGATGGAATGATAGAAGCAGAGAAACAGCGGTTTTCTATAGAACCTTTTATTCGTGTCGGAGACGAATGGTTCAATTGGAGCAATGTAAATACAACCCGATCTTTGGGTCATTCATCCGATCCTGACCAGTTTTCTTTCCTGCCAACTGTTGGCTGGAAATGCGGAAATATTGACTTCACAGTTGAACTCACATCAGGAGGCCAAGCTAATACTACTTCAACTGCATATATCAGGTATACGCTAAAAAATCGTGGTAAAACTACAGAAAATGTTGTACTGAACCTACTTTTACGACCTTTTCAGGTCAATCCATATTACCAGTTTTTGAATTTACCACCCGGAACAGGAAAAATAAACAAAATATCAGGAATCAGTGATCAAATCGTTCAATTGGATAATAAACTGATCATGTCTGACAGACCTTTCAACGGGTTTTCCACCACTGATTTTGATATGGGCGATGCCTTTGAACTGGTAAAAAACGGATCATTACCTGAACAAAAAAGTACAACAGATGAATCAGGTTTAGCCACCGGTGTTATGATCTATGAACTTAGTCTTAATCCTGGAGAAACCATAGATTTTATTCTGAAAATTCCATTTCACCAAAACGAAGGTACTTTAACAAAAGAGCTTCCTGCGACATTTCAGACAGCTTTTAACGAATCAGTGGATTTTTGGAAAAACAAGGTAAACCACATCAAATTCAATCTCCCGGAATCCGCCGATAAAATCGTCAATACCTACAAATCCAATCTCGTTTACATCCTAATAAACAGAGACAAAGCGGGAATCCAACCAGGTTCAAGGTCTTATGAGCGCAGTTGGATCAGGGATGGATCATTGACCTCATCTGCTTTGTTGAAATCAGGGATCATTGATGAAGTCAGAGATTTTATTAATTGGTACGGTGATCATTTGTATGAAAACGGCAAAGTTCCGTGCGTGGTAGATTCCCGTGGACCTGATCCGGTTCCGGAACACGATAGTCACGGGCAATACATCTACCTGGTCAGGGAATATTTCAATTTTACTCAGGACACAGCTTTTCTGAAAGCAAAAAACCCACTGATCTTAAACATCGTGAATTATATTGAGTCCCTGACAGCTGAAAGATCGACTGAAAAGTACATCACAGGCCCTGATAGTCTACAGGCATATTATGGCCTGGTTCCTGAATCTATAAGCCATGAAGGCTATTCTGCCAAACCGATGCATTCGTACTGGGACAATTTCTTTATACTGAAAGGTTTAAAAGATGCTGTGGATATTCAGTATATTCTAAATGAACAGGAACATTATGACCGGATTTCCAGGATCAGAGACAGGTTTCAAACCAATCTATATCGTTCCATTGATCTGGCCATGAAAAATAAAAAGATCGACTATATACCCGGATGCGTTGAACTCGGTGACTTCGATGCTACCTCCACCACCATTGCACTCACACCTTGCAACGAATTCCAAAACCTGCCTAAGCCACAGGTTTTCAACACTTTTGACAAGTATTTCGATTATTTTCTCAAGCGGAGAGACCATAAGATCGATTGGATCAATTATACACCTTACGAAAATCGTCTGATCGGCTCTTTCTTAATTCTGAACCAACCGGAAAAAGCACATCAACTGATCGAATTTTTCCTTCAGGATCAAAGGCCACAAGGCTGGCACCATTGGGCAGAAGTCGTATGGAAAGATGAACGAACCCCAGGATTTATAGGAGATATGCCACACACCTGGGTTGGCAGTGATTTCCTGAATGCCATCAGAACCATGTTTGTGTATGAAAATGAATTGGATGAATCGCTCGTGGTTGGAACCGGATTGTATCAAAATTGGATAGATTCACCTTCAGGAATGTCTGTTGAACATTTACCCACATATTATGGAGAAATCTCGTATTCAGTTAAAAAAACGGAAAAAAAATACAATGTCAATATTTGGGGAGATGTAAAACTACCAGCCAATGGCCTCAAAATACAGAATTTCAATGGTTCTAAACTCCCTGATAAAGTTTTGGTAAATGGAAAGGAGATCCACACCTTCAGCGAAAATGTGATCCAGACTCATGAATTCCCTTGTACCATCGAAATTTTCACCAAATGACATTTAAAAAATAATGTAATTTATCAACCACAGATTTCACTCCAAAAAACAGAAAATGGAAAAGAATAAAAGCATGTTTGACCTGGGAAAAAATAAACCTGATAAAATAAGTTTCGGCCAACTCGCTGCTTACGGAACCGGCGGCATCATCCCCATAGCATTGTTCAATGTAGCAGGCATTCTGGTAGGTTTAATGGGCAATATCAGTCTGGGTCTCAGTGCTTTCTGGCTTGGCTTTATTTTGATCATTCCAAGGCTTTGGGATGCGGTATCAGATCCCATTATTGGCCACTTATCGGATAATGCCCGAACCAGATGGGGTCGCAGGCGTCCATTTTTATTATTGGGAGGCATCCTGGTTGCAATATTCTTCGTTTTGATATGGTGGATTCCCAAGGGAGAAGTTGTAGAGCAATGGTTTGGTTCTGAAGCCGGTTTCCAGCTATTTCAATTAAGTTATATTCTGATTGCTTTATTGTTGTTTTACACCGCAACCACCATTTTCGAGATTCCTCATGGAGCATTGGGAATGGAAATGACAACGGAATACCATGAAAGGACCAAACTGTTTAGCGCAAAGAGCTTTTTCGGTAATATTTTTGCAATGAGCACTCCCTGGCTCTTCGTATTGGCAAATCTTGAGATGTTCAAAGGCCCCGGAGGAAATGAAGCAGATGGTATGCGATACGTATCGATCATGATTGCCGCCATTTTGATCCCATTGTCTTTTTGGTGGTTTTTCAAGTTAAAAGAACCGGGTTTTAAAAAAGTTTCTAATCAGCCAAAAACACGCTTCTGGCAGGATATGAGGTTGGTTGTAAAAAACAGGAATTTTGTTTTCCTTACACTAAGCATTTTCAGCCTGGCAATGGGTTTCAATTTTGTGCAACTTCTTGGCTCATACATACCTATTTTTTATGTTTTTTCCGGAGATAAACTGGCAGGAGCCACCTTGTTAGGTATTAACGGTACAGTGTGGGCAGTGACCGGAGTGCTGGCAGTGTTTCCCCTGAATCTGATCAGTCCTTTACTCGGAAAACGGAAAACCCTGATGATCGCCATGGGCTTGATGATCCTTGCCCAACTTTCAAAAATTGTCTGTTACAATCCCGATTTTCCATACCTCATAATCATCCCGACCGTGCTGCTATCCGCTGGAATGCTGTTCTTTTTTACACTTGGTTCTTCAATGGTCGGCGACATCTGTGATGAAGAAGAACTGAATACAGGTAAAAGGACGGAAGGCAGTTACTACGCGGTTTTCTGGTGGTTCATTAAAATGGGTACGGCTCTCGCCAGTTTTGTTTCAGGTGCTTTGATCGTACTGACTATGTTTGATGAAACACAGGTAACCAAAGTGGACAAACTCATCGGGACCGTTAATGAAATGTCTGCAAAATTGGAATTATTCGCCAAAAAAGATAGTCTGAGCGATTCTGCATCTGTTTTATTCTTCAAATCAGAAGCAAAAACAGCGCTTAATGAGTCAAACGATTATGTGAAATTCCTTACTAAAGAACACGAAATAACGAAGAGCAATACAGATGTTCAGTTCAGCAAAGAAAAACTGGAATGGATCGACCAGACATTGATTTTACTAAAATCTGACAAGGAAACAATCTCTGATCTGGTCAAAAATAACAGAGATTATAAGCGTTCAACTTTAACCCCTATTGAAGGATCATTCCCCGTTTTATTAAGGACAAAGCTATATAAAGCCAGGTTTTACGCATTGGAACTACAAGAACATTTATGGATTGAAACCACTGATTTACCCACTCATGACAGAAAAGAAAATGAGGAACACTATATGGTGCTGAATCAAACTATGGAAAAGCTATTACGGACACTTTCAGAAATGGATAACACCGTTTCCATCATGGATGCAAAAAAAGGATTAAAGTCCATGTCTAAAGATCTGACCATCTTAAAAAGGCAAACACCTTTCACTTTATTGATGATGAGGATCATTGAAATCGGAATCCCCGTGATACTCAGCTTACTTTCCTTTTTATTTATTTTCAGATACTCACTGACCGAGAGCAGATCACTGGAAATAAAAGATCTGCTTAAAAAACGCAATGAAGAGAGACAAATCATTGCCTGAAATAATCGATAGGAAAATACTTAAAGTAAAAGTTGAATAAATATGGTATTTAAAATTGAAAATGAGCAATTTATACTGAATGATAAACATGTTTTCCTGAATTCCGGAGAGATCCATTATTTCCGGATTAAAAGAGACAAATGGGAAACACACCTCAAGGCAGCAAAAGAGGCCGGCTTGAATGTAGTAAGCAGTTATGTTCCCTGGGCATGGCATGAAGAAAAAGAAGGATTTTTTGATTTTAACGGCTCAACATGTCCTGAGCGTGACCTGAGCGGTTGGATAGAGCTTTGCAACACATTTGGTTTGAAATGCATCCTTAAACCCGGGCCCTTCATCCTCGCTGAATACCGCGGAGCCGGATTACCTGATTGGTTTATGGATAAATACGGGCAGGAAATAAAAATGCACAACAGCCAGGGAACGATTGTTCAAAGCGATGGCGTCAGCTTATTTCACCCGGTATTTCTTGAAAAAGTCACAGCCTGGTATGATGCGATCATGCCTTTTATCAGCAATCGCCAGATATCCAAAGGAGGACCGGTCATTATGATGCAGGTTTGCAATGAGATAGGTGTTTTCAGCTGGCTGGCACATCAGGCAGATTATAGCCAAATTGTCAGAAAAAAATACATTGCCTACCTCAAAACCCATTTTAAGGATCTGAATAAGATCAACCAACTTTGGAAAACAAATTTTGAGTCTTTCGAACAGATTGACCTGCCAATGGATGGAAATACACCCTATCTTTCGGTGGAAGACAGAGGCAGAGACCATGATTGGCACCGATTCTGGAGGACTTATTACGGAGATTATCTCAGAATGCTGACTCTGATGACCCGAGACCGTGGAGTGGATATTCCCTTATATCACAATCTGCCCGGATGGATCTATGGCAACGGATATGAATTCCCGGTGAATATCACCATGTACGAAGATTTGTTCGATGACCGGAGTGAGATCATATTTGGGGTGGACCATATTCCGGAATTTTTCTCCTATAGAAATTTACATGATGATCGCATTATCAATGATATCACGCATGCCATGCAGGGTCCAAAACCACTATTTGCTGCTGAATTTCAGTGTGGAAGCCGTGAATACCATGTTGTGACCAATCCAAGGGAAATGGAATTGTTCTATAAAGCAAGCATTGCCAACGGATTGAGAGGATGGAATTATTATATGTTTTCACAGGGACTAAACCCAAGACAAAAAGGATATTCAGGCTCCACTTTCTATTGGTTCAACCCCTTGACGCCTGAAGGGGAAAAAACTTCAGCATTTCCACTGATCCGGCGAATGAACCAACTGGTAAAAACTTCCGAAGAATTGATCATTCACTCAGAAAGGAAAGCTGAGATCTGCGTTTTATTCTATCCTCACTATTATTCCACTGAACTTGAAAGGCCGACAGGAGCTAATTGCGGCTTACAGTTTGATTATGCACGCATTCGTCGCGGAGCCTATTTTGACGGTTTGCTCAAAGTACTTCAGATACTCAATGCGGATTATGACATGGCAGATCTGACAAAAAATGAGCCTCAAAAACTAAAACAATATGGGCAGATATGGGTTTTCTCAACAGATGAAATGAATGCAAGAGATCAGCAAAAAATTGTTGACTATGTCCACGATGGAGGGAAAGTCATCATTTTCCCCAATTTACCTGACAGGGAAATGAACGGACAAGCTTGTACCATCATCAGGGATGCCTTGAAAATACATCCTTCGGGTGTGGAAGTAATTGATTCTCCACTCATAGACATACTTGGTTATCAAGACATTAAATGTGCTAATCCACAATTGGTTTACGACGAAAACTGTTTCAATCCAGACGAGATCATTGCCCGGAATATAGCCGGAAATATTTGCGGATTCAATAAAACCCTGGGCAATGGTCAATTCATACATCTCGGCACCTGGCTCGGTTTTGACACTGAAGGTCACAAGCCGGTTTATGAAAAACTTCTCCGGATGTCAGGCGTAAAAATCAGGAAAAGTCATTCTGATAATGAATTTATAATAGTCAGAGAACGGTTTACTCCTGATGGCTCAGGTATCTTATTCATTGGTAATTATTACAATGAACCACATACAGGAAGGGTGTGGTATACACACCCAACCACCGGTCATATAATATACGTTCCTTATGCGAATAATGAGCCGTTCACATGGCCTGCTTTATATGGTGTCCTGAGTCCTGTCAATATCGAAATCATGCCTGAAATATCTATATTACACGCTACTTCAGATATTTTAGAGATCGACATAAATGAACGAGGCTTTGATTTACAGGTTTTTGGTGATCGTGATCTGATGGGTGAAATCGTATTTGAAGGACCAAATGCTGCATTCATCCATCATGCTTCCATAAATGGGAAAGCTGTGGAAATATTCACGAAAGACTCAAAATGTATTTTACACTATAGCCATTTGCACGAAAAAGTATTTACGATTAACATATCATTAGGAGTAATTGAATAGCTTGATAGTATTTTAGTCCGAAGTCTTTTAGTCAATTATTTATACCAGGGGTCAAAACATCGCTTTCGAAAAAAAAATTATTGTCTATTAAACCAAGAACGTGCTTAATTCCGACAGACTACCGACTAAATAGCTAACCAATTATAAAACCATTAAATTGGTGAGCTATTCAGAAAATGATTTGATAACTAAAACCTGCATTATTGGAGTAATATGCCATAAAGGGTGATTTAACAACAGTTTTACATATTATATAATTATTACATCTGTTTAATAAAAACAATGAATAACTGATGAATATTCAAAATAAATACGGATTGAAATTTGAGTTTTTGGCCAATGGATGCATTAAATCGATTGAAGACCAACAAATCCGTATCAATCTAAAATCTGAAAATCCTTTTACTCCTACCCTTTCGAATGTATATCTTCGCAAAAGAGGCACTGTACCTGTTTGGATTCCGCTCACTGGTCCGTTAAGCAAGAGCGAATTCACCATTCAAAACAATGGTTATTATCTCAGAGGTCAGTGGGAAGGATTAAAATATTCAGCAAAACTTGAATTGTCATCCGGATCAAAAAGCTGGCGATGGAGCATTTTCCTGCAAAACGATGCAGGTCAGGATTGTGTCGCAGACTTGGTCCTGGTTCAGGACATCGGGCTGAAAGCGATCAGTGACAACTTAGTCAATGAATATTATGTCAGCCAATACATAGAACGTATAGTTTTAAAAGATCCCCGGCAGGGTTCGGTGGTCTGTTGCAGGCAAAATATAAAAGAGCCATCCGGGTATCCCTGGATATTGATCGCAAGTGCCGGATTTGCATCTTGTGCGAGCACTGACGGCATGCAATTTTTTGGCAATAAATACAGATCAGACGGTGTACCACAAGCATTGACAGAAAATCTGACCGGTGATTTAGCCGGTGAATCTTCCATCGTAGCTTTGCAGGAAGAAGAATTTATTTTGAAAAATGGTGAAAACAAACTAATCAGCTTTGTCGCCACATTTATAGCCGACCATCCCGAAGCCACTAGTACCAAAGACCTGACGATCATTCGCAAAGTATTGGATGAATTTCCTGTTTTCAACCATAAAGAATTCAATTC
The DNA here is from genome assembly GCA_002344345.1 of Saprospiraceae bacterium UBA2365. Classification (GTDB taxonomy): domain Bacteria; phylum Bacteroidota; class Bacteroidia; order Chitinophagales; family Saprospiraceae; genus UBA2365. The sequence goes on from DDTL01000183.1 coordinate 25,612, forward strand.
AATCCGGGACTGGAAAAAACCGGTTAAAAATATTTTTACCACTGCCAGATTCCTGCCGGCAGATAAATTGACTGATGCAGAAATCAACACTTTTTTTGGAGATTCTATCAGGCATCAGGAAATTAAAAATGGCGAAACTTTGTCATTTTTTACCAGGGATGGTAACCATGTAGTTATGGGAGCCAAGGAAGCATTGGTTGATCGACCACACGGGCACATTCTTCAGGCCAAAACAGGATTTGAACCCAATGAAAATGTGATGTCTGCCACATGCTATGCTACCGGGATCTTTAACTCGCACCTTTCTCAGGGCAACACCAATTTCAATGTGTTGCTATCTGTTAATACCAGTCAGTTTAATCTGCAAACTGACTCAGGTCAAAGGATTTTTATTGAATTTGAAGGTGAAGAATACCTTTTAGGCAATCCTTCAGCATTTGAAATGGGTCTGAATCATTGTCGCTGGATCTACAAATACAATTCACGGATATTCCAGATCAGAACATGGACTTCGGTGAACCATCCTTTAATTTACACTGATTTCCAAGTTTTGAAAGGTGAACCAGTCAGTCTGATGATCAGCCATCAATTCGATCAGGTCAATACCTGGAAAGTCACTAAAAAATTGCAAAAATCTGAATACGATTTCCAGGCAACAGATGGAATGATTACCGAAAAATTTCCGGATGCACAGTTCAGATTGAATATTTATCAACCTGATCCTCAACGCATTTCTGATATTACCTCCTTTATTGCAGGGTCAGAAAATAAAAACCAGCATGATAACTTTTTGATATTAAAAATAGAAGAAACGCAATCATTTTTCTTAAGCTTTACCGGAGAATTACAGGAGAAACACACACTCACACCTAATCATGATCCGGATTTACAATGGCTTTCTGATCGATCAGAAGCAATAATTTTTTGGGAAAGGCTGAGTTTAGGCTTGAAGATACATGGTTCGGATGAGGACTCATTAGCTATTAATGAGATTTTACCCTGGTATGGGAATAATGCGCTGATACATTTTTTGACACCCTATGGATTGGAACAGTTTTCTGGTGCTGCATGGGGAACAAGAGATGTTGCACAAGGACCCATTGAACTGTTGCTCCAAACCGAAAAATATAAAGAAGCACGGAATGTCCTGCTGACAGTGTTCCGTCATCAGAATCCTTACGGCGACTGGCCCCAATGGTGGATGTTTGATTCGTATAAAGCGATCCGGGCATCCGATTGTCATGGAGATATTTATTACTGGGTTTTAATAGCTTTGGCAAAATACATTAAAACCACCGGAGACCTGAGTATTCTGGAAGAAAAATTGCCGTATTTTGGAGATGACAATACACTTTCACCGGTTGCCGAGCATGTGGAAAGACTGATCAACATGATCACGGATTCTTACATTGAGGGAACTTTTTTTGTGCCGTTTGGCGGAGGAGACTGGAACGATTCCCTTCAGCCTGTCAATGTGGAGCTTTCAAAAAAACTGATCTCCACCTGGACCGTTGAAATGAATTATCAGTCATTTATGGCTTACAGCGATGTGTACATACGCAGTGGTGAAGATGCGAAGGCAGCAACCTTAAGAAATATCTGTGAAAACATACGTATAGATTTCAATAAATATCTCGTAAAAGATGGTGTTTTAGCCGGGTATGGCCATATAGAGGCAGATGGAAGCATCAGTTTACTGTTGCACCCTTCGGATAAAATGACTGGTATCCGGTACAGTATTTTACCGATGAACAGAGCCATCATCAGTGGCATTTTTACAAAAAAACAGGCTGATGACCACCAAAAGATCATCGATCAATGGCTGAAAGGACCTGATGGTGCGCGATTGATGGACAAACCACTGCGATACAAAGGTGGCATTCAGGAGATTTTTCAACGTGCTGAAAGCAGCACCTTTTTTGGAAGGGAGATCGGGTTGATGTATGTGCATGAACATATCCGGTATGCGGAATCTCAAGCCATTCTGGGTAACGCGGATGAATTTGTCAAAGCATTGCGACAAGCCATTCCGGTGGATTACCAAAAAGTAGTTGACTGTGGTGATTTGAGACAGGCCAACTGTTACTACAGCAGTTCAGATGTAAGTTTTCACACGAGATACGAAGCGGATGAAAAGTATCAGGAAATCATAGAAGGAAGGCATTTACTGAAAGGCGGCTGGCGGGTGTATTCAAGCGGTCCCGGCATTTATATCAGTCTGGTTATCTCCGGATTGCTCGGTATACGATTGGAGGCTGATCGGATTGTAATTGATCCTGTTATCCCAAAAAAAATGAATGGATTAACAGCGGAATTAAGGATAAATTCCCGTGCAATATCCTTACATTATCAAATAAAAAATGGCTGCCATACTCCAAAAAAGATCAAGCTCAACGGAGAGCACCTTCCTTTTACTAAAGATCACAACCCTTATCGCGATGGCGGGGCGGTGATTGATCTGAAAGTTTTTGAATCCTATTTGAATCTGGATAGAAATGTGATGTCGATCGAACTGTAATAAGGCCTTATTTGATTCTGACCTCTTCAATCAACTTTTTGATTTGTGATGCGTCAGATAATGTTCCAATAGATCCGGAATTACCTTTGATCAAAATGCAACAGTTCTCCTCTTTTGTCAGTTGAGCAAATTTTTTATTGATTTCATTCAACTTTATCTTAGGCAAATAGTTTTTGAGGATTTCCTCCTGAGTATGAACATCCAATAATGGTTCTCCATCTAAATAATGCCAAATCATCTTTTCAGACATTGCATCTATTTGATGATCGTCTGTTAAATCTTTTTCAGACGAATGCTTTTGCCCGATATAGATCTTAGCTTTTTCCAATTCTGCTTCTGTAAAACCAATTTTTCTCAGCCTATCTATTTCAATAAGCGCTGGTTTTAAATATTCAATGACTTTCCCTTCACTGCAAAACAAATTAACAAACAAAAACTCAGTATTTCCCGAAGGACGGAGGAATCCAGGTTTTCTTACACCACTAAGTTTGAATTCAGCGGTTTTAAATCTTTCCTGGAACATCACATTGATCAATTCATTCATGATCAGTTGCCTGTAACCAAACTGATCACGGACAGGCCTTTTCTGATTTTGGAACAAGATCCGGACTTCGGAATCAGTGAATTGGGCATTTGCCATAATATCAGTTTTTAAAATCTGGCCATCCACATAATTTGCGGAGGTATCTGGAACCTTTGAAACTGGCTTTTTTATTTCAGAAAACACTTTAATTAATTCTTGCTCCGTTATGTCAACATCATTATTTCCAACGATCACAACTGCCATGAGATCTGGTCTGTACCATTCATTGTAGAATTTTTTTATTGCGCCGGGTTTTAATTCCTTGAGTTTGGCTGAAATATCTGCTGGTATCCGATCACCATATCGTGTTCCCGCAAAGACTGTCTTATTTTGCAGAATAGTACTTATACCATATAGCCTGGGGCTGTTTTTGATAACATTCAGTCTTTCTTTTTCGATCCATGCAGGATCCAAAACTGCCTCAGAAGCCCAGGTTTTCAATACAGATAAGGCGGAACTCAATTGAGCAATTTCTAAAATTGGAGTGCTATATTCAAAAATGGTTTCTTCAAAACCAGAAAAAGTTTTTATTACATCTTCATAATCATCATCTCCTGAAAGACCCGTATGCTCAAAGCGCACAAATGGCTCCATCATGTCTTCAGTTTCTTTTAAAACCAAATGTTTCACGGCCGTAGCTGCACCGATCTGGTCATCAGCTTCCATTGCAAAGCCAGCTTTTACAACAAGATAGCATTTTGCCCATTTTCTGTTTCCTGAAGGCAAATGCTTAACATAGTAATTGAGACCATTCTCCATTTTCCCCAACCTGACTGATGTATCCATCGGAAAGATGGCCCGGGTTTCTGCAGGCAAAGCGACTTTTTTATCCGCTCCCAAGGGCAATTCCCTGATCAGTACATCTTCGTTTTTGGGATTCGGAAGGGTATCTGTTAATATTTGAAAGGATGTCAACTCAATATTTTTACCTAAAACTATTTGAAAGCTCAAAAAAAATAACAACAACACGAATGATGACTTCAAAATCTTCATAATGAACAAAATTTATTTTGAAAAGCTTTATATATAATCGATGCAGGCCTCAAAACTGATACTTGCAGAGGCAAAAATAAGAAAAATTAGTCGATTTTAGAATATTGCTCTAATATGCGATCACAACAACCCTCTATAAAACGTTCTCAAATCGGTGGTAGAAACGAATTGAATTTAAGGGCTAAATGACTTCTTAAGAAATATTATAAAGCATAGGTTCCTGATTGAACAATATCCATGTTTTCAAACAAACTCAATTTAACTTTGTTAAAGGACATCAAAAAAAATCAATCTAAGTGCATTATTTTTATCAGAAGTAGTATCTTTGGCGCAATGTGTCAATCAATTTTGAGATCAAACCAATTGATGACAGTTTTTACATTTTTTAACAAGAAAAATTATATTTATGAAAGGGTTTTTTACAAAATTTTATTCGCTAATCCTTGTTATTTTGGCAACAGCCCAAATTTCATTTGCACAAGTGTATATTTGGGGTGGACCAGGAAATGCGAATAGCGAATTTGCAGGTGGCCTTAATGACTGGACTACCAATAATGACAGAAATGCTAAATGGACATGGACTGCTGACGGAAAAGGAACTGCAGGATGCTATTATGGCACACAGGCTGCAATCAACTCCCCTACAGTTTCCAACGGAGCTGCAATTTTCAATTCTGACAAATTTCACTGTAAAGATGGTATTGCATACCCGCACAGAGGTGAACTGACTTCTCCGGCTTTTTCTTGTGAGAACAATAGCACAGTGTTTGTCAGCTTTTATCAAAGGACAAGGATCTGGAATCCTGCCAATGAAATGGCATTGCATGTTTCTGCTGACGGTGGCAATACATGGGTGGCTTTTGACCTGAACCTGGATATCCGCGACATAAAATACAATCTCGTAGGTGATTCAAGAAAAACTCATCAGTTGATCGATATCTCTGAAGTTGCAGCCAACAAACCACAGGTTCAGATCCGATTCGTATGGAATGGTTCCTACTATTATTGGTTATTGGATGATGTGTATGTGATGGAACAACCTGAGGTAGAAATGGAAGTTTTTGCAGCTTACAATGCTCAACCACATCAGGTAATTCCGGCGTCACAAATCGATGCTGAACCCTTTGAATTCGCTATCGGGGTGATCAATAAAGGTGCAGCCGAGGCTACAGACTTAACTGCCAAAGCGGATATTTACTATTATAACACAACTTCAGCAGCCTGGGATTTGATTCATAGCGTAGAATCACCTCTCGAAGGAACTTTAGCCTCAGGTGACACTTCAGATTGGTTGGTTTTTGCTGAACCATTTGTGCCTACTGCTGAAATATTCACGGCACCAGGCAGCTATGCAATCGAGTATGTTCTGACTGACAATGGCGAATTCAATACCCGTGACAATACCTGGTGGATGCCTTTTACGGTAAGTCAAAGCAAATTTGATGGCGGTGATGCCAATGATTTGTTCCACGTCAGAGGTTGGGGCGGAAGTGAAGACTGGAACATTTTCAATATTTTCACTACCGGATCATGGGCAAATTCTCCATCAGGTTATTTTGCAGCTGACTCAACGGGAGCAGCCGCATGGGATGGAACAGACAACGGAGAAGATTTTATCACTGACGTAAATGCATTTTTATATAAAGTAAGTCCTGATGTCGCAGAAGATTTCTCCAATTTTGATACACTTGCATTGGCTCAATTCGACTTCTTCGACGAGGCACACCCACAATTGGAGATGGTAGGTTTCGGATTTGAGTCAGGCTTACAATCCGGTGACTTTGATTTCTGGAAAGTTCCTTTCTACAACCTTGATTTTGATGCCGGAGTAAGACTTGAACCAAATACCAGATATTTACTGATGTATCATTGGAACATTGGAAGAACGGTTTATCATGGAACTGACAACGCTCCTACCAATTACAAATTGAACAATGGTATCTATATAAATGATGGTAATCAATGGCAATGGTTTTTTGGCTTATCTTATGGAATTTATATAGGAATGGACATGATATTCATTCCTGGTGGTGGCACCAATACTCCACAATTGCCAGAATCTGTTATGGAGGTCTACCCTAACCCGGTCAACACCATTATGAATATCAACATTAACCTGGGTAAAGATATGGGAGATGCCACATTGGTTTTGACAGATATGAATAACAAAGTGATCGAAACTAAATTGATGAACGATCTGAATGCTACTTCAACCTCCATGAATGTTAGCAATGTTCCTGCAGGCAATTATATCCTCAGACTTGTTACAGAAGAAGGAATAGCAACCAAAAAAGTGATGATCCAGAGATAATTTCATCAACATAATAAAACAAATCAAAAAAAGTCCTCAACATTGAGGGCTTTTTTTGTTTCTCGTGTCCCGATAAAAAATTGTTTTTTTCGTGTCCATATAACAGATATTTTGATTGAGAAATACTTTTAACAGGGTATCTGTTAAAAAATCACCCCTGGCCTATTAAAACAATAAACAAGACTGTTCTAACCTATTTGGGAATTAACCAAAATTAATCCGAAAGATGTTTGAAGCTTGATTTGTAATAAGACAATGGGGCAGATATTAGATCCAAAAACTATTTGTTTTTGCTGAAAACCACTTTTGAAGTCAAAATCTTCAGCAGTATTCGATTTTTAGAAAAGCATACCTTAAATTTGCGTAAAATTTAATTTTCATTGTTTTTTCAACTTTATTCATTTTCTGATAAAAATTAAAGTATGTCAGGTCATAGTAAGTGGTCCAAGATAAAAAGGAAAAAAGGCGCTAATGATGCAAAGAGATCCAAAATATTCGGCAGGGTACTCAAAGAAATTGCCATCGCAGTAAAAGAAGGCGGAAGCGGAGATGCCAGTTTTAATCCCAGACTTCGTTTGGCCATCGCCAATGCAAAAGGAGTCAACCTACCAAAAGAAAATATAGACCGGGCGATCAGTAAGGCTCTGGACACAAAAGACGAGATTTTGCACACACCTACTTATGAAGGTTACGGACCAGGCGGAATCGCGATTTTTCTGGAATGTACGACCAATAATATGCAACGTACGGTTGCCAATGTGCGAGCTATTTTCAATAAAAAAGGTGGTAATCTCGCTACTTCCGGATCGGTCAGCTTCATGTTTGAAAGAAAAGGTATTTTCATGTTTGACCTGGCTAAATGGAATATGGAAGAACTGGAATTGGAACTTATTGACGCAGGAGCTGAAGAAATGGAAGTTGACGAAGAGACCAATGAAGTGGAATTGACCGTGGATATGATCAATTTTGGTGAAATGCAGAAAAAACTGGAAGAACTCAATATCGAGGTCAAACAGGCATACCTTGAGCGGATTCCAACCACAACTACCAAAGTACCCATTGATGAAGCTAAAAGAGTGTTACACCTGATCGAAGCCCTTGAGGATGATGATGATGTTCAGTCTGTATTCCATAATCTGGAAATGACTGAGGAATTGGAACGTGAATTGGAATAGTCAGATTATCATTGATTTAGCCGGAAAGTAAAGGAACCGATTCTGCTTCCTGTTTCATTATTTTTGGAAAAGCTGCGCCCGTGAATTTTCCGAGCCGGCATTTTCTATTAAGTATAATTCGAATTAATGAATGAAATATTTATTAAGCATTGAGTCTACTCCAAAAAATCCAATTTGTTGATTATCTATTTTTTTGTCCCAACCTATTGATGTCATTGATCAGCTCAAAAATAAAGGCAAACGATTGATATTCAACATATTAATAGCCACTCACACCCCATTTAGGTCTGTACTGACTGAAAACAACTGTGCCTGTACTGATTGAAAACTTCAGCGGGGATTTAGGGGACAAAGATTTTTCGGAGCAGGCTCAACATTCAACTGCCTTCAAGCAGGATTCGGGGTGTTCGCCTTATTGATAAGCTTGTGGTAATTTTTAGATTCATTGCAGAATAAAATTCATTTTTATTAGCTGATTATTAAAGGGTTGGATTTAAGATCGTGGAGTAGATCCATAGACGTCCATGATCTGTAGTATATTAATAACCAATCATGTGCAGGTATATGCTTTTTAAAAATGATTGAATGCAAACATATATTTGGAAAGATTTATAATGTTAAAAACTTCCAAAAAATGAAGTATCATACTTCGTTTTAAAAAATGCTTTACTTTTGTTATACAGTATTTGAGTTTATTTATGGACAGGTTTGACTAAATTCAATATAAATCTCAGATAAAAGAAATTGACTATCCGATATGATCGCAAAACATTCGATAGACCAGGTGCTGGAAACTGCTCAGGTTGAGGAGGTGGTGTCCCACTTTGTCAACCTGAAACGACGTGGTGTGAACATGATCGGACTGTGTCCTTTTCATAATGAGAAAACACCCTCTTTTACGGTTTCACCTGCAAAAAACCTTTTCAAATGTTTCGGTTGTGGTAAAGGAGGCAACGCAGTTCATTTTGTCATGGAGCATGAAGGTTATAGCTTTCCCGAAGCCATCCGTTTTCTGGCCAAAATGTACAATATTACGCTGGATGAAACAGTAGCAGACCCAAGCGAAAGCGAGGATAAACAAAAAAAAGACAGTTTGTTCATCGTTACGGAATTTGCTAAAAATCATTTTGTACATAATTTATTTCATACCCAGGCCGGCGTTAACATCGGGATGAGTTATTTCAGGGAAAGAGGTTTTCGAGAAAACACCATAAAGGAATTCAGTTTGGGTTTTGCTCCCGATGACCCCACTGATCTGACTGAAATTGCACTCAGGAATCAGTATAAAAAAGAATTTTTGGTTGAACTGGGTTTGTGCAATGAAAATGGGAGGGATTTTTTCCGCAACAGGGTCATTTTCCCCATTCAAAATCTTTCGGGAAAAACGATCGGTTTTGGCGGCCGTATACTGGGCAACGATAAAAAAATTGCCAAGTACATTAATTCGCCCGAATCAGAGATATACAATAAGAGGAAAACATTGTATGGTCTCTATTTTGCCAAAAATGATATCAGAAAAGAAGATTCCTGCATTCTGGTAGAAGGTTATACAGATGTGATCAGTTTGCATCAGGCAGGGATCAAAAATGTGGTTGCTTCATCCGGAACTTCCCTGACGGATGATCAGATCAGGCTTATTAAAAGGTATACACAGAATGTGACTGTGATTTATGATGGAGATGCAGCCGGCATCCATGCAGCTCAACGAGGCACAGACCTGATTTTAGCCATGGATATGTTCGTAAAGGTGGTAATCCTTCCAGAGCAGCATGACCCTGATTCCTTTATCAAAAAAGAAGGACCGAACGCATTCAGAACTTACCTCAGAGACAAAGCTCAGGATTTTATCCTCTTTAAATCATATTTTCTCAAAAAGGAAATCAATCAGGATCCGGTCAGGAAAGTGGCAGTACTCAAAGATATCGTTCAAACCTTATCCAAAATACCCGATCCAATGGCCCGTAACACTTATGTGAAGGAGTCGAGCAACATCATGGACATTGATGAAGCCATCCTGATCAATGAAGTGAACAAGGTGATCAAAAATGAGATCAGACAAAAGCGCTTCAGGGAAAGTCTGCGGGACGGAGAACCGGTAGCACAGGAAGGCAATTTTGACATGCCTGATTCCCAGCCGGTGCACGAACAATCCGATTTCACCAACAAGGCCGATGAATCTATGGAAAGAGGTTTGATCAGTCTTTTGATCAATTTTGGGAATACGCTTTATGATGAAAAAAGTCAGATTACGGTTGCCCAGATTGTTGTCTCCGGTTGCGCTGAGTTGTTGGGCTATTTTACCAACCAGGTCTATGCATCCATATTCAGGGAAGTGATCCATAAAACGAGCGCCGGAGAGGTCACAGACCAGAAATATTTCACCAATCATCCTGATGAACCAATCAGACAATTGGCCATTGATTTATTGAACAGTCCTTATGTGTATGCAGGCTGGCAAAATAAAGGAATGGAATTACAGACACAGAGAATGCCCGACCAGAATTTTAAGAACGAGGCAGATCAGTTGATCATCCGGATCAACAACAGAAAATTGACCATGATGATTGAGGAAAATATGAAAAAACTGGATAAACTTGATCCTGAAGATCCCGAATATCTGATCTCTTTGAAATTGCATGCCAAAATGATTGAACAAAAGAAGGAACTGGCTAATTTGATAGATAAAGTTATTGGCTAAGGTTAAGTCTCAGATTTTCAGTCTTTCATTTTTTAACGAACGTTCAATGGATTGCTGTAGTTTTACGATGGTGGCTGACTGACTGGAAATCACTGCCCGAAGATCATCCAGACTGGTTTCATATTTGAGTTGATTGCTGTGATCAGCATGAGAAAAAGGGCTGATCTTCAATTTAACCATCCACATTTCCTTAATTTCCTCAGCACGGATCTCCACAGGTTTATAAAACGGATTGTCCGAAATGAGGGTGATTGTCCCCTTTTCTTTGATATGATTCTGTATGCGTTTAACTACGATTTCAGATTTCATAACCACTACATATACAAAATCGCTTCTCACATTATATTTAAGCAAATCCGGGTCCACCATTGAGCAAACCAGAATCTCTCCCTGAGTGATGCCAGGCTCCATTGAATCTCCAACCACATCAAATGCCCTGTAAGTACCATGTCTGAAATCAATGCCGGGTAAACTAAAACTATTGAGGTCTTTCAAAAAAACCGGATCATGAAACTGAGTGAGATACCCGGCTGAGGCAGCCACCGGAACATGCGTGATGCTGTCTTTTTCCTTCTTACGATTTTCAGAGTGTTCAACAGCATTCTCTTCTGCCATTCTGCAAACCGGTTCTCCCCGGCCACAAAAAATAAAATCAGCGCTCAAATCAAACCTGTCTATGGCTGATCTGACCAATTCAATGGTCACATCTCTTTCTGACTTCAATACCTTGTTCCAGCTTTGTGGTGAGTAATCCAATTCGAAAGCAAACTGACGTCCTGACCTGATTACCCCTTCATCAAGCAGGAACTTGTAACATTCTATAAATCTTTTTGTAACAATATTTACCATCGGATAACTCAGGTCTTTCGTTTATGATATGCGAAGTTATCGAAAAAATATATATG